>CAYVWU010000020.1:17456-22997 GCA_964455575.1 uncultured Cyanobium sp. | reverse complement strand
GACGAAGCGCTGGAATGCCGCCGCCGTGGAGGCCCTGGTCGCCGAGGACGACCCCGGCTACGGGGCGGTGCTCCAGGCGGAGATGCTCACCACCTTTCTGCATCCGGGCACGTTCTGCAAAACGGCGCGGGCGCTGGAGGGCCCCGGCGAGCGGCCGATCACCCTTCCCCACCGCGACCTGATGGAGGCCGTGGCCGCGCTGGTGGACGGTCCCGCGGAACTGGCCCTGCTCCATGGCGGCCACTGGGGGCGGCGGGCCTTGCTCCAGCGACGCCAGCGCCTCGGCCTCTGCTCCTATTCGCAACTCCTGAGCGACGTGGATCCCGGGCCGGAGGCCACGGCGCCGACGCCGCTGCTGACGGCGGTGGCGGAGCGCTACAGCGCCGCCCTGATCGATGAGTTTCAGGACACCGACCCGATCCAGTGGCGCATCCTGCGGCTGGCCTTCGGCGGCGGTGGCCACCTGCTGGTGATGGTGGGGGATCCGAAGCAGGCGATCTACCGCTTCCGCGGCGGCGACCTGGAGACCTATCTGGCGGCCCGCGACCGGGCGGACGCCCGCTTCGCGATGCGGGACAACCGACGCTCGACCCCCGAGCTGATCGCCGCGCTCAACCAGCTCTGCGGCCGCGGCCTGGTGCGCTCGGGCCTGACGCCGTTGCCCGCGCTGGAGGCCAAGGCCAGTCGGGGGGGCGACGGTCAGCCGCCGGTGGACCTGCTCTGGCTGGGGGGACCCTGGCCCCCCGAGGCCACCGCCAATCCCGCGAGCCCCGAGGCCGCCGCAGCCCCCGAAGCCTCAGCAGCCCCCGAGGCCACCGCCAATCCCGAAGCCTCCGAGCCCCCCGCAGACTCCGCCAGCGAGGACGCGCCCTCCCCAGCCGCGGCGCGCCTGCCCAACAACACCACCCTGAACGCCCGCCTGCCCCGGCAGATCGCCAGCACCGTCGCCCAGCTCCTCAGCGCTCCGCCCCTCCTCCGGGAGGGATCCCACGAGCGCCCCCTCGAAGCCGCGGACATCTGCCTGCTCGTCAACACCCATGCCCAGGCGGAGGATCTGCGCCTCGCCCTGCGGCAGCTGGGCATTCCCAGCCGGCTCGTGAGCCAGTCGGATGTGTTCGCCACGCCGGCCGCCACCGCCCTGCAACGCCTCCTCGACGCCCTTGCCGAACCCGCCGATGCCAACCGACTGCGCCTCCTGGCCGCCTCCCCCCTCCTGGGGTGGAGCGCGGAGGCCATCGCCACCGCCTCGCCGCGGGAGTGGAGCGCCCTGGCGGCGCGCCTGCAGCAGCTGGCGAAGGACTGGCCCCGCCAGGGCCTGCTCGGCCCCCTGGCCGCCGTGCTCGGGGCCGACCAACTGGCGCGCCTGTCGAACGGCGGGCGGTTTCTGGCGGATCTGGGACAGGCGGCCGAGCTGACGCAGCAGCGACTCCACCGGCAGCGGCTGGGGCCCCAGGCCGTGGCCCGCTGGCTCAGGCGCCGCCGGCGCCAGCGGGTGGACGCTGTCCCCGACGCCGAGCAGACCCACAGCGACAAGGTGCGTCAGGCCGTGGCCGTGATGACGGTGCATCGCAGCAAGGGGCTGGAGTTTCCGCTGGTGATCTGCCCCTATCTCTGGCAGGACGCGGGCCAGGGCAAGGGGGAGGGCCGCCGCTGGCATCCGCGGGCCGGCGGACCGCCGCGGCTCGATCTCCATCGCAATCGCCACTGGGGTCCGGGCTGGCAGGCCGATCGGCAGGCGCGACGGGAGCTGGAGGCCGAGCGGGAACGGCTGGCCTACGTCGCCCTCAGCCGCGCCATGCATCGGCTCGTGCTCGCCTGGGCGCCGGTCAAGGATCGGCACTGCAATCCCCTCCAGCCCTGGCTGTTCGCCGACGACCCCGTGCTCGATCCCGAGGCCTCCTGGCCGGAAACCGACCTGGCGGTGTGGCGGGAGCGGCTCGACGCGGAGATCCGGCGGCGCCAGCTGCCCGTGCGGCTGGTGGAGCCGCCCCCGCCGCCGCCGCCGGGGTGGCGTCCGCCCTTGGGGGAGCCGGCCCTGCCGCCCGAGGCTCTGGGCCTGGGCCCCCGTCCTTCCGGCCCCCTCGATCGGGGCTGGGCCCGCAGCAGCTACACGAGCTGGACCCACGACCGCCAGCCCCTCGCCCTCCCCGACGCCCTGGCCCTGGAGGAGGGGCGCGACATCGGCGATCCCGACGCGACGCCCGACCCTCTTGCCGAAGGGCCGCCCGCTCCCCCGGCGGCGCTGTCCTCGCCAGCCGCGGCCACCTCACCGGCGGCGCTGTCCTCGCCACCCTCCCCCGCGACACCATCCCCCTGGCCGGAGCGCGGCCTCTGGGCGGATCTGCCGGCGGGCAGCGGCTTCGGCGACTGCCTCCACCGCCTGCTGGAGCGGATCGACTTCCAAGCCGAGCGCACCGATCCCCGCAGCCAGGCGCTGGCGGCCCATGAACTGCGGCGGGCGGGCCTGTCCGATGCCCTGACGGAGCCCCTCCTCGCCGCCTTGGGCCAGATGCTCGCCACTCCCTTCGGGGGCCCCCTCGGCGGGCTCCGCCCCGCCGACCTCCCCCCCCGGGGGCGCCTGCATGAGCTGCACTTCGACCTCAGCCTCCAGCAGGCCCGGGCGGCGGATCTCGCCGCGGCGTTCCGCCTCCATCCCGAGGGTCTCTTCGGGGCCGACTACGCCGAGGCGCTGGCGGCGCTGCCCGTGCGCCATCGCGGTTTTCTGACGGGCTCCATGGACCTGGTGTTCCCCACCCCCGGCGGCGAGGCGGGGACGTGGTGGGTGCTGGACTGGAAGAGCAATCGCCTCGGGCGACGCGATGAGCGGGGCCAGGTGCTGAGCTGCGGCCCCGGCGACTACGGGCCGGAGGCCCTGCGCCAGCTCATGGCCAGCCAGCACTACCCCCTGCAGGCCCACCTCTATCTCGTCGCCCTGCACCGCTACCTCGCCTGGCGGCTGCCCGACTACGACCCCGCGCGCCACCTGGGCGGCTACGTCTATGTGTTCGTGCGCGGCACGCCGGGCGCCCTGCCGGCGGACCGCCTGGAGGCGCCCGTGCCCGGCATGGTGATCGAACGCCCGCCCCTCGGGCGTCTCCTCGCTTTGGATCAGGCTCTGGGGACCGCCCCTCCGGCGTGGCGACCCGGCACCCTCCCATGACGCCTCCCCGCCGCCGCGATCCCCCTCCCTGGCTGCCGCCCCTGGGCCACGCCCTCGCGGAGGCTCTGCCCCGGCTCTACGGCCAACCGGCGGATCCGCCGATGGTGGAGCTGATCGAGGCGCTCACCCTGGCCCTGGAGCGGGGGGAGCTCACCCTCGACCTCCGCGGCCCCGCCCCGGCCGGACTGCAGGCCACCGCCTGGCCCGACGCCCACCGCGCCGCGCTTGCCGCCTCCCCCCTGGCCCGGGAGCCCCACGGCCCGCTGGCTGTGGAGGACGGGCGGGTGGGCTGGCGCCGCTGGCTCCACCTGCGCTCCACCGTGCTGGCCGCCCTGGTGGCCCGTGCCGGGCGGGTGTCCCCCGCGCCGGGCCCGGCGGCCGGCGACGACAGCCTGGATCCCTTGCAGCGCCAGGCGATCCGCACCGCCCTGGAGCGGAATCTGCTGGTGTTGGCCGGCGGGCCGGGCACGGGCAAGACGAGCACCGTGGCCCATCTCCTGGAGGCCGCGGCCCGGAACGACGACGGGGCGGTGATCCAGCTGGCCGCGCCGACGGGCAAGGCCGCCGCTCGCCTGCGGGCGGCCACCGGCGGCCGCTGGCCCTGCGGCACCCTCCATCAACTGCTGGAAAGCCGCGGGGATGGAACCTTCCGCCGCCAGCGCCTGCGCCCGCTCTCCCTCGACCTGCTGGTGGTGGACGAGGTGTCGATGGTGGACCTGGCCCTGATGAGGGCCCTGCTCGATGCCCTGCCGGAGCAGGCGCGACTGGTGTTGGTGGGCGATCCCTCCCAGTTGCCCCCGGTGGCCCCGGGGGCGCCGCTGCGCGATCTGTTGAGCGCGGTCCACCGCCCGGCGCTGGCGGGGGCGGTGGTGACCCTGCGCACGACCTGGCGCAATGACGGGGCGATCGCCACCGTGGCCGGCGCCCTGCGGGAGCGCATCGAGGGGGCGGACGCCGCCGCCGCGGGCGAGAGCGTGGGCGGGAGCGTGGACGGGAGGGGGGACGATCCCCTGGACGGGCTGCGCCCCCTGCTGCGCGGCCTGGGCCCGGAAGCCAACCTGCACTGGTGCCAGGAGCCTCCGGGGCCCCTCCCCGCCGCGGTGCGCCAGCGCCTGGTGGACCACCTGCGCCGATTGCGCGCCGCCGCCGACGCCTGCGCGCCGGGTGGGGAGGAGGGTTGGCGGGAGGTGTTGGCCGCCCGCGACGCCTTCCTGCTCCTCACCCCCCGCCATCGGGGTCCCTGGGGAGTGCAGGCGGTGCATCGCGAGCTGTTGGGGGACGACTCCGCCGCCGCCCTGCCCCGCTGGCCGAGCGGCACGCCCGTGCTCTGCGTCCGCAACCTGCACGGCCTGGGCCTGAGCAACGGGGATCTGGGGGTGCTGGTGGCGCGGGATCGGGAGCGGTGGCTGCTCTTCGGCCAGGAGGCCCCCCTCTGGATCCACCCCGCCCGGGTCAGCGGCGCCCTGGAGCCCGCTTTGGCGCTGACGGTCCACAAGGCCCAGGGCAGCGAGAGCAACGACGTGATGGTGCTCCTGCCGGGCCCGGAGCCCACCGATCCCCGCCTGCTCTACACGGCGCTCACGCGGGCGCGCCAGAGGGCCTGGCTGTTCACGCCCCCGAAGCCGGGCGCCGCGTCCCCGGCGCCTGAGGGGAGCCCGGGGCGACGGTCTGGACTTCCACAACGTCGCCAAAAGGCCGCCAAAAAGGTGGTTTGATCAGCGCAACGGCTTGAATCCCTGTCAGCGATGGACACTCCGACCCTCGCGCGCGTTCAGCGTCCTTGGGGTTGGTATGAAACCCTGGCCACCGGCGCGGGCTATCTCGTCAAGCGCCTCTGGGTGGCGCCCGGCCAGCGGATCAGCCTCCAAACCCACCGCCACCGCTGTGAGCACTGGGTGGTGGTCAACGGCGAGGGCCTGTTGCTGCTGGAGGACGCCACGATCCCGGCCGAGGTGGGAACCACACTGTTCGTTCCCGCCGGGGCCCGTCACCGGGCGGAGGCGGGGGCGAGCGGACTGGAGATCGTGGAGGTGCAGCGCGGCGCCCTGCTCAGCGAAGAGGACATCGAACGCTACGAGGACGATTTCGGTCGCCTCTGATCCCGGGGCCGTTGATTCCGGGTCCGCGAGCCCGGGTCCGCGACACCGATCCTCCGGCCCGCGCGTGAAGCCGGAGCACAGTGCTACAATCAGCGCTCACCCTTTAATGAAGCTGACGCAGCTCCGAGCATTCCATTTGCGACGTTCTGATTGCAATAAATCTGGAAACCTTTTCACGGTGAATCGGTCCCAGCCGGAATGGTCAACATCGAGACAAGCGCCAATACTGGCGTTCTCTTTTTGGGCCAGCTGCAGGTCTCTATTGAAGGATCCACACGGCCT
>CAYVWU010000020.1:0-17356 GCA_964455575.1 uncultured Cyanobium sp. | reverse complement strand
TGGCGTTCTCTTTTTGGGCCAGCTGCAGGTCTCTATTGAAGGATCCACACGGCCTTCAAGCCTGAGGTTGTTCCATGTCTGATGTTTTTTCCGGCCTCGAGGCCGCTGTATGTGCTGATGGCGTTTCGGAGGGCGGCGCGGCCCCCGTGGCGCTGATCGAGCTGCCCACCACCGGTCTCCCGGAGACCAGCTCCGCGGAACCGGAGGTCGACGCCGAAACGGGGGCGACCGTCTCCGGCTTCTCGCGCTTCGGCCTGCGCCCCGAGCTGCTCACCGCTCTCGACGGGCTCGGGTTCCACACCCCCTCGCCGATTCAAAAGGCCGCCATTCCCGAACTCCTGCTGGGCCGCGACCTGGTGGGCCAGGCGCGCACGGGCACCGGCAAAACCGCGGCCTTCGGTCTGCCCCTCCTCCACTGCCTCGACCCCGCCCAGTCCCGGCCCCAGGCCCTTGTGCTCACCCCCACGCGGGAGCTGGCGCTGCAGGTGGCGGAAGCCCTGGCCAGTTTTTCCTCCGCGCTTCCCCGCACGCGGGTGCTGGCCCTCTACGGCGGCGCCGATTTCCGGGAGCAGATGCTCCAGCTGCGCCGCGGCGTTCAGGTGGTGGTGGGCACCCCGGGCCGCGTGATGGATCACATGCGCCAGGGCACCCTCGACCTCTCCGCCCTCACCACCCTGGTGCTCGATGAAGCGGATGAAATGCTCCGCATGGGCTTCATCGAGTCGGTGGAGTGGGTGTTGGAGCAACTGCCGACCGAACGCCAGGTGGTGTTGCTCTCCGCCACCATGCCCTCGGCGATCCGGCGCCTCTCCAACCGCTATCTGCGCACCCCCGCGGAGATCACCATCCACAGCCGCAAGGGAGAGGAAAGCCGCATCCAGCAGCGCTACCTCCTGGTGCAGGCCCAGCAGAAGCCGGAGGCCCTGCAGCGGGTCCTCGAAGCCGAAGGCCAGGGTGGCGTGATCATCTTCACCCGCACCAAGGCCGTCAGCCTGACCCTGGCGGAAGCCCTCGAACGGGAGGGCCACAACGTGGCGCTTCTCAACGGCGACGTGCCCCAGGCCCAGCGGGAACGCACGATTCAACGGTTGCGCGACGGTCGGCTGGATGTCCTGGTGGCCACGGATGTGGCCGCCCGGGGCCTCGATGTGGACCGCATCGCCCTGGTCATCAACTACGACATGCCGTTTGACGGCGAGGCCTACGTGCACCGCATCGGGCGCACGGGGCGGGCGGGACGGTCCGGCCAGGCCATCCTCTTCCTCACCCCCCGCGAAAAGCGCTTCCTGAGCGAGCTGGAGCGGGCCGTGGGCGAAACCATCCGCCCGATGGAGGTGCCCTCCAACGCCAGCATCAACCAGGCCCGCCTCAATCGCCTCGAATCCAGCCTCACCGCCCTGCTGACGGATTCGCCGCTCTCCGAGACGGAACAGGCCCTGATCGGCGAGCTCCTGCAGCGGGTTGGCCGGGAACAGAACGCCGATCCCAACCAGCTCACCCTCGCCGCCCTCGCCCTGGCCCTGCGGGGCAAACCTCTCCTCCTCAATGAGCAGGAGCCGTCCCGCGTCCCGGTGCCGATGGAGGCGTCCAGTCGCCGGCGCGCGCCACGCCCGGCCCCGGGTCCCCGCGGCGAGAGCGACGACGGGCCGGAGGCCCACATGGAGCGTTTCCGCCTTGAGGTGGGTTGGCGCGATCGGGTGCGTCCCGGCAATATCGTGGGTGCCATCGCCAATGAAGGCGGCCTGACGGGCAAGTCGATCGGCAAGATTCGTATTTATGACAGCCACACCACCATCGATCTCCCGAGGAACATTCCCGCCGACGTCGTCGCCAACCTGCAGCGGCTGCGGGTCATGAACAAGGAACTGCAGCTCTCCCGCTTATGAGTCGTCTTCGTTTGTTCCTCGCCGGTGGTTCGCTGCTGGCGGGGACGCTCCTGGGCCAGGCCGGCGGCCCGGCCAGGAGCGCGGATCTGGATTCCATCGTCTTGGCCTACTGTCAGGTGGCGGTCGAGCAGGAACTGGCCCAATCCGGCAAGGTGCCACCCGCCGGTTTCACGGACTATGCCTGTCGTTGTGTCGTCGATCGTCTGAGCCAGGGCATGAGCCTGGTCTCCGCCCGCACCTCTTGTCGCGCCTCCACGGCCCGCCGCTACTCCCTCTGAGGGGCGGCGGGCCGTCCGGCGTGTCAGCTCAAGCGCACAACCCCGTCACGTCGCCGGTGGAGAGGCTGGTGATCTCGGTGAGGGAGAGCTTCTCCATGGCAAACACCAGGGCGGGCTGCGCTTCCGGCGTCTCCACCACCATCAGGCTCTGGAGCAGGTCGAAGCGGTCCTGGGGGGCGAGCTCGCCGTCCTCACGCCAGGACAGGCTCCAGGGGACGGGCGGGGGAGGAAGTGAAGGGATCATCGGGGATCAACCCAGATCAGCGTTTGCTGACAATGGGACCAGTTTGCCGCCGAACCCACCCCTCTTCCACTTTCCTTCCACCTCCCTTCACACTCCTCAATCATCAGGGTCGGTGCCGATGTAGGGTTTCCAAGATTCCCCAGTGTTCAGGCTTCCTTCGGCACGCTCAGCCGGCCTTGACCTCCCAGATCGTTCTTCGGGCTCCGCTCGTCGCCGCTCTTCTCCGGTCTTCACCGCTCACTGATCTTTCCCGGAAGACCGGCACAAAAGAATCTGTTCCAGGACCCACTTTCGAATGACCATTTACGTTGGCAACCTCTCGTTTGAAGCCGAGCGGGAGGATCTCGTTGACCTTTTTGGCACCTATGGCGAGGTGCGCCAATGCAGCCTGCCCCTTGATCGGGAAACCGGCCGCAAGCGGGGCTTCGCTTTTGTTGAGCTGGCCGATGCCGACTCCGAACAGCGGGCGATTGACGACCTGCAGGACGTGGAGTGGATGGGCCGCATGATCCGCGTCAACAAGGCCACCCCCCGCGAAGGCGGTGGTGGCGGCGGCGGCGGCGGCGCTCCCCGTTCCCGCGGTGGTCGCGGCGGCGGCGGCTACGGCGGCGGCTACGGCGATCGCGATCGCTCCGCACGGGTCGGCGGCTCTGTCCACTGAAGTGTCTCGCCCCCCCCGGAGGGGGGCCTCCGCGACGGGACGACGCTCCTCGGGGCTGGCTCGGCTGCTGCGGCAGCTCCGGCCCCATCGGCGCACCGTCGTCCTGGCCTCGCTCTGCTCCATCCTCAACAAGCTGTTCGACCTCGCCCCACCGGTCCTGATCGGCCTGGCCGTGGACGTGGTGGTGCAGCGGAACACCTCCTGGCTGGCCTCCTTCGGCCTGCAAACGGTGCCCTCCCAGCTGGCCTTGCTGGCAGGGCTTTCTTTTGTGATCTGGACCGCCGAATCGCTGTTTGAGTATCTTTATGGCCTGCTTTGGCGCAACCTGGCCCAGACGGTGCAGCACGAACTGCGTCTGGAGGGTTACGACCACCTGCAGCGGTTGGAGATGGCCTTTTTCGAGGCGGGCAGCAGTGGCCAACTGCTGACGATCCTCAACGACGACATCAATCAGCTGGAGCGCTTTCTCGACCATGGCGCCAATGAAGTGCTGCAACTGATCACCACCGTGGTGGCGATCGGCACGGCGATGACGGTGCTTTCGCCCACGGTGGCGGGGGTGTCGTTTCTACCCATACCCGTCATCCTCTGGGGGTCCCTGCACTTCCAGCGGCGTCTGGCCCCTCTCTATGCGGATGTGCGTCGCCGCGCCGCCGATCTCTCCAGCCGATTGACCAACAATCTCGGCGGCATGTTGACGATCAAGAGCTATGCCGCTGAAACCTGGGAGCTCGGTCGCCTGGCGGAGGACAGCGAGGCCTACCGGCTCAGCAACCAGCGGGCGATCCGCCTCTCGGCGGCCTTCGTGCCCCTGATCCGCTTCGCGATCCTCTTCGCCTTTCTCGCCATCCTCGTCATCGGCGGGCTGCAGGCCTGGCAGGGCGTGATCGCCGTCGGCACCTACAGCTTTCTTGTGTTCATCACCCAGCGGCTGCTATGGCCGCTCACGACCCTCGGCCGCACGCTGGATGACTACCAGCGGGCGATGGCCTCCACCGACCGGGTGCTCAATCTTCTCGACACCCCCATCGCCATTCCCTCCGGCGAGCGGCCCCTGGAGCGGGAGCAGGTGGCCGGCCACCTCCAGTTCCAGAACGTCACCTTCGCCTACAGCGGTCGCGATCCCCTGCTGCGCAACTTCGATCTGGAGATTCCCGCCGGGAGCACGATCGGAATCGTGGGCGCCACAGGCTCCGGCAAGAGCACGATCGTCAAGCTGCTGCTGCGGCTCTATGCCCTCCAGTCCGGCGCGATCCTGCTGGATGGCCTGCCGATCGACAGCCTGCGGCTGCGGGATCTGCGCCGCGCCATCGCGCTGGTGAGCCAGGAGGTGTTTCTCTTTCCCGGCACCGTGGCGGAGAACATCGCCTACGGCAGCTTCGGGGCGCCCCTGGCCGCCATCCAGCGGGCGGCGACCCTGGCCGAGGCCGATGCCTTCATCCAAGCCTTGCCCCGCGGCTACGAGACGGTGGTGGGCGAACGGGGGCAGCGGCTCTCCGGGGGCCAGCGGCAACGGCTGGCCCTGGCCCGGGCGCTGTTGAAGGATCCGCCGGTGCTCATCCTCGATGAGGCCACCGCCGCGGTGGACAACGAGACGGAAGCCGCCATTCAGGCCTCCCTGGAGCGGGTCACCGCGGATCGCACCACTCTGGTCATCGCCCATCGGCTGAGCACCGTGCGCCACGCGGATCGCATCGTGGTCATGGAACAGGGCAGAATCACCGAAAGTGGCCGCCATGACGACCTGCTTGCCGCCGGGGGTGCTTACGCCAGTCTCTGGAAGGTGCAGGCCGGCTTGCGCGCCGATGAACCCCTGCGGTTGTGAGGCCGTCGCCTAGATGCCTCGCCGCTCATCCTCCCGCTCCCGCCGCGCGCGCCAGGAACGCCGCTCCGGATCCGGACTGCCGGTGCTGCTGGCCGTGGCCCTGGGCCTCGGGGCCGGCTTCGGGCTGTCGGGCCCGCTGGCCAAGCTGGTGGCCAGTGGCGGTCCGGCAAAGCCCAAACTCAACTGGACCAACCCCTTCGGCTCCTGGGTGACCGCGGGCCCCGAGGACGTCTTGATCCTGGGGATGGATGTGGGGGGAGGCAACACGGACGTGATCGCCACGATGCGGGTCGATGGTGGCGAGACCACCATCACCCAGATCCCTCGTGACAGCTATATCGAAACTGAGCAGTATGGAGCGATGAAGATCAACGCCCTGTATACCGCCGGCGGAATTGACGCCCTGAAACGCGAGATTTCAGCGCGCATGGGTCGCCCGATTCAGCATCACCTTGTCATCAACCTTGGCGCCATTCGACGCATTGCCGACATGATGGGTGGCATTGAGGTGGACGTGCCCAAGCGAATGTTCTACACAGATAACACCCAGGGCTTGTACATCGATCTGCAGCCTGGTCGCCAGAATTTGAAAGGGCGCGATCTGGAGGGTTTCTTGCGGTTTCGCCATGATGAAACCGGCGACATCGGGCGGATGGAGCGGCAACAGCTGGCGGTGCAGGCGCTGTTTCGCAAGCTGATGCGGCCCGATCAGCTCGTGCGGCTCCCGGCCCTCTTGATGAGCACGGGCGACGATCTGCGCACGGACATGGGGCCGATGGAGCTGGGGGGTCTGGTGACGGGGATCGGCACGACCAAGTTGACCATTCACCATCTGGACGGGCGCCCCTTCGACCAAGGGGGCGTGAGCTATCTGGAGATCGACTGGCCCGCCCAGGCCGAACCGGGGGCGGCGGCCCCGGAGAGCGGCGAGGCGCCCCGTCGCTCAATGTTTTTGTTCTAGGGCTGGGGCCGCTCCGGCGCGGTCCCCGCCGCTTCGTTCCGAGACGACGTCCCCTCTGCGTCGTTCAGAGGCGGCGGGTCTGAGCTCGGCGCTGTCGTCGGCGCTGGCCCCGGCGCTGAGGTCAGTGGTGAGGGTGGAGATGGTGGAGGGGGCCTCCGGCTGGGGACCTCGCTGGCGCGGGGGTTGTCCCCGGCGCGGGGGTTGTCGCTGGCGCGGGCGGTGCCGCTGGTGCCGTTGGAGCGACGATCCGAGAGGGTGATCAGGGCCAGGGCCAGGGCCACCAGGGCCAATCCCGGGCGAGCTGCCGCCACCGTCACCCCCAGGGCCGCGGTGAACCAGATCGAGGCCGCGCTGCTCAACCCGCGCACCTCCGCCGGTTGGCGCCGTCCCGGCGGTGGCGCCACCAGGATCTCCCCGGCGCCGAGGAAGCCCACCCCGGTGGCCACCCCCTGAATGGCCCGACTGCGGGCCTCGGCGCCATGGCCCGCCGCGAGCACCAGCAGACAGGCGCTCAAACCCACCAGCACATGCACCCGTAAACGGTTGGGATGGGGCTGGTTGCCGTGATGGGCGCGGTTGAATCCCACCGCCAGGCCGCAGAGCACGGCGATGCCCAGGCGGAGGAGGGATTCCAGATCGGGGCTGAGGGCCGTGAGGAGAGAGGTCATGGCAGCAGGCGTCGGGCCAGAGCGTCGGCCTCGGCGGGCACGCGGGAAAAGGCGGCGCTGAAGCCGGCGAACACCCACAGCCCCGGCGCGTCCTCGACAGGGCCGACCAAAGGCTGGCCATCGACGCAGAAGCTCACCGGCACCTGGGCGTAGGGGGCTTCAAGGGCGGCCAGGCGGGGATCGAGGGCCTGGAGGCCCTCCCGCAGGCGGTCCTCCATCCAGCCGGGATCGGGAGGCTCCAAGACGCCAGCGGCCGGCGAGCGGCCATCGGCGGCGGGGATGAGGGTGATCTGCCCCACCACCAGGCCCTCCCCCCGGGGCGCCAGGCCGGCGTCAACGATCCAGGACGCCTCAGGGTTGGCGGCGCTGGCGGCCTCCAGGGCCGGCCGGCGCCACTGGCGCGGCTGCACGATGCGGCCCCGGCGGGCCTGCTCCAGCCAGGGCGAGGCCGCCGCGGGCGACTCCAGCCGCAGCACCCCGGCCCAGCTGTGCCGCAGGCGGGACGGCAGGGCGGGCCAGAGGGCGCGGACACCCGCCCCGGCGGCAAGCACCACCTGGTCGGCCTCCAGGGCAGCGGGGCTGGCGGCGCTCGGGGAAACGGGGCTGGCGGCATTCGGGGAGGCGGGAGCGTCGCGCGCCGCCGGCTCGGGCTGCCAGTCGAGGCGCCAGCCACCCCCCGGGCGCGGCGCCAACCTGTCGACGTGGCCCGCCAGCCGCTCCACGCCCGCCGCCGCCAGGGCCAACTCCCGCCCCGCGCTCCAGGCGGCGGCATCCACGCGGGCGAGGGGGAGCGGCAGGGCGCGGCTGAGGGTCGCCAGAGCCCGGGGCAGGCCGGGCTGGTCGTCATGGACCACCAGGCCGCTGGGCCGCCAGCCGAGGGAGCCGTGGTGGCGTTCGAGCTGTCGCCAGGCGCGGGAAGGCCCCCCCCGGGGCAGGGCGCCATAGCTCAGGTCCGTGGCGGTCTGGCGCGCCGCGCCGATCAACCGCACGCGAGAGCTCCGCCGGGCGAGGGCGAGGGCGAGCACGGTGCCGGCGAGGCCATCGCCGATCACGGTGATCGCCGGGCCGGCGGGAGGGGCGGGGCTCACACCAGGAGGTTGAAGGAGGTGATCACCCGTTGGAAGAGCTCGCGCACCTTGGGCCAGCGCGCGTCGTTGGTGCTGGCGGCGAAGGTGTAGAGCCGGCCGCGATCGACCACCACCGTGGCCAGCTCATGCCGGTCGCGGTCGGTCAGGTGCACGTTGTATTCGAGGTCGTAGAAGGTGCGTCCCCCCAGCTCCCGTTCGCGGGCCTCCACCAGGTCGGCCTGGCGGCCGCTGCCCTCGGGGGCGATGACGACCTGCTTGAGGCGCTCGCCCACCGCGTCGGCGCTGCCGAGATCGGTGAGGTCCTTGATCGTGTTGACGTCGGAGATCACCAGGCTGAGGGTTTCATCGCTGTTGATCAGGTCGTGGAACACCACCTGGGGGCCGTCGCTGACCTGCACGCGGTTCCAGCCGGTGGGGTAGAGGAAGGCGTAGCGCCCATCGGGGCTCTGGAAGGACTGCAGGCCCGCGGCCGAGGCGCTGCAGGCCGTCAGGCCGCCGAGCAGGACCACGGCGAGCAGGGCCATGAGCAGCGGCCGCGCCCAGCCGCCGGCCCGGGCGACGGCCGCCGCGCTCCCCCGGCGGGCGGGGTGGCGATCGGGATGGGGAAAGGGAAAGGGCATGGCGGGGGAGGCGACGCGCGGGAGGGGGGCGCCAGGACTCTGACGCCGAAGGCTCGCGCCCCATTCTCCCCCCGGCCCGCCGCCCCTAGATTCACCCCACTCGCCCCTGGACCGCTGAGCGGTTTCACCCGTCCCCTGGCTCGGCTGATCGATCAGTTCGAGCGGCTGCCCGGCATCGGGCCGCGCACCGCCCAGCGCCTGGCCCTCCATCTGCTGCGCCAGCCGGAGGAGCAGATCCGCGCCTTCGCCGAGGCGCTGCTGGCGGCGCGCAGCCAGGTGGGCCAGTGCCGGCGCTGCTTTCACCTCTCCGCGGAGCCCCTCTGCGACATCTGCCGCAACTCGGAGCGGCAGACGGGGCAGATCTGCGTGGTGGCCGACTCGCGGGATCTGCTGGCGATGGAGCGCACCCGCGAGTATCGCGGCGGCTATCACGTGCTGGGGGGGCTGATCTCGCCGATGGAGGGGGTGGGGCCGGAGGGGCTGCACATCCAGACGCTGGTGGAGCGGGTGGATCAGGAGAACGCCTCGGAGGTGATCCTCGCCCTCACCCCCAGCGTGGAGGGCGACACCACCAGCCTCTATCTCGCCCGCCTGTTGAAACCCTTCACCGTGGTGAGCCGCATCGCCTACGGCCTGCCCATGGGCAGCGAGCTGGAGTACGCCGATGAGGTGACCCTGGCGCGGGCCTTCGAGGGCCGGCGCCGCATGGATTGAGCTGTTTCCCGCGGCCTTCCGACCCCGTTCCGCCTCTTCTTTCCACACCCCATGACCTCCACCCGCCCCAGCCGCTACAGCGCCATCCCGCCGGCGGAGCGCCTGCCGGAGTGGTTGCGGCGCCCGGTGGGCAACGCCTCGGAGCTGGAGGCGGTGCAGGAGGTGGTGAAGCAACAGCGGCTGCACACGATCTGCGAGGAGGGCCGCTGCCCGAATCGCGCCGAGTGCTACGCCGCCGGCACGGCCACCTTTCTGCTGGGCGGACCGATCTGCACCCGCAGCTGCGCCTTCTGCCAGGTGGAGAAGGGGCAGGCCCCGGCGCCCCTCGATGGCGCGGAGCCCCAGCGGGTGGCGGAGGCGGTGCGCCTGCTGGGCCTGCGCTATGTGGTGCTCACGGCCGTGGCGCGCGATGACCTGGCCGACCATGGCGCCGTCTTGTTCACCGCCACCATGGCGGCGATCCGGGCGGTGGATCCGGCGGTGGCGATCGAGGTGCTCACGCCGGATTTCTGGGGCGGCCACCGGGAGGAAGCTGCGGCCGTGGCCGCCCAGCGGCAGCGCCTGCAGACGGTGTTGAACGCCGAGCCGGTGTGCTTCAACCACAACCTGGAAACGGTGGAGCGGCTGCAGGGGGAGGTGCGGCGCGGCGCCACCTATCGCCGCTCCCTGGGCTTGCTGGCGGCGGCGCGGGAGCTGGCGCCAGCGATCCCCACCAAGTCGGGCCTGATGCTCGGCCTGGGCGAAACCCGCGCCGAAGTGATCGCCACCCTGGGCGATCTGCGGGCCGTGGACTGCCAACGCCTGACCCTCGGCCAATACCTGCGCCCCTCCCTGGCCCATCTCCCCGTGGCGCGCTATTGGAGCCCCGAGGAGTTCAGCGAGCTGGGCGCCATCGCTCGGGAGATGGGATTCGCGCAGGTGCGCAGCGGGCCGCTGGTGCGCAGCAGCTATCACGCGGCTGGCGGCGAGGGAGCTGGGGGGGAGTGAGTGGGGGGGGCTGGGTTGGGGGTCGTCGGGCCGGGAACGTGCGCGAACGGAAGGGACGACGGCCAGATGGCCTCATTCCATTCTCGTCAAGGCCTTGACGCCTACAGAGAAAACATCAGGAAGGCAGTAAAGTATGACTTAACAGAACATCAGCGTTCCCAGAACCGGAGATCGGCCCCATGCTGCAAAGATTATATGTGCACAATTTCCGATGCCTGGTGAATTTTGAGCTGTCGCTGAAAGGACTGTCCTCTTCTCTTCTTATTGGCAAAAATGGAGTCGGAAAATCAACCATCGCCAAAGCATTAGAGATTTTCCAGAGCGTTGGTAGAGGTATCAATAGAGTTGGAAAGTTAGTTGAGCCCAAAGATTTTGCCAACGGACATTCCAATCGTCCCATCCGGTTTGAAATTGAGGTTGTCCTTGAAGGTCGGCGATTTCAATATATTCTCGCCTTTGAACTGCCGGACGGGTTTCGAGAGTTGCGCGTCCTCGAGGAAAACCTCCTGATGGAAGGAGTCCCCGTTTACACGCGTGAGAAGGCTCAGGTCACACTGATGTCAGAACATCGTCAAGCTCAATTTCTGGTTGACTGGCATCTTGTTGCCCTTCCGGTCATTCAGGAACAATCCAAAACCGACCCACTTCTAATTTTCAAGACGTGGCTTGGTCAACAGCTGATCCTATTGGCGCCAATTCCTTCCCTGATGACAGGATATTCGAGCGGTGAAACATTAGAACCCAAACAAAATGGGGCGAATTTTAGCGAGTGGTTTTCTGGCCTGCTGAGTCGTTACCCAGCCGCCTATACCCATTGCGACAAGTATCTTCGAGATGTCATGCCTGATATTCAAGATTTTCTCAATGAGCCAATTGGCAAAGATTCCAAGAGCATGGTGGTTCGCTTCCAGGCGAATGAAACCACCTTGAGTGTTGACTTTGAACACTTATCCGATGGAGAGAAATGCTTCTTTCTTTGTGCTGTTCTTTTGGCTGCCAATCAATACTGCGGCCCATTCTTCTGTTTCTGGGATGAACCAGACAATTATCTTTCTCCATCCGAAGTGGGGCATTTTGTGACATCATTGCGACGTTCATTCAAACAGAACGGTCAATTCTTGGCGACCTCACACAATGAGGAAGCGATTCGACAATTCTCCAATGAGAACACCTTCATTTTGGATCGAAAAAGCCACCTTGAGCCAACCTTAATTCAATTGTTAGATGATACAACCTTTAAAGACGATGTTGTTGGCAAGCTAATTCGTGGCAGCATATACCTGTGACGAATAGATATAGGCCACATCTTTTTATTCTGCCCGAAGACGATGCGGATCGTGAGATTGCCAATGGATTTAAACTGAATCCTTCCCTTAATGGTAGAGTAATTCAAGTTCTTGAACCGGCTGGCGGGTGGACAAAAGTCTTGGGACAATTTAGAGATCAACACATCCCTGAACTCAGCATGTTCAAAGAAGAAAGATTGATTCTGCTCATTGATTTTGACAAAAAGATAAACCGGCTAGCTCTTTTTCAACAGAACATTCCCGAATCACTACGAGAAAGAGTTTTTGTCATCGGTGCTTTTTCCAACCCGGAGGACCTAAAAAGACAGCTGCAGATGAGTTTTGAAGAAATTGGAGAAGATCTGGCCAATCATTGCGCTGAGAATAATCCCGCATTGTGGAACCATGATCTTCTCAAGCACAACAACGCGGAAATCGAGCGCATGACAGATTCAATAAAATCATTTCTATTCAACTAAAAAAGGTCGCCATCATCTCTCCTGGTTAACTCCCAGAGTTTTAGCCTCTGGAATTCCCTATGATCAGGCTCGACTTCTAAAAGTGAACCGCTACGCACCTACAAAATCTAGGCCAGCCAGCAGCCAGAAGCCCCGATCGCCAATCCAGCCAAAACCATGCTGCCCATCCTTCCGCCATGGCTCAGTGCGGCCCGCCCCTGGCAGGGATTGACAACGAAGGCCAAGCTCGGCAGCCGGGATTTTGCGAAAACCACCGAGGGTGATCCCAGTTGTCTGATCGTGGCGCCCGGTCTCCGGCCCCCCCTTCTGAACGCCACTCCTCACCCCAGCGCTGCCGAGCGGGTGCTGCGCCACACCGACTTCGACCTCAGATCTCTCCCGACGCGCCGCTCTCAGCGCCCGTTAATTTTTAATTAACTTGATGATCACGGGCGAATGTCCCAGCATTCCACGCCCCGTTTCGCCGGACGACCAGAAAGACTCAGCCTGGGAAAAAGCAGGTGAATTGTTTGCAAATCTTCAGGTCGCGACTAGGGTGGTTGAGGGAATCGAATGCAGAGGATTCATGGACTCGGGGATTGTGGAAGCCAACTCTTCTCTGCCGTTCATCAAGTTGCCGGGAGCGTCCCTGGCGTCAGAGGATGTCGACAATTTTGCCGGAGTCGTTGGCGCCTTTCTCCCCCTGGCAGTGCATCGCTGGGATTATCCCCGTCATGATCAGCTGTTCTACAACCACTCCGGATGTGTTCGTCTCGGTGACTTCACGCTCCTCGCCACGTTTGGGGCGGCCATCCATGGAGAGGTGGAACAGAAATGTGAGGGCCAGTTGGTGCTCCCCTACCCGGAAGGGGTGAACGATTTC
Organism: uncultured Cyanobium sp.; assembly: GCA_964455575.1. GTDB lineage: Bacteria > Cyanobacteriota > Cyanobacteriia > PCC-6307 > Cyanobiaceae > Cyanobium. The sequence goes on along the minus strand of CAYVWU010000020.1, from coordinate 4,797 downwards.
ACGAACACCTTCACGATTGAGAGGCGCGCCTACACCTTCCGTTCCTCCTGTCTCTTCATTCCGTCTGCCCACACGCGCTTTCAGCTCAATTGCAGCCAATGTTCGGGAATCATTATCAGCTTTTCTCCAGAAATCCTGTTGCCGGTGGCCCACGCCATCGCCGGCCCTGGCTTCAATCCGCTGCCCCTGCGGGCGGCCGTGTCCCAACCCACCATCCTCAGCCGCCGAGCGGACCCCCGCCGGGATCGGCTCCATGACCTGCTGATGCAAACCATGGCCTATGCGGAGCAGTGCCTGGCCATCAGCGGAACGATCAACCCGATGCTGTGTCTCGATGATCTGATCAGCCGCCTGATCGTGATGCTGCTGTTGCCTGATCTTCTGGAGCCGGCCACGGCAGCCCCAGTGAGCAGCGAGCCCTTTCCCCACCAGGACCTGCTCGATTGGTTGCTGACGCATCTGGCGGAGCCGATCACCCTCTCCGACATGGAGGAGCGCAGCCACTTCTCCCGCCGTTCGTTGCAGTACGCCTTCAAGCAACGCTTCGGCTGCGGGCCGATGCAGTGGCTGCGGCAACAGCGGCTGACCAAGGCCAAGACCCTGCTCGAAGACCCGCTCTGCCGCCTGAGCCTGAGGGAGGTGTCTCAGGCCTGTGGCTATCTGTCGCCAGCCTCGTTCAGCCGCGATTTTCTGGCCCGCTACGGCAAACGGCCCTCCCATGTCCAACGCCGGTTCCGTGATGGACCGGTGGCGGGCTCGCTCGCGGGAGGGTGACCACCGTGCCGCCCACGTCCAAGGTGGGCGGCAAAGGAAGCCAAAGGGAGCGGACTCAGCCGAGTTTGATCCGGCGGCGCAGCTTTCTGGAGGCTCCAAAGGCGGCCGCCACACCCAGCACAGGCAGAGGGCCAGGAACTGGGGTTGTGTCCGTGAGGGAAACACCGGAGAGCAGCGCAAAAGGAGGCGCACCAGTAGGCGTCCCTTGAGCAATGAAGGAAAGAAGCTGCGACGTGCTGGTGGCCGTGAAGGTCATGCTTTGCGATTGCCAGGCACTGATGGGAGCGCCGGCCGCCACGGTCATGCTCGCGGAATCAACCAAGGGGCTGCTGCCAAAGCCAACCTTCCACCAGGAAGTGATTTCCGCGTCGACATCCGGCGCGTACTGACCGGCCGCCTGGGAGAATGACAGCTCGTAGGTGTGACCCTGGATCAAACCGTTCACCGTTTGCTCCATGGTGGTACCGAATCTCAGATCTGAATCCACGTTCAGAAACCAACCCGAACCATCCACGCTGGAGACGGAGGTTACATTAGGAACGTTCATGTAATGCCTGACTCCAGAATTTCCAGCCCACAAAGCTTCATCCAAATCAATCGAAACGGTTAAGCCATCAGCAACAACACCTCCCCAGAAACCAAAGCCATGATTATTATAGGCTTTTGGAGTCCAACCCGGGATATTTGTGGAGTTTACTGACAACAATCCGGATTTGGCAGATCCAATCGAGGAAACAGGCACAAAACCACCATTCGTGATCAGGTTGGCTTGGGCGGGTGCAGACAAGGCGACGGCCAGAGACGGCAGAGCCACGACGGCAACGGCCGCTTGTTTCAGGGTGCTGCTCAACTGTCGGGAGGTTGAATTGGCCAGAAAATGAAGCCCTTTCGTGAGCAGAGCGTATGTGGACATGGGATCAGGGATGAAACGGAGAGCGTCGCCTACGCAGGAGCAAGCAGGAGGAAATGTAACGGTGAATTCTCCCCATAGATGCAGCATTAAGCAGAAAACGACAAGTCGTGTCGCATTTGGGACAAGAGACTGAACAGTCAACCTGGCAGCTGGAAAATGAAGGGGCTGATGGCATCGAAAGGGCGAACCTTTTGGCCAGAATCAGCGCCCGCATTCTCCGGGAAGGGCCTTGATCCAGTGCTGATGCCGTTCGTGCCCGCAGACGATGGAGCGCGCCGATTCGCTGAGGAGCTCCCCTCAAAAAACGACAACACACGTCGCTTTTGGGACAAAAGCCAGTGTCAACAAGACGATCAAGGTTACATTTGCGCAGGTTCGCTTCACAAAGCATTCATTGCGAAGCATCCGTGCAAATTCACCTTAAGAACACCATGCGATCTCTTCCTTCAGCACTGCGAACAGCCCTCACAACCGCAAGCCTCGTGGGTCTTACCACCATCACAGCTCCCGCACAGGCAGCACCCAATCTCGTCCAGAATGGCGGATTTGAAGTGAATGGAGGTCCAGGATTCATCGATTGGACAGGCACTCCTCATCCACAGGTTAAAGTAACGACTCTCAACAATTGGATCAATAATCATGATATCCCAGCTGGCAGCTGGGGCTTCAACGTCGTAACAAGTTTGCCTTGGCTGCAATCACAAAACTATTACGTGCCTGGCCTTTGGGGGGCAACTCCTGGCTATCAGAATGGCAATGGTTTCACCACAAGCCCAAATGGTGGTTGGTTCATTGAGTCAGATGGTTTTGATCACCGTTCCCCACTGGAACAAAACATCACTGGACTGGAAATCGGCTCAACCTACACCCTGTCTTTTGAGTATGCACATGCGCAAGAGAGCAGTGTAGATGGCAACACCCTTCAGCATTGGCAGGTGACGTTTGGTCCGGAGAGCTTCGCCACTCCAGAGGTGTTTCTCCCCTCTCACGGCTTCAGAGGCTGGTACACCGCAACCACCCAATTCACAGCCACCTCCACCAGCGAGGTTCTCAGTTTCCTCGCCTACGGCACCCCTAGTGTCCCCCCCTATCTGCTGCTCGATGGTGTGAGCCTGACGAAGAATGCTGTGCCAGGACCGGTTCCCATCATTGGGCTGGCGGCAGCCTATGGATGGAGCAGCAAACTGCGGCGGCGGATCCAAGCCTCCGGACGTCAACGTGGGCTAAACGCTCACAGCTAACCTTTCGAAAGCTACAATTCACGCTTTTTTAGTGTGATGCCACGATAAAGGTCGATTGGATCAGGCAAGGCTGATCCAATCGACCTATTGTTCTGGGAATGGATGATCGAAAAACGCCCCACTCGGATCCGATGCCGGTTCCAAGGGGGCGGTTGAGGGGGAAACCCAAGAGAGCAGACTCAGCCGAGTTTGATCCGGCGGCGCAGCTTTCTGGAGGCTCCAAAGGCGGCCGCCACACCCAGCACAGGCAGAGGGCCAGGAACAGGCGTGGTGTCCGTGAGGGAAACCGCAGAAAGAAGAGCGAAGGGAGGGCCTCCGGTTGGCGTGCCCTGTGACAAGAAGCTCAGCAGCTGGGAAGTGTTGGTGGCTGTAAAGGTTCTTGTTTGTTTTTGCCAGGCACTCACTGGCGCGCCGGAGGCAACGGCAATGGTGGCTGATTGGAAGGTGGAGGTGCCAAAGGTGACATCCCAGAAAGCGGTGATCGGTACATCTGGGTCTGGCGAATACTGCCCACCAGCCTGATAGAAGGACAGCTCGTAGAGATTGCCGGGTGTCAGACCATTGATGGTCTGCGAAATGGTGTTGCCAAAGCGTACGTCAGCATCCACCGCAAGGAACCATCCAGACTGATCCACACTGTTGACTGATGTTGTGTTGGCAACATTCAATCCATGAACGTTACCCTGGGGCCAACCTGCTGATACTCCGCGCTCGGCTTCATCCAAGTTGGTCGAGATGGTGAGGCCATCCCCCACTACAGCACCCCAGAAGGGCAAATTAAAGCCAGAGGGATATGATTGTGTTTTCCATCCCGGCAAAACCGTGTTATTGGTATTGCCCACAAAAGCTGAGTTGGCAGGTCCCACCCAGGTTGGAATCGGCACAAAACCACCATTCGTGACCAGGTTGGCATGGGCGGGTGCAGATAAGGCGACGGCCAGAGACGGCAGAGCCACGACGGCAACGGCCGCCTGTTTCAGGGTGCTGCTCAACTGCCGGGAGGTTGAATTGGGCAGAAAATGAAGCCCTTTCATGAGCAGAGCTGGTGTGGGCATTGGATCAGGGATGAAACGGAGAGCGTCGCCTACGCAGGAGTAAGCAGGATGAAATGTAACGGTGAATTCTCCCCATAGATGCAGCATTTAGCAGAAAACGACAAGTCATGTCGCATTTGGGACAAGAGACTGAACAGTCAACCTGGCAGCTGGAAAATGAAGGGGCTGATGGCATCGAAAGGGCGAACCTTTTGGCCAGAATCAGCGCCCGCATTCTCCGGGAAGGGCCTTGATCCAGTGCTGATGCCGTTCGTGCCCGCAGACGATGGAGCGCGCCGATTCGCTGAGGAGCTCCCCTCAAAAAACGACAACACACGTCGCTTTTGGGACAAAAGCCAGTGTCAACAAGACGATCAAGGTTACATTTGCGCAGGTTCGCTTCACAAAGCATTCATTGCGAAGCATCCGTGCAAATTCACCTTAAGAACACCATGCGATCTCTTCCTTCAGCACTGCGAACAGCCCTCACAACCGCAAGCCTCGTGGGTCTTACCACCATCACAGCTCCCGCACAGGCAGCACCCAATCTCGTCCAGAATGGCGGGTTTGAAGTGAATGGAGGTCCGGGCTTCGTCAATGTGCCGGGCACACCCAATGATCCCCGGATTCTATACACAACGCTCAGCGGCTGGATCAACAATTCCGATAGACCAGGTAGGGCTTCCTGAAAAAGCGAGCCCCTGGGAAAAAGCAGCAAAGCTGGATGAACCGGGCAGTCGCTAAAAGATCCTCACGCTCAAGTCAGTTGATAGCTAAGGACCTCCTCATGCGCCCTCTGGAGGCCAAGAGAGGCATCTAATAACCCCCATAGGAA
>CAYVWU010000019.1:0-23522 GCA_964455575.1 uncultured Cyanobium sp. | reverse complement strand
GAAGTCGCAGGCTGCAGCCGGATCCTATGGGGGACACCGCGCTCTGTGACGCGGCTTTCAGAATCGTTACAAACTCTGCCGCGGAGCGAAGCGCCGCGGTCCACGCTGGGGCCTCGCTGTCGGGGGCTGGCGTGAGGCTTCCCTCTCGTTACCATCAGCCGGATGCCCGCTAGCGCTGATGTCCCGGGACGCCTCAGAGAGGGAATGGGCTGCTCGCCTCAGCGCTCAGCTGAAATCGCTCACTGAGGTCGCGGAAAGCCTCACCTACAGATTGTTGGAATTGGAAGAGCGCCACGCCGACTTGCTGGAAACCCTGCAAGATCGCCTCCATGACACAGAAGCACGGCTTGGTCGGTTGGAGGGCCTGTTGCGGACGGACGAACAACTCGCTTCTCTCTCTCTCCTGACGGTCAATCCTCCCCTTCGAGCCCTCTCCCGCTCTTCAGCCCGTCCCCCGCGGGACAACAGCGATCGGTCCGATGAGGGGCCCTTCCCGGGGGAGGGCAGCGCACCATCTCTGGCCAGCTGAGGACGCTTCTTCTTCGAGACGGGTCCGTCCCGGCGAGGTCGCCGGGGCGGGCTCCAACCTTCACGTTCCTGCGTTCATCCCGCCCGGCCTGTGCTGAGCATCACCGAGGCGACATAGAGGAGGAAGGCTGTGAGCCCGAATCCGCCGGCAGTCACCACCCCCTGCCAGCGGCGCCGCGCCAGAGGGGAGGGCGCATCCGCCAGCCACTGCGGACGGGGCCGCGAGAAGCCGCCCGTCGGGGTCCAAGCGGTTCCTCGGCCCCGCGGGCGCGCGCCGCGAGGAGGCTTCCCGCCAATACGCCTCGTAGCGAGGCGCCCGCTGATTGAAGGGGCGCACGCCTTGGGCCTGCCCCGGCAGCACGCGAGAGCGCTGGTGGGGCACCTGATCGATTCCGAAGGCTTCAAGGTATTCCCGGGGATTCAACAGGTGGTCCACCAATCCGGGCAATCCTTTTTCGGCAATCAGGATCGAAAGGGCGATCCGTTCTTGATCGCCATGCACGCTCCGCCCGAGAACACGGCCAACAATCTGGTCAACCATGCGGTAATTGCTGTTACAGGGATAAAAATCATCGCGAAACTTCTGGGAAAGCAAGAGGCCGCAGACGAAATCTCGCACGGTGATCTGTCCGCTGTGGAGTTGGGATTCCAGCGCTGGATCGCGATCTGCCTTGAAGGCATGGAAGAAGATCTGGCGGTAGGCCTGGGCAATGAGGGCATCGCTTGCCGCTGTGCTTTTCCCCAGACAAGAGGGGACAGTCTTGTGCTCTCGTCTCCACCAACCGGGAAGGATTTCACCCGCGCATTTTGCGTGAGGGGGGCAACCCTGAGGATCGGGAGAGCCATGGGAAGGCAAAGACGGCCCGAACCTCAAGGGCGTTGGGCTCCTCGTTCCCCAAGGGGCACAGAAAAAATTGTGTTCCTTTACGCTTAGAGCTACGCTGGACTGGTGGTGAAGAATCTTTGCGCGCTCAGGTGTCGTGAAGGGGGCAAGCTTGGCGGGTCTTCTCGTCAGCCTTGGGTCTCCTCAGCCGTCGCCGGCATCATCCAGGGATCCGGCAATTCAGCGCTGTGATCCTCTGTGCGCTCGAATTCAAAGGGTCCCGCCAGAGAGCCCCAGAGTTGCTCATGGGTGTCGGGATGGTGGCCGCGGTCAATGGTGCGCATGCCCTCCGGCGTCAACTCGAATTGGCTGACCAAATACGCTGTTGCACCCTTTCGCTCAATCAGGCAACGGCAGCCGGGCTCCACTTCACCGACGAAGCCTTCTCCCTGCTCACGCACCAGGTAGTCGCAGCCGGGGAGGGGTTGAAGATCGCTCGCCTGAATCGTCGCGCGCAGGTCGACCTCTCGGGTTGCGCCCCAGAATCGCTTCTCCTCATGGAGGGCAAAGTTCTGGATGATGATCTGCTCGCCCACCTGCTGGGGTCGCAATACCCGGATGCGATACGGCGTCTTTGGATCGATGGCGTAGGACTGCTCCAGCAGCAATGACCCGGACGGCAGTTGGGGCAGTGGCCGATAGGTGACGAGGATGTGGGCGAACAGCGGTGGATTCTCAAACGCCTGGGTTTGATTGCTGAAGCTGCCGCAGAGCAGGCGCAACAGGCGGGCGTAGGCGGAGGCTGGGGCGGCCATGAGGAGGTTCAGAGACCATGGAGGCGGAGACGAAACTCTCCCACTTCCCGGGCCCTTGCGGCATCCACCTGGGCAAAAGGATGGTCGCTCAACTGAGCCAACACCCTGTCCAGCTTCTCCTCCCGACTAAGGGTCTGGGAGTCTGCGGCGCTGGCCACATGGCGCCAGGCCGCATCAAAGGACGTCGCAAAACTGTCGGCATTATTGAATTGCCGATCAGATTCCGCACCGAGGAAGAAAGGTCGAGGCATGCAAAAGACCGGACGAGCCGGTGAGACTCGGCAAGAAGCCTGGAAAGTTCGCGGTGAGAATGCCAGGACCCAGATTTGAACTGGGGACACGGCGATTTTCAGTCGCCTGCTCTACCAACTGAGCTATCCCGGCCTGTCGCCTTGGCGACTGCTGGATCTTAGATCACCGCCGGTGGCCTTTCGCGGCCCGCACGTGCGGGCCAGACAGATCAACCCGTGCACACGCCAGCCGCCCTGCCTCAAGGTGTCTGCGGCGCTGAGCGCCGTGGCTCCGGTGGTGAGGATGTCATCCACCAGAAAAACAGGGTGCTGGCGTGCCTCCGCGCCCCGGGCACGTCGCGTGCAAAGGAAGGCGCCCCGCTGGTTCTCCAGCCGCATGGCCTGGTTGAGATGGTGTTGCCCCAGCACAGGGCGGGACCGTCGCAGAAGATCGGCTTTCCGCCAATGCCACTGGCGTTGAGCCTGGACCCCGATCATGGCGGGGAGCGGATTGGCCCGCACCTTCCAGCTGGGAATGGGCACCAGCAGTGGAGCGACTGGTGGGGAGAAGGAAGGAGGATCGAGCTGCCGGACAAAGGCCGCGAGGCGCTCTGGGCGCGGGTGTTTGCGGAGGCTCAGCAGCCGCTGCCGATAACTCCCTTGGTAGTGGCCCACAGCCCACCAGGGCAACGGATCCACCCCCCGCAGTCCGCCATGGGGGAGCGAGAGGGTGCGGATGCAGCCGAGACAAAGCCTGGCAGCCAGGCCCGGCGGCTCCAGGGGTTCACGACACAAAGCGCAGGGCCTCTGGACCAGCCCTTCGAGGGGCCAGCCCGAGAGCCAGAGGCGGGCGCGAAACCAATGGGGGGCTTGAAACACAGATCCACGGGCGCGGCCGCCCGCCGGGCTGGTTCAAGCTTTCCCGGGGATCGACCGCAACATGGCCACGAGGGTTCGGTGCGCATCGTCGCTGTCGCTGAGGGCATGATCAAACGGCACTTCGACGGCGGTGCCATCCACGTCCAGTGTCATCGCCGTGGCCGCGACCGAGACCATCCGCGCCACAGCGGCGTCAGGCCTTCCGGCGTAGTGGTGCGCATAGGCGAGCACGGCGGCGGCATGGTCATCGTTCATATGGCGACAGATCCTGTCGCTCACAGCCGGGGTCAAGGGATCAGCGGTCATGACGCGTGCGGGGCTGGCGGATTCATTTTGGAGACTCTCCAGGCCCTTTGGACAAGGATGGAGGAGGCTGACCTCCCGGTTCAGGTGGCGACGAAACGCTGCCAGAGCAGGAGGGCCAATCGCAGGCCGCTCCAACCGACGTACACCGCGAGCACGAGAAACAGCCCCATGGCCAGGATGGAGCGAATGCGGTCGTTCATCAGGCGGGACCCGCGAGGGAGGACCCCATCCTGCCCTGGGCCAACCAGGCCATGCCGCGGGCAGCGGAGAGTTCCGGCCGGTTGAGGACGGGCAGACCCAGGATCCGTTCCCGCAGGCGTCGCCAACGGGCATTCCGCGCTCCTCCCCCCAGGGTGATCACCCGCCGGATGGGCGGCGCGCCCAGCGCCTGCAGACGCTGCCAGCCCTGACACTCGATGGCGGTGATTCCCTCGAGCAAGGATTGAAGAAAGAGGGCGTCCCCCACGGGACGCGGTTCCAAGACCGGCTCCAGCTCCGGGTCATCCGCGGGAAAACGCTCACCACGACCCAGAAGTGGCCGCAGACGGTAGGGGCTGCTCGTCGTCCAGTCGATCTGGCGGCTCAATTCCTCCAGTTGCACCGGGCTGAAAAATCGGCTGAGAATCCCGGCGCCCGTGTTGGAGGCTCCCCCGATCAGCCAACGGCCATTGAGTCGATGACAACTCACCCCTTCGGCCTGGATCGGAGCGGGGACGAACTGCTTGAGCACCAGAGTGGTTCCCAGGACGGTCAGGCCGTCGTCCTGGCAGGGATCCGCAGCCAGCACAGCGGCGTTGGCATCGGTGCTGCCCGCCACCACCAGACAGTCCTCAGGCAACCCCAGATCCGAGGCCACCGCTGAGGTCACCGATGCCACCACCGTGCCGCTGGCGACGATCCGCGGCAGCGCCTCAGCCCAGGGTGTAGTCGGCAGTCCACCGAGCCATTGCTGGCGGACCATATCCCAGCCGAGGCGAAGGTTGTTGCCTTCTTCGCCCCATGCCCAGGTGCCGAGCAGCCAACCCATCAACCAATCCGCTTGGTGGCGGATGAGCAGGCCCTCAGGCTCCTGGAGGCCCTGACAGCGTTCCAAAAGGTGCAGCGCCCGGGCCACACTGCCGCTGGCCTGGCTGGCGGGGTGGGAAGTGTCCCCCATCAGCTCCCGCACGGCCGGCATAACCTCTGGACAGGCCTGGTGGTAGGGGAGGGCTCGTCCGAGGGCCCCCTCCAGCACCCTGCCATCGTTGTGACAAAGCATGACCGTGCCAGAGGTGCCCGCGAGGGCCAGGGCACCGATCCGTTGTCGCAGTTCCAGAGGGAGCTGGAGGAGGAGGGCACGAAAGCCCTGCCTCCAGCTCTCCGGATCCTCGAAGGGACCGGGATAGGAACTACCAAGTTCGATCAGGGTTTCGCCCGTGGCGGCGTTCACGGCAAGGCGAACGCCGCTGGTGCCGAAATCAACCCCGAGAGCCAGCCTGGGCAACGTCGGCGGAGGCTTGCTGGAGGGTCTGGGCGATGGCGGTCACATCTTCCCAGGGGAGATTGAGATCGCTGCGGCCGAAGTGTCCATAGGCGGCCACGTCGCGATAGAAGCGTCCACCCCGTTGCTGAGGAAGGGTGCGCAGGCCGAAGGTTTCGATGATGGCGCCCGGACGCAGGTCGAAATGCTCCTGCACCAGGGCGGTGAGGGAATCGTTGCCCAGGCTGCTCGTGCCAAAGCTCTCCACCAGGATGCTGACGGGGCGTGCCACGCCGATGGCATAGCTGAGCTGCACCTCGGCTTTCTTGGCCAGGCCAGCGGCGACGATGGCTTTGGCCACGTAGCGCGCTGCGTAGGCCGCCGAACGATCCACCTTGGTGGGGTCTTTGCCGGAGAAGGCGCCGCCGCCATGACGGGCATAGCCGCCATAGGTGTCAACGATGATCTTGCGCCCGGTCAGTCCGGCGTCTCCCTGGGGGCCGCCCACCACAAACTTGCCGGTGGGATTGACGAGGAAGCGGGTGGTTTCCTGGTCGGGCTTGAGGGTCAGATCAGCGGTCGCCGGTTCCACCACATGGGTCCAGAGATCGGCGGCAATGCGCTCCCGGATGGCCTTCTCTTCGCTGATCCCGTCGATTTCCGCAACATGCTGCGTGGAAATGAGGATGGTGTCGATGGCGACGGGCTTGTCGTCCTCATAGACGACGCTCACCTGTGTTTTGCCGTCGGGGAGGAGGTAGGGGAGGGTTCCATCGTGGCGGACTTCTGCCAGGCGACGGGCGAGTCGATGGGCCAGGCTGATGGGTAGAGGCATCAGCTCAGGGGTCTCATCACAGGCATAGCCGAACATGATGCCTTGATCTCCGGCCCCGATTTTGTCGAGGGGGTCCCCCTGGTGGTCATCGGCTTCATCCACCCCTTGGGCGATATCAGGAGACTGCTGATCAAGCGCGACAAGCACGGCACAGCTTCTGGCGTCAAAGCCACCAGCCCGATAGCCCTTGTAGCCGATGCCTTCGATCACATCCCTGACGAGATGGTTGAAATCCACCTGGGCGGCTGTGGTCACTTCTCCAGTGATCAGACACAAGCCGGTGTTGACAACCGTTTCACACGCCACCCGGCTGGAAGGGTCTTGGCTCAGGAGAGCATCCAAAACCGCGTCGCTGACCTGATCGCAAATTTTGTCCGGATGCCCCTCCGTTACAGATTCGGATGTGAAGACATAACGGCCCATGAATCAGCGGCGAGGAAACCGGCAAATCCTATGTCCCGCGTTGCGTGTCACGGGTCTCCGTGGACACGCCATCAGCCGGTTTGCCTTCTCACGCCACGAGCAGCTCGCGCCAATGATCCAGCCCGGGATAGGTGTGTTCAAGGTCAAGGGCCTGTCGCCACCCCCCTCGATAGCCGATGACCACGGCCACTCCAGCGGCGCGGGCCATGTGCAGGTCGCTGTTGGCATCACCGACCAAGGCGCAGCGGGAGGGGGGGACCCCGAGGATCCGGCAGAGGGCGTGCACCGACTCCGGGTTGGGCTTGCGTGGCCGATGCTCCGCGCTCCAGATGGCGGCGAAGTCCTCGGTCAGTTCATGGGCCCGGAGAAAGTCCTGAATCCCAGCCGTGTCGTCATTGCTGATCACGGCACACAACACATGGTGTTGACGCAATCTGCGCACCAGGTCCAGAACGCCTTCGGTGGGTGCGGCAACTGCCGTTCCAGGAGGAAGGTCCAGGTCGGCCAAGCGGAAGGTCTCCTCTGCAAGAACGATGGACTCCGGCCAGCCATGGCCCACCTGGGTCAGGGCCACAGCGGTGCTGAGCAAATTGTGATCCCGTGCCGCGACAGCGATGGTGCCCGCCGGGCTGAGGCTGTTGTGCTCCGGATGCAGGCCGTAGGCCCGGGTGAGCAGATCGGCAAGTCCCTCAGCATCGGCCGTTCCACTGAGGCGCACGCAATGGCGGAGACGTGTGGTGGCCAGTGCGAGGAGATGGGGCTCGCTGTGGCTGAGGGTGCCGTCTTTGTCGAACAACACGGCCTCAATATCTGCCGGTTGCCCGGCAGACAGCAGAGGTTCACCCCGCAAGATCAGAGAAACCATGCGGTTCCTCTACCAGCGGGCAGACATGCTCATTCGGGATTGCCCCCCATCGGCTCGCCATCCTCTGCTTGCTCAAGCAGCATCTGCTTGTAGCGGGCCGCCATTTCCTCGGCTTTGTCGAACACCTTTTGTGGATCGGTCAGCATGTCACCGGGCTCGGGTTCCAGGGCCTTGGTGGACAGGGAGATCCGCCCGCGCTCGGCGTCAAGGTCAATGATCATGACTTTCATCTGATCATTCACGTTCAGGACGGTGTGCGGCGTTTCGATGTGCTCGTGACTGATTTCCGAAATGTGCAGGAGGCCGCTAACGCCGCCGATGTCGATGAAGGCGCCATAGGGTTTGATGCCACGCACGGTTCCGAGCACCACCTCACCCACTTCCAGGCGATTCATCTTGCGCTCCACAAGCGCCCTGCGATGGCTGAGAACCAGACGATTCCGCTCTTCGTCAACTTCCAGGAACTTCAACGGCAGGAAGTCGGCAACCAGCTCTTCCTTGGCCTTGCGGGTGCTGATGTGGCTGCCAGGAATGAAGCCCCGCAGTCCCTCGACGCGCACGAGAGCTCCCCCCCGGTTGGTGGCGAAGACTTCGCTGTAGATCGTGGCGTCTTCCTTCTGAAGCTGTCGAACGCGCTCCCAAGCGCGTTGGTACTCGATACGCCGGATGGAAAGAGTGAGTTGGCCGTCGTCGTTTTCTTCGCTGAGAATGAAGAACTCTCGCGTTTCGCCAGCTTCCAGAACATCGGAAAGATGCTCAACACGGTTGATCGAAAGCTCTTGCAGCGGCATGAAAGCTGCTGTTTTTGCCCCGATGTCGATCATGGCCCCTTTCGATTCAAGGGCGAAGACCGTGCCGTTGACCACATCCCCTGGTTTGAAGTTGTAGTCGTACTTGTTCAGAAGGGAAGCGAATTCATCCAGCGTGAAGCCCACCCCCTCCTCTTCCCGGCTAAACGCGCGGCTGCTGGAGCTGTCTGCAGCGGGAATCTCGGCAGGAATGTCGTTTTCCTCCAGATCAAAGGAATCCTCTGAGGCTTCCAAACTCTGCAGCTCTGGGGACGGGGTGACGGTCATCGGGGATTGGCGGTCTGCCACAGGCAGTGGGAAGGGATCCCCCATTCCGCCGCCGCGGAACGTGGGGCAATTTGAGATTGTAACTCCTCAAGGCCTTCTGAACCGAGGCTCAGTTGACGACGGTGAGGTGTTGTTGAGCAGCCTTGGCGCGCCCGCCCTGACCGAGGCCCTCCAGCGTGGCTACGAAATCACTGACGCTGCGGAACTGGCGGTAGACGGAGGCGAAGCGCACGTAGGCCACCTCGCTCATGGTTTTCAAGCGCTCGAGCACCAGCTCCCCGATCTCATTGCTGCAGACCTCCCGCTTGGCCCGCTGCTGGAGCACCAGCTCCAGGTCGTCCACCAGGGTTTCCAGCTCCGCAGGTTCGAGTCCTGTCTTCTCGCAAGCCCTGAGCAGGCCATGCAGGAGCTTGGACCGATTGAAGGTCTCCCGGTTCCCGTTGCGCTTCACCACCGTGATGGGAACAGTTTCCACCCGCTCGTAGGTGGTGAAGCGGAAATCGCAGTTCAAGCACTCGCGGCGCCGTCGCACGCTCCTTCCGGAGTCGGCAGCTCGCGACTCGAGCACCCGACTGTCGGTGTGTTGGCAGGAAGGGCATTGCATGCCCAAAAGCACATTTGAACTTAATTGTAGTCAGATTTCGTCTTTTGACTAGGGCAATCACAAAAAAGCCCCTCATCGAGGGGCTTCTCGTCGTTGGGGCTCAAGCGGCTACTTGCCGATTTTTGGGGGGTCCCGGAAGGCGATGGCAAAAAAGAGGGTGGAAATGGCCAAGGCCAGGATCAGGATGTAGGCGAAGCTCTCCATGGGGAGGTTGGGGGGTGAAGGGCAGGGAGCCGAAGATCAGCTGAGAGGTGTGCCGGCCGGAGGGACGTAGCCCTGAGGCAGGCGGCGCGTGGATCTGTCACCCAGCTTCTGGAACAAGCCGAATTCCACTTGCTCACCCAGATCCGGATCAATGCCGGCAAACACGTCACGGAACAGGGTGCGCGCACCGTGCCAGATGTGGCCGAAGAAGAAGAGGAGAGCAAACGTGGCGTGTCCGAAGGTGAACCAGCCGCGAGGGGAACTCCTGAAAGTGCCATCGGAGTGGTAGGTCTCACGATCGAACTCGAAAGCCTCACCCAGTTGCGCCTTGCGTGCCAGGCGCTTCACATCAGCCGGGTCCTTGAAGGATTGACCGTTGAGAGCTCCGCCGTAAACGGTGGCGGTGACACCCTGCTGCTCGAAGGAGTACTTCGCTTCAGCCCGTCGGAAGGGAATGTCAGCGCGGACGACGCCGTTGGCATCCTGCAGAACGACAGGGAAGTTTTCAAAGAAGTTGGGCAGACGCCGCACTTCCAATTCTCTTCCATCCTTGTCGGTGAAAGAGATGTGACCGACCCAGCCGGTTGGCAGACCATCGCCATTCACCATCGGGCCAACGCGGAACAAACCACCCTTGGCGGGACTGTTGCCGACGTAGTCGTAGAAGGCAAGCTTCTCGGGAATGGAGGCCCAAGCCTGCTCTTTGGTGACACCTTCATCGAGAGCGGTTTGAACCCGGCGGTTGATCTCGGTCTTGAAGTAACTCTGATCCCACTGGTAGCGGGTGGGGCCAAAGAGCTCGATCGGAGTCGCCGCGGCGCCGTACCACATGGTTCCAGCCACAACGAAGGCAGCGAAGAAGACCGCAGCGATGGCGCTGGCCAGAACGGTTTCAATGTTGCCCATCCGAAGCGCTTTGTAGAGACGCTCGGGGGGACGGGTGGTGATGTGGAAGATGCCAGCGATGATCCCCACGATGCCTGCGGCGATGTGGTGCGCAACGATGCCACCGGGATTGAAGGGGTTGAATCCGTCAGCCCCCCAGGAGGGTTGCACTTTTTCGAGGTGTCCTGTCAGGCCGTAGGGGTCAGAGACCCACATGCCTGGTCCAAAGACACCGGTGAGATGGAACGCTCCGAAGCCGAAGCAGGCCAGGCCAGCCAAGAGCAGGTGGATGCCGAAAATCTTGGGAAGGTCCAGGGCGGGCTCACCGGTCCGCGGGTCCTGCCAGATCTCGAGATCCCAGTAGGTCCAATGCCAGATGGCAGCCAGGAAGAGCAGGCCGCTGAAAATGATGTGGGCAGCGGCGACGCCTTCGAAGCTCCAGAAGCCGGGGTCGACGCCCGTCTCGCCGGTGATGCTCCATCCACCCCAACTTCCGGTGACGCCGAGTCGGGCCATGAAGGGCATGACGAACATGCCTTGGCGCCACATCGGATTGAGAACCGGATCGGACGGGTCAAAGATGGCGAGCTCATAGAGCGCCATGGAGCCGGCCCAGCCGGCAACCAGGGCGGTGTGCATGAGGTGCACGGCCAACAAGCGGCCCGGGTCGTTGATGACGACCGTGTGCACCCGATACCAGGGCAATCCCATTGGGGGTCAGGTCTGGGTGTGCTGGAGATGGTAGAGGGTGCGGAAGGCCGTACGGGGAATCAGGTAACGGTCCGCAACGGCCGAGGTCTCAAACTAGCCCTGTTGCCAGTGGACCATGCCTGTGATTCGTTTCCTGCGCGAAGGGCGCGACGTGGAGTGCTTCCCCGGGGAGAACCTGCGAGACGTGGCTCTGCGCGAGGGTATTGAGCTCTATGGCTTGAAGGGCAAGCTGGGCAACTGCGGCGGCTGCGGCCAGTGCATCACCTGTTTTGTGGATGTGCAGGGTGCCCAGGCCGATGCCCTCAGCCCTCTCACCGCTGTGGAGTCCCAGAAGCTCAAGCGCCGACCCACGACGTGGCGCCTGGCCTGTCAGAGCCTTGTGCAGCGCTCCCTCGTCGTGCTCACGCGCCCCCAGTCCGGCCTTTCCAATGGGGAGCAGGCCTGGGCAAAGGCCCTGGAGCAGCCTCTGCCCGCGGGGCCCTTGGCTTGGCCCGAGCCTGAGGTTGTGGAAGAGTTTCCCTCCGAAGAGACGGTCCCTCCGCTGGGGGCGTCCGCGGTGGAGAACCCGACCGGCGGCGGGGCCGCGTCTCCAACCGCAACGACCGATGAAGGGCCCTTCGAAGGCGAGGCGAGACAGTGATACCTTCACAACCATTCCCGATCCAGCCATGGAAACCAACGATCTCGGCTTTGTTGCCAGCTTGCTTTTCGTCCTGGTGCCGGCTGTCTTTCTGATCGTCCTCTTCATTCAGACCAACAGCCGCCAGAGCGGCTGAAGGCTGGACTGGCCTGGTTTTCGGGTGGCACCAGAGAAGGCTTCAGCGTTGTGATTCCGGTTCCCGCACGAGCAGCACCGGAGCCGGCGAGTGCACCCGGATGTAGTCGCTCAAGGAGCTACCCAGGAGACGGTCCAGATCCACCAGTCCCTTCGCCACCAACGGGCGGCGGTCCTGTGAGGCGATCACCAAGAGGTCAGCCTTGCCTTCAGCGGCGGCCTTGCACACGGCCTGGCCAACAGAGCCGGTGAGATGAAGGGGTTCCATTTCCACACCCAGGCCGCGCGCCCGTTGAACCGCTTTGTTGAGCACCTCATCCCCGGGGGAGCGGCCTCCGCGGGAAGGGATGATGTCTTGCCGGGAGACATGAATGCCGGTGAGGGTTCCGCCCGGGATGCCACGCACGAGTTCACAGGCCAAT
The DNA here is from genome assembly GCA_964455575.1 of uncultured Cyanobium sp. Lineage (GTDB taxonomy): Bacteria > Cyanobacteriota > Cyanobacteriia > PCC-6307 > Cyanobiaceae > Cyanobium. The sequence continues at coordinate 11,682 of CAYVWU010000019.1, read as the reverse complement.
CGGATGGCGTCATCGCCAACACCGGTTCCGTCCACCGTGACCATGACCCGGTTGATCGCTCTGACGTATATGTCATCTCGAACGAGCAGCATCGGTCGAGTGGAGAGCTGAAACACATACTGGCTGGTGCTGTTGCTGAGAATCGATTGCAGGCGGCCCAGCCCTCGCGATCCCATCACAATCAGGTCGGCATTCACCTCATCGGCCACCTGCAACACAGTCTGTTTCGCATCGCCTTGTCGCACCAGGCTGGTGACCTCGCTCGGTTCCATGCCCATCCGGCCGATGGCCTCCTGCATCAGGACTTCCGCCCGTTGGCGATGTTCGAGCACATCCTCCTTGCTCTGCTCGGAGACAACATGCAACAAATGAACCTTGGCCTGCCGGCAGGGGGGGATGGTTCGCAGCATGCGCACCATTTCCTCCACATGGCCTTTGCCTGAATCGGCGATGAGCAGGGTGCGAAACACGGAGACTCTTCAGGGCTCAATCAGCCTATGGCTGAAAACGGGCCTTGTTCCCATCTCTTGCCACACAGCGTGATGCAGTCCGCCTCCCCGCCGCCAGCTGAACAGGCCTGGCGCCTTCATCGTCAGGTGTTTCCCCAGCACACCGACCACGCCGGCGTGATGTGGCACGGGGCTTATCTCGCCTGGCTGGAGGAGGCGAGGGTGGAGGCTCTGGAGGCGGCGGGCCTGGCCTACAGCGAACTCTCCCGAAGAGGCTTGGAGCTGCCTGTGGTGCATCTCTCCCTGACCTACCAGGCTCCCTTGCTGCACGGGGATCGGGTGGAGGTGCGAAGCCGGGTGCTGCCGAGGCGGGGACTGAGGCTTCCCTGGCAGTCCTGGTTCATCTGCCCCGCAGGCCAAGTGGCGGCGCAGGCGCTTGTGGAGCTGGTGCTGGTGGATTTTTCCGCAGGCGCCGACAGGCGGCGTCTCCTGCGTCATCCCCCGCAAGATCTGGCGGCGGCACTGGCCTCCCTGGCGAGGGGCCCGCAACCCTGATGGTTCATCTGTATTGTTTTTGGAGTTCGCTCGACTCCGCGGGTGTCCTCCTCGTTCTCCGCGTGCCTGGATCAGCGGCCCTGGGATCGGCAGGCCAGGCTTTGGTGGATGCTGTGGGCGCGATGTCCCGGCATCGGTTCCCAGCGTCTGCGCGCTCTGCTCCAGGGCTTTGGCAGTTTGGAGTCGGCATGGCAAGCCCCTCCTACGGTTTTGGCGGAGGTCTGCGGCTGGTCGGAACGGGTCCTGGACGCTGTGGAGTCCTATCGGAGGGAATGGGGGCCTGACCCCCTTTCGCAAGCGATGCGGCGTTGGAAGGGTGGTCGCGGGGTGTTGCTCCCGGGCGATCGCCACTGGCCACAAGCCTTGCGATCGGCTCAGCCCCCGCCTGCGGCCCTCTATTGGGCCGGTCGGGGCAGTCTGTGGTCCCCTCTCCGGGAGCGCCAGGCGGTGGCCGTAGTCGGCACCCGACGGCCTTCCCGCCATGGGTTGCAGGTCTCTCGGCACATCGGTGCGGTGCTCGCCCGGGGCGGATGGCCCGTGGTCAGTGGCCTGGCGGCGGGGATTGATGGTGCGGCTCATGAGGGCTGCCTGGCGGAGGCGGGGTCTCCGGTCGGGGTCCTGGGCACACCGCTGGAGCGTGTGTATCCGCGCCACCATGCCGCCCTTCAGGCTGCCGTCGCCGAGCGAGGGCTGCTGCTTTCCGAATTGCCTCCCGGCGCGGCGGTGAGCAAAGGGTCTTTCGCCCAGCGCAATCGTCTGCAGGTGGCCCTCGCAGGCGCCCTGATCCTTGTGGAGTGTCCTCTGGGGAGTGGCGCGCTCCACTCTGCTGAGCAGGCCTGGAAGGAAGGGTTGCCGCTTTGGGTGGTGCCGGCGGACACGGGGCGTGTGTCGGCTGAAGGCAGCAATGGCCTCCTGGCGCGTGGAGCGACCCCGCTGCTTCGTCCCGAAGACCTGTTGACCTTTCTGGGGAAGGGGCCAATCCGTCGCGTCCCTTCCCCCCCGGAGCCCGTGCCGACTCCGAACGACCGTTCCTCCACGGTGCCAATGGATCGTCTCCTCGCGGCCCTGGGACGCGGCGCATCGATGGAGGATCTCTGCTCGGCCTTGAGTGTTTCCTCGCAGGATCTCCTCCCCCGTCTTCTCGATCTGGAGGCGGCTGGCGTGCTGTTGGCTGAGCCTGGCCTTCACTGGCGTCGCTGTTGACTCTTGGCCTCTGGCCGTTGTGCCTCCGTTTTCCCTTCTTAATCTGGCTTCGGTGCGCCTTGGCCATGCCGCTCAACAGCCCGCTCCCCCCAACACCGGAAGCCTCCAGGCCTCCTCAGGACGAACCGCCATGGGCGTTGGAGGCCTTCACTGGCACTGAGATCTTGCGATGGCGCCGCAATCTCCGCGAACAGGGTGGAGATCCTGAAGCTCTCGACTGGCTTCTTGATGCAGCTGGCGGCCTGACTCCGGCAACCCTGCGGGAACTCGTCCTCCACCCAGAGCGATCGGTCACTCTCCGCGCCTCCAGGCAGAAGATTGAAGTCCTCTGGCTCCAGCACCTTGCTGAGGCGGTGCCCCTGCAATATCTGGTCGGCCATGGCTACTGGCGCGATTTTGTTGTGGAGGTGGGGCCAGGTGTCCTCATCCCGCGACCTGAGACCGAAACCCTGGTTGATCTTGCGGTTGCTCTCTGGGGTGAAGCGAAGTCGATACCGTTCGACCGGTTGCTCTGGGCCGATCTGGGAACGGGGAGTGGCTGCTTGGCCCTGGGGTTGGCCCAAGCCTTTCCGGCCCGTCAGGGCCTGGCGGTGGATGTCAGTCGGGTGGCCCTGGACCAGGCCCGCCACAACCTGGCCCGAGCTGGTCTGCAGAGCCGGGTGCGCTTGCTTGAGGGTCATTGGTGGCAGCCTCTTCAACCCTGGTGGGGGCGCCTGGCACTTGTGGTGGCGAATCCGCCGTACATCCCCTCCCAGGTCGTCGATCAGCTCGACCCCGTGGTGCGCGATCACGAGCCCCGCCTGGCGCTCGATGGAGGGGCGGACGGTTTGGCCTGCCTGCGCGAGATTGTCGCGACGGCTCATCGGGCGCTGGCCCCCGGAGGATGGCTGCTCCTGGAGCATCATCACGATCAAGGCCAGCGCGTTCTCGACCTGCTCGCTCGCCACGGCTTGGTCGATGGGCAGTCCCATGCTGATCTGGAGGGCCATCAGCGCTTTGCCAGCGGCAGGCGGCCTTCGCCCAAGGCCGCGTCAACCCCTCAGAGGCGCCGATGAGTTCCGCCCGCTCGCTGTCCGATCTTCTGCAGTGTCTGCAGCGCGAGGAGCCCGTTCTCTTCCCGACGGATACCGTTCCCGCCTTGGCCATACGTCCCTGCGCCGCTGAGCGGATCTGGACCCTGAAGGAGCGACCGGCCCACAAGCCGTTGATTCTCATGGGGGCTGATCTGCCTCAACTTCAGCAGGTCCTGGATTTGGACTGGTCCCAGGAATGGGAACAGGAGGCCCGATCCGTCTGGCCGGGGGCGGTGACCCTGGTGCTTCCCCTGACAGGCGCTCTTCAGCAGGCCCTGAATCCCGGTGGAACCACGCTGGGCCTGCGCGTGCCGGCCTGTCCCATGGCCCAGGAGTTGCTCAGTCTTTCCGGGCCGTTGGCCACCACGAGCGTCAATCGTTCCGGGCAGCCTCCGGCCCTTAACGACCGGGAGGCCAGTCTGTGCTTCCCCGAACTGGCCCTGCTCGGCCCTCTGCCCTGGCCTGTGGCTTCGGGCCTTCCGAGTGAAGTGCGGGGCTGGACCCCGAGGGGCTGGCAGGTGCTGCGCGCCCGATAAACGCGGCTGATCTGATGCTTCTTTTGCTCGTCTTCTCGCTCGTGGTGCTCTCTCTGAGCCACTGGTTGTTTGAACCTCTTGTCCGAGGCCTCACCCCTGCCCTCTCCTCCATTGGCCTGGGATGGGTGCTTTTGTCACTAGTGGTTTGGTTGCTGGCCGGCGCTTCAGCGGATGAGTCTCCGCGGAATCCAAAGCCCTGATCGCTGCTCGGATCTTGGTTGGCCATGGAATCAGCCAGGGGACAGGCCCCCCAGCGGGGTCACGATGTCGCGAGAGCTTTCAATCGATCCGCGTCTGAATGATCACCAACCACGACTCAGCGGCTTGGGGGGAAATCCTGCCATTGGAGGCAGGAATGAGGTGACGGGTGACGGAATCGAGCAGGTCTCCGCCGATCGCTTCAATCTGCTGGGCACCTGTGCGAATCACAAGCTCACAGCGTGAAGGAAAAAAGTCGTATCCGCCGGCATTGTCATAGGTCACCTGACCTGTTGCCCAACTGCGGGTGGCGCAAAGAAGATCGCCCGGCTGCGGGGTGTATTCGCTGACCCTGTGGCCGATCAGGCTGGCGTTGTTGATGGAATGCTGACGGTTATAAATTGCCTCCTTGATGCTGCCGGAATGGCTGGCGGCGTAGGCAAAGCGATCGCCAACACCGGCCTGCTTCATCACGTAGGCGATGAACGCAGCCGACCACGGATGATCGCTGCTCATGACACCAGAGCGGTCGACGACGTTGGTGTTCTGGAGCCCCTCGCGCCAGTAGGTGATCACCCGTTGCCACTGCCCCGGATCCCCCTCCTGGCGCCCGAGCCGCAGCCGTTGGCCGTTTTGCAGGGTTGGTTGATCAAAAAAAGTCCACTCGGCGATCGCCCGCTCAACAACGTTGCTTCGCGTGGTGGACTTCGCTCCAGCGCTGGAGGATGGTCTCTGGTCTGATGGCACCACCTCTGGGGCGGGGGTTACCGGAGAGGGACGTCGAGCGGCGTCAGGGACGTTGTGTCTGTTCAGCTGCAGGCCGACGGCGAGGCCGATGGCCGCCAGACCCATCAGCCACCAGGGGCGACGGCGCTCCGGCTGGGCGGGGGGAACGGCGACTTCCGTGGGTGAAGACGGCTCGGGGGCCGGGCCAAGCTGTCTTGGCGTGTCGATGACCTCACCGGCCGGGAGAACCTGATGCAGCTGTTGGAGGAGATTCTCTCTTTCGTCGAGGAGATGTTGCTGACGATCCAGAACAGGCTTGAGTCGCTCATTGAATTTCCGCTCATAGATTTCGGGCAGATCCTTGAGAAGACCCTGGTAGTTGGCAATATCCTCCTGGATGGCCTCCAGCTCATGAAGGGTCGCCAGGTATTGCTCTTCTTCGTCCTCAGGCAAGGCCATGGGCAGAAGTCTGAAGGAAGCCGGCTAACGGATTTGAACCGATGGCCTTCGCTTTACAAAAGCGCTGCTCTACCACTGAGCTAAGCCGGCGTGAACGCGATGAGCCTAACTCTGACCCAGGGCCCAAAGAACGAGCTGGGTGCGGCTGTGACAACCGGTCTTTCGCAGCAGCATCGAAACGTGTCCCTCGACGGTGCGGCGACTCAGGGACAGGGCCTCGGCGATGGCGCCATTGCTGTGGCCTTGAAGCATGAGGGAGAGCACCCTGCGCTCCGCTCGGCTGATGGGAGGCGCCTCGGCTGGGATCAGGGGAAGGGAGGCTGGCGTCGGGAGCGGCCGCATGGTGATGGGGCGGGGGAGTCAAGTGTTCCCGGGGATCGCCTGATCTCCATTGGCCGTTGTCCCTCAGGCGTCCGTGGATCCGCTCGGGGTGGTGGGGCTCGTTGATTGGACCTCGCCGTCTCCGGCCATGGAGGCCTCCGCGACGGGGTCTGGCCCGTCAGTTTCTGACGCCGGCACACCGGTGTCTGGGGGATCGCTGGCCGTCAGATCCTCGGCAGAGGCCTGGGAAGGGGGGGCGGAGGCCGAGGCTGGCTCCTGCGGCTGTGCTGAGGTGACTTCGGAAGCGGATGGGGTCGCCAAGACCGGCCCAACTTTCGCTCGACGGATCGGCAGGTTGGCCACCAAAGCGGTCACGCGGTCTTCAGTAGCCAGACTGACATCGCCGCCATCGATATCAATCTCGACATATTTCTGCACCACCTCCAGGATTTCACGCCGCATTTGCTCCAACAGTTCAGGATTCAAATCGCTCCGATCATGGGCGAGAACAAGCTGAAGCCGTTCCTTCGCCGTTGTTGCACTGGGTTTCTGGAGGCCGAGAAGCCGATGAATGAAATCGAGAAGGGCCATGGTTCAGAACAGTCCTGACTGGCGAAGTTTGTTCATCAAGCGAGCTCGAATTCCCTGTCTCTCCTTGGATGGATCGATAAGTGGTACATCTTCACCTCGTAAACGTTTGGCAATGTTGTGGTAGGCCTTCCCCGCAGCCGTCGCGGAGCCGTTGAGGGTCAGTGGCTCGCCTCGGTTGGTGGCAACAATCACCTGTTCGTCTTCGACCACCAATCCCAGCAGCGGCAACGCCAGGATGTCGGTGACGGCATCCACGGCAAGCATGTCCTGATTGGCAACCATCTTCGGTCGTACACGATTCAGCACCAACTGAACCGGGGCGACATTCATCGTGTTCAAGAGGCCGATCACGCGATCGGCATCACGGACCGCCGAAATTTCCGGAGTGGTGATCACGATGGCTTCCTGGGAAGCCAAGGCAGCGTTCTTGAAGCCTTGCTCAACCCCGGCTGGACAATCAATGAGAACGTAATCAGCCTGTGTGGTAATGAGTTTAACGATTTTTTGCATATCTTCCGGCGTCAACCACTCCAGCATCCGTGGGTTCCCCGCTGGCAGTAGGGAAAGGTTGGGTTGTTGCTTGTGTTTGACGAGGGCCTGCTCAAGCCTGCAGGTCTCTGACAGCACATCCTGGGCTGTGTAAACGATGCGATTCTCCAAGCCGAGGAGCAAATCCAGATTTCGCAAACCGAAATCGGCATCCAGAACCGTCGTCCGCTCTCCCAACTTGGCGAGGGCGATGCCTAAATTGGCAGTCAATGTTGTTTTGCCAACACCACCTTTTCCGGAGCAAATCAAGATGATGCGCGCTGGTGCTGACGTCACGGGAATCATGGGCATGGCGGCAGATTACGCCAGGCTTGAGCCCCCGCCGCCAGCTGAAGGGCCAGGGCGTTGGGCTGGCACTCCCCCTAGCGGCCAGGAGGGATCTGCGGGATCAATCTGGATGGATCCCTGGACCAGATGGGCTTTTTCCGCCAGCCCGGGTGGGGGCGCTTCCGCCGGACCTCGGGCCACCTGATCCGCAATCCGGAGCTGCAGGGGATGCAGATGGAGCGCCACGATCTGGGCTGTGCGGTCCCCCGACCGCCCTGCATGAGCAATGCCACGGAGCTTTCCCCAAACCATTACATGGCCTGTGGCGCTCACCTGGGCGCCGGGATTCACATCCCCCAAAATCAGGAGGGAGCCTGCGGCCTGCTGGTGGTCCCCCGAGCGAACGGTGCCTTGGTGAATCGCCAGCGCCGCTGAAATGCAGCCAGGATTCATCGTGGCCTCCGGTTCCCCATCCCTCGTGGCGAGCGTCTCCGGGGTTCCAGGGCTTTTCTCCACCACCAGCCCGAGGGAGGCCGCGGCCACGCGAGCACCCTCCTCCTGACAGCGCACCGACCAGAGGGTGAGGGACGACGCTGCCAGCAACTCTTGAACCCTTCGGTAGTCTCCCGGCCGCAGAGGCCAGGGACCGCACAGCAGGGTCACAGGCCCCGTCACGGGCGGCGCGGCCAACAAGGCATCACGCACCTCGATCCCCGGATCGCCCGCCTCGCTCCAGGGGGGGAGTTTGAGCAGGTGGGGCCGCTCGCGATCAGAGGAGAGGATCAGCTCGGCAGCCATCAGCAGGCAACGGTGGATCAGACCCTTAGCAGCCTGCCATTCAGGTTGTCTTCCCTTCGTTGGCCCCACCCGCTCTCAGGGCTGGAGGTCCAGAAGGCGGGCACGCAGCTCGGCCTCCACCTCCTTGGGATGCAGCAGCCAAGCCCAGGGCTCTTGCTGGGTCAACGATTGGATCAGCCGGGAGCGAGCCTCCAAGGCTTCAAGCTTGTCGCCATCCCAGAGCCGTAGGCCACTCCTATAGGGGTCGTAGCCACGGGTGTGGCCCTGCTGCAGGGCACAGCAACCCTCTGGATTCAGGCCGGCACGCTGAGCCTCCCGCTGGGCCTGGGCCAGCAGCTCGAGCCGTTGCGTGGAGGACAGATGGCGCACATCGAGGGCCTTGAGCAACCTTCGGTTCAGGAGGCGTTCGCAAGGATCCCGCAATTCGGCAGGCCCTTCGTCACGCCAGCGGCTGAGGTGATAAAGCGTGCGCACGTCATCGTTGGCGAGGAAACTGTCCAGCGAGAGGTCATTGGCCCGCCATAGCCAATCGGCCATCGGGCCATCGGCCCAGACGCGCTGAGGCCCTAGCTGTCGCGCCATCGTCACGGCGCGCTTGAGCAGCCAGTTGCAGACGACATTGAGGCGATGGTTGTAGACGCTTCGGTACATGAGTTGACGGACGACCAGGTAGTGCTCCACCGCCAGCAGCGCTCTGGGGTGCACGGCGAGGGATCCATCGGGTGCCAGAACCAGTCCTGCCAGCAGGCGAGCAAGATCCAGCTGGCCATAGCTGGTCCCGGTGCTGTAGCTGTCCCGCAACAGATAGTCCAATCGGTCGCAGTCCAACTGGCTGCTCACCAAGGCCACGATCGCCGGTCCTGTCTTGGAACCGCGGCTCAGCCAACGGGCCACGGTTTCGGCCGTGCCACTCCCCTCGGCGTCCAGGCGGTCGCGCATGGAGGGCTCCTCTCGGATCACCCGGGCCGACCAGGCCTCATGGGACAAGCCAAACATCTCTTCACCGCTGTGGCTCAGGGGGCCATGACCCACGTCATGAAGCAAGGCCGCGGCGTAGAGGTGCACACGCTGCTCTTCGAGCTGGGGGTGCAGGCGCTCCAGATGGTGGAGCGCCTGCCTGGCCAGATGGAGCACCCCCAGGGAATGGGTGAAGCGACTGGATTCCGCCCCGTGAAAGGTGAGGAAGGCCGGGCCGAGCTGGCGGATGCGCCGCAGCCGTTGAAAAGGAGCCAGGTCGATCAGATCAATGGCCAGCGCTTCAGCGGGAATGGCTCTGTCCAGCTGGATGGCTCCATGGAGGGGATCGTGATATGTGCGTTGCTGAGCGCTCATCGCGTGGGCTCCCCCGCCGTCAGTTGCTCAATCAGCAAGTCCTCAACCGCGGTGAGCCATGGGTCGTCCCGTCCGCCGGGATTGAGGGGCTCCGGTGGGGAAAGTTCAACATCTGGCTGGATTCCCAGGCTTTGGATGTCGTGGCCAGCCGGGGTCAGATAGTGCGCCACGGTGACGGCCAACCCGCTCCCGTCCCCAAGGGGGATCAGGGTTTGGATCAGCCCTTTTCCGAAGGTTCGGCTCCCGGCCAGAGAGGAACGGTCATTGTCCTGGAGTGCGCCGGCAAGGATTTCGCTGGCACTGGCCGTTCCTCCGTTCACGAGGGTGAGCATCGGGCCACTGAAGAGTTGCTCTTCGCCACTCACCTGGCTCGAGCTGATCCCGCTGCGATCCCTCGTCTCCACCACCGGCGCGGGACCCAGCAGATCGTTGGCCACAGCCAGGCCAGCGCTGACAAGACCACCACTGTTGTTGCGCAGATCCAGGATCAATCCTTCAACCGGCGGATTGTCCTTTTCGCCGGCTTGGTTGAAGGACAGCAAGGCCTGCTCCACCTGGGAGGGAACGGGCTCGCTGAACTGGGTGATGCGCAGATAGCCCAAAACATGGCCCCGCACCTGCATCCGTTGGCTCCGCACGGGCTGAAGATCAATCTTGCGACGGACGAGACGCACGTCCTTGACGGCCCCAGCCGTGTCGCGCAGGCGGATCTCCACTTCGGTGCCCACCGGGCCGCGCAGGAGCGCTGCCGCGCGCTCCAACCGAAGCTTCTCTGTCGATTGGCCATCAACCGCCAGGACAGCCGTGCCGGAGATGATTCGCGCCTCGGCGGCTGGCGAATCTGCCAATGGGGCGATCACCACCACCTGCTGGTCGTTCTGGCGGAGGCCCAGCTGGAGGCCCACTCCCGACACCGTTCCCTCGTTGCTTTGCCGGAGAGCCGCAAACTCCTCTGGGCGCAGGAGACGCGTGTAGGGATCTCCGAGGCTGGTCAGGAGGGTGTCAATGGCTTCGTAGGCCTGAACGCTCGTGGCGATCGGTCGCTCCAGGGTCTGCTGCCTTTGCTCTTTCCAGTGCACCGCTTCGAGCTGGTCCGGGTCGACGTAGCTCTGGCTCACCAGGCGCCAGGCATCGATCACCAGCTGTTGGGCATCGTTCAGCGCCAGGGCCAGAGGGGGTTGAAGCACAAGCAAGGCCACCAGGACCAGGGCCCCGAGGGCTTGCGAGACCGCAGACCCCAGGCGGGCTGGCGTAGGCAATGGCCGCGGCTCAAGGGCCTGAGGTGTTGCAAAGGGTTGAGGGCGGCGGCACCAGTTGGGAAGGGGGGTCACAGGGCGGCACAGACGATCGGTAGACTTTCGCAACCAAATGCACCCTGCTGCATGGCGAACTCGTCTCCAGCCGCGCCCGACTCCAAAAGCAACCCGGTCTATGAGTGGTTCAACGAGCGCCTCGAGATCCAGGCGATCGCGGATGACATCTCAGCCAAATACGTTCCACCACACGTCAACATCTTCTATTGCCTGGGCGGAATCACCCTGACGTGCTTTCTGATCCAGTTCGCGAGTGGCTTCGCGATGACGTTTTATTACAAGCCCACCGTGGCCGAGGCCTACGCCTCTGTGCAGTACCTCATGACTGACGTCAGTTTTGGCTGGCTGATCCGGTCGGTTCATCGTTGGAGTGCCAGCATGATGGTGCTCATGTTGATCCTGCATGTCTTCAGGGTCTATCTCACAGGAGGGTTCAAGCGTCCCCGCGAGCTCACCTGGGTCACTGGCGTGGTCATGTCGGTGATCACCGTCTCTTTCGGAGTCACTGGCTATTCCCTCCCTTGGGACCAAGTTGGGTATTGGGCTGTGAAGATCGTCTCTGGAGTTCCAGCCGCTGTTCCCGTGGTCGGTGACTTCATGGTGGAATTGTTGAGAGGCGGTGAAAGTGTTGGACAGGCCACCTTGACCAGGTTCTACAGCTTGCACACGTTTGTCCTCCCATGGCTGCTTGCCGTTTTCATGCTCATGCACTTCCTCATGATTCGTAAGCAGGGGATTTCAGGACCTCTTTAGGTTAGGTCTTTTTCTTTTCCGATCACCCTCTGTCATCACCATGCACATTCTCAAAAAGCCCGATCTGGCTGACCCTAACCTCCGGGCCAAACTCGCCAAGGGCATGGGCCATAACTACTATGGAGAGCCTGCTTGGCCGAATGATCTCCTCTATATTTTCCCTGTTTGTATTTTGGGAACCATTTGCTGCATTGTAGGTCTAGCAGTCTTGGATCCTGCCATGCTTGGCGATAAGGCTGATCCTTTCGCCACACCTCTTGAGATTCTTCCCGAGTGGTACCTCTACCCGGTCTTTCAGATTCTGAGAGTTGTTCCGAACAAACTCCTCGGCATCGCTTTGCAGACCATGGTTCCTCTTGGTTTGATGCTTGTCCCGTTCATTGAGAGCTTTAATAAGTTCCAAAATCCTTTCCGGCGGCCAGTCGCCATGGCTGTTTTTCTGTTCGGCACAGCCTTCACGATCTATTTGGGGATCGGTGCTGCCCTGCCTATCGACAAGTCTTTGACATTGGGCTTGTTCTGATTGTCAGTTGATCAACCGGATCAAAAAAATTTTCAA
>CAYVWU010000018.1:0-23738 GCA_964455575.1 uncultured Cyanobium sp. | reverse complement strand
CGGCGACGGTGGCCAGCTGCAGCCAGCGGCTCTGGGGGGATCGCTTCCCCTCCCGTTCCCGCGCCCCGCGCAGCAGCGGGCGCCAGGGGGGCAGGAACGGGGAGCGGGGCTCTGACGAGCCCGTCGGCTCGGGAGGGCCAGCGGAGGGTGGCAAGAGACCAGGCGAGCGGCTGCCCTCCAGCGAAGCCCATCGCCTGGCCCAGCGCCTCCCGCCCCTGGCGGTTCCCGCTTGGGCCGTCCGGAGCCCGGGCCGCCAGGAGGGATGATCGGAACCACCCCCACCCCGTGCCGCGGTTCCGATGCTCAGCGTGCTCCAGACGCTTCGCCACCAGCTCCAGGGCGCCTTGGAACGGGCCTGGCCGGAGGCGGCGGCGGCGGCCCGGGCCTCGGGGCAGCCGTTGGATCCCCAGCTCGAGCCCGCCAGCCGGCCGGACTTCGGCGACTTCCAAGCCAATGGCGCCCTGCCTTTGGCCAAACCCCTGCGCCAATCCCCCCGGGCCATTGCCAGCGCCGTGGTGGAGCAGCTGGCCGCCGACCCGGCCTTCGCCGCCCTGTGCCTGCCCCCGGAGATCGCCGGCCCTGGTTTCATCAATCTCACCCTGAGACCAGAGGTGTTGGCGGCGGAGGTGGCCCGCCGCGTGGGCGATCCCCGCCTCGGCGTTCCCCTCGCCACCGCCCTCCCCGCCCCGGGAGCCATCGCGACGGGGCCGGTCCCCCTGGATCCGGTGATCGTCGATTTCTCCAGCCCCAACATCGCCAAGGAGATGCATGTGGGACATCTCCGCTCCACGATCATCGGCGATTGTTTGGCGCGGGTGCTGGAGTTCCGCGGCCATCCGGTGCTGCGCCTCAACCATGTCGGCGACTGGGGCACCCAGTTCGGCATGCTCATCACCCACCTCAAGGAGGTGGCGCCGGAGGCGCTGGAGCGGGCCGACGCCATCGATCTTGGCGATCTGGTCAGCTTTTACCGCCAGGCCAAGCAACGCTTCGACGCCGATCCGGCGTTTCAGGCCGCCTCCCGCGAGGAGGTGGTGCGTCTGCAGAGCGGCGATCCCCTCAGCCTGAAGGCCTGGACCCTCCTCTGCGACCAATCCCGGCGCGAGTTCCAGCAGATCTATGACCGGCTGGGCATCGTTCTCCAGGAGCGCGGCGAGTCCTTCTACAACCCCTTCCTCCCCGCGGTGGTGGAGGATCTGCGCGCCGCGGGCCTCCTGGTGGAGGATGCCGGGGCGGATTGCGTGTTCCTCGACCCCGACAGGCCACCGGTGATCGTTCGCAAGAGCGATGGGGGCTTCAACTACGCCACCACCGACCTGGCGGCCATTCGCTATCGCTTCGCCGCCCCACCGGAAGGCGACGGTGCCCGGCGCTTGATCTATGTCACCGACGCGGGACAGGCCAGTCATTTCGCCGCCGTCTTCGCTGTGGCCCAGCGCGCCGGCTGGGTGCCTCCCGGGGGGCGCCTGGAGCATGTGCCGTTCGGACTGGTGCAGGGCGACGACGGCAAGAAGCTCAAGACCCGCTCCGGCGACACCGTGCGTCTCAAGGACCTGCTGGACGAGGCCGTGCAGCGGGCGGAGGCCGACCTGCGGGCACGGTTGGCGGAGGAAGGCCGCCAGGAGGACGAGGCGTTCATCCGGGAGGTGGCCACCGCCGTGGGCCTGGGCGCCGTGAAATACGCCGATCTGTCCACCAACCGGATCACGAACTATCAGTTCCGCTTCGACCGCATGCTCGCCCTCCAGGGCAACACCGCTCCATACCTCCTTTATGCCCTGGTGCGCCTGGCGGGCCTGGCTCGCAAAGGGGGCGAGCTCTCCCCGGCCCCCGCGGAGGCGGGGGCGCTCCAGGCCCTTCAGTTCAGTGAACCCCAGGAGTGGACCTTGGTGCGCCACCTGCTGGCGTTTGATGCCGTCATCGTCGAGGTGGAGGAGGAGCTGCTGCCCAACCGGCTCTGCAGCTGGCTCTTTGAGCTCAGCCAGGTGTTCAACCGCTTCTACGACCAGGTGCCGGTGCTGAAGGCCCCCCCCGAGGCCCGGTCGTCGCGTCTGGCCCTCTGCCGCCTCACGGCCGATACCCTGCGGCTGGGTCTTCAGCTCCTCGGCATCCAGACCCTGTCCCGCATGTGAGGGCCCCCGGCGTTCGGGCGGTCGGAGGGGTGTCTAGATTCACTCCTGCTCCCTCCGACTTCATGGGTTCCAGCGGCGTTGACGCCTGGAGTGCCGCCGACAGCGCCTCCCTCTATGGCCTGGATCGCTGGGGCGAGCCCTACTTTTCGGTCAACGCCAGGGGACACGTGCTGGTGCAGCCCCGTGGCGAACGCGGTGGCGCCTTGGATCTGGTGGAGCTGGTGCGGGGGCTGCGGGGGCGCGACCTGGCCCTGCCCCTGCTGATCCGCTTCGACGACATCCTGGAAGATCGGTTGGAGCGGCTCCACGCCGCCTTTGCCCGCGCCATTGCCCAATACGGCTATGACGGCCGCTACCAGGGTGTCTTCCCGGTGAAATGCAACCAGCAGCGCCACGTGGTGGAGCAGCTGATGGAAACGGGCCGGCGCTGGCATTTCGGCCTGGAGGCCGGCAGCAAGGCCGAGCTGCTCATCGCCCTGGCTCTGGTGGAGGACCCGGAGGCCCTGCTCATCTGCAACGGCTACAAGGATCGGCGCTACATCGAAACCGCCATCCTTGCCCGGCGTTTGGGTCGCCAGCCGGTGGTGGTGATCGAGCAGGCCGATGAGGTGGAGCGCATCATCGCCGCCAGCCAGGCGCTGGGGGCGGCGCCGCTGATCGGCGTGCGAGCCAAGCTGGCCTCCCGCGGCAGTGGCCGCTGGGGAAGCTCCGTGGGGGAAGGGGCCAAATTCGGCCTCTCCCTTCCAGATCTGCTCACCACGGTGGAGGCCCTGCGCCAGGCGGGACTCTTGCCGGATCTGCGCCTGCTCCATTTCCACATCGGCAGCCAGATCAACGACATCGCCGTGCTCAAGGATGCCCTCCAGGAGGCTGGTCAGATCTACGTCGAACTCAACCGCCTCGGGGCGCCGATGGGTTTCCTCGACGTGGGCGGCGGCCTCGGCATCGATTACGACGGCAGCCGCACCGCCACCACGGCCTCCACCAACTACTCGCTGCAGAACTACGCCAATGATGTGGTCGCCACCGTGCGCGAATGCTGCGAAAACGGCCGCGTGCCCGTGCCGACGCTGGTGAGCGAAAGCGGGCGCGCCATCGCCAGCCACTTCAGCGTGCTCGTGTTTGATGTGCTCGGCTGCAGTCAGCCTCCGACCGCTTCCGCCCCAGCCGGCCCTCCCTTGGAGGGAGAGGACCCCCTGATCGTGCGCAACCTGCGCGACACTCTGGCCCATCTGGCCTCGGTGGAGGTGGGCGATCCCTCCCGTCCCACCAGCTGTGAACCGCTTCAAGAGGCCTGGAACGACGCCATCAAGTTCAAGGAGGATGCCCTGACGGCCTTTCGCCTCGGCTACCTGGGGCTTCGGGAGCGGGCCCAGGCGGAAACGCTCTATTGGGCCTGCGGACTGGCCATCGCCCGGCGCCTCGCCGATCTGCCCGCCGACACGCCCATCCCGGAGGAGCTGCGGGGTCTGCGGGCCGCCCTGGCGAGCACGTATTACGCCAACCTTTCGGTGTTCCGATCCGCCCCCGACACCTGGGCGATTCAGCAACTCTTCCCCGTGCTGCCCATCCACCGGCTGGAGGAGCGGCCGGATCGCCTGGGCCATTTCGCTGATTTGACCTGTGATTCAGATGGCAAACTGGCGCGCTTCATCGGTCCGGGAGTCGATAAATCCCTGTTGGAGCTCCATGGCTTGCGGCCTGGTGAGCCCTATTGGGTGGGTCTGTTCCTCGCGGGCGCCTACCAGGAGGTGATGGGCAACCTGCACAACCTCTTTGGCCGCACGAATGCCGTTCACATCCGTCTCACGCCTGGCGGGGGCTATCGGGTGGAGCATGTGGTCCGCGCGGACACCAACGCCGCGGTGCTTCAGGCCATGGAGCATGACCCCCAGATCCTCAAGGAGCGCCTCCGTCAAGCCAGCGAGGAGGCGATCGCGGCTGGACGACTCACCATCGATGACGCGCGGCGCTTGACGCAGCACCTGGAAGCCAGCCTCGGCCAGACGACCTACTTGGAGGGTTGAGCTGGGGCGGCGGTGGTTCGCGCGTCCGAGTCCAGCAGCACCGGCCCCTCGCGGGTGGCCACAAGCTGCATGCGTGCGCAGAAGAGCCCATGGGAGTGGCGCAGGCTGAGGGTGCCTTGATGATCTCGGCAGAACCTTTCGACAATGGCGAGTCCGAGTCCTCTGTGACGGGACCTCTGGCGATCGTGGACAGGACTCGGGGGCGTCGAGGTGAGCAGGGTGGCGGTTTCGACACCGGTGCCATGGTCGCGCACCTCCAGAAAGAGCCCCCCCTGGGATCGCCAGGCGGCAACCTCCACCGGGGGTTCGCCATGGTCGAAGGCGTTGTCGATGAGATTGCGCAGCGACCGCTCCAACCCCTGGCCGTCCAACTGCACCAGCAGTCGTGGCACCTGCAGGCGTAGCGATCGGCGCCCATAACTGGCGGCCACCCGCGCGCAGAGATCATCGAGGGCCAGCTGTCGCACGGCGGATCCAGGCTGGTCCCGCTCGGCCAGCACCCCCAGTTGTTCCGTGATGGCCCGCAACTGATGGAGATCGCTCGCCAAGGCCTCGAAAGCCTCCTGGTGGTCGGGGGCGAGGCTGTCCGCCAACAGGTCGAGGTGCAGGGTGATGCGCGTCTGCGGACCGGCCAGGTCATGGGCCAGACCGGAGAGCATCAACCTGCGTTCACTGGCCGCGTTGTTGAGGCGCTCCAGAAGGCGGTTGATTCGCAGGCTCAGCACCCGCAGGGGGGCAATACCCCGTTCAGGCAACAGGGGGAGGGGAGCGGGGAGTCCGTCCGGAAGTTGCGTGAACACCTTGCGGAAGGGAATTTCCACCCGTTTATTGATGAAAACGATCATGCCCAATACCAGGCCGAGAAGCAACGCGCCGCTGCGCACCAGAGGCATGAACCAGACGCTGCTGCTGCTGAGGCGCTCGGGCTGATAGAGCCAGAGGTCGGGCGCGCGATCGGTGTCGAGGTGAACCCAAAGGCCGCCCCAGGACTCGACAAAAGGTGGTTCATCGCGCTGCAAATCCCGATAGAGGCCGTAGCGCTTTTCCATCAGATTCTGGACCTTGCGATCGTAAGGTCTGAGGGGTGTGTAACTTTTTTCTGGTCGGTCGGGTGCGCGCACCACGATCACGCCCGGTGGCAACCGCTCCGGGGGCAGCACCTGGAGGGAGAGTTCCACCAGTCGGGTGCTGCGGGTGGCGCGCAGAGCTGTTTCCTCCTGCAGCTTTGGCTCAAGGAGGGTATTGAGCGCGACATAGAGGAGAGCAAAGCTGAAGCCGCAACCTGCCAGCAGGCAGAGGATCAGCTGCAGCCAATCGAAGCGGTCAAGCCGGGGTGACTTGGGGTTGGCCACTGGCGAGCTCCTTCACATCGGCCACCAACCTGTAGCCCATCCCCCGTTCGGGTTGAATCAGTTCCTGCCCTGCCAGATCACGCAACACCCTGCGCAGACGGGACATCCGCACATCGATCGTGCGGGTCTGCCCGGGAATCACCAGGCTGCCGGTGGCCTGCAGGAGCTGGGCACGGCTCAGGGGCGCGCCTTGGCTGCGGCAGAAGGCATACAACAAGGCGCATTCGCCCCGGCTCATCCGTTGCACTCCCCTTTCGTCGGAGATCAGACGAGGGTGCTGGCCCGCCTCAAAACGCAGATTGGCCAGCAGGAAGGTGCCTGTGGGAAGGGAATGGGCTCGCTCAGCCTGAGGACTGGAGTAGGGATTGCGCAGCAATCTTTCGACACGCAACTGCAATTCCCTGAAATGAAAGGGCTTGGAAAGGTAGTCGTCGGCGCCGGCTTCCAGCCCTGCGATTCGATCGCTGGGAGCCCCCAGGGCGGAGAGAATCAACACAGGAAAAGAGCGTCCAGCCTGTTGAAGAGAGGCTAAAACATCCAGTCCATGCTTTTCTGGCAGCAGTTGATCAAGCACCAGGACATCAGGCTGTCCCTGCTGAAGCGCCTGTGGCAGTTGCCGTGGATGATGGAGAGCCTGAACATTCCAATTGAGTTTCTGGGATTGTCGACTCAAAAGGGAAACCATGGCTTCATCATCATCCAGGATCCAGATGTTCATAGTCGTGCTCGCGTGAAATTTAGTTCCAGAACGCCTGAAAGGAGGACCCTCCAAGAATAATAAGGCTAAGCGTGTATGAACTTATTCACCAGGAGCCTTTGGAGGTTCGGCTGAGGCATCAAGGGGAGAAGAAATCCTTGCACCCAGAATAACGCATTCATTGCGCTTTTCTGCCAAGCCTGACTCGACCGGGTGGCTGCAGCGAGTTTCTAAGGCAAACCCGACCCTCGGCGAGGGGGGGAAGGCCGCCAGCGCCTGGAAGGAGCCCATCAGGGCATCAACCCGCGCCGCAGGTCCTCACGGGCCTGGGCCAGGGCGTCGTTGAGCGCGGCGCCATTCTTCCCCCCGGCCTGAGCAAGGTTGGGGCGTCCGCCGCCGCCGCCGCCGCAGAGCCGCGCCACGCCCCCGATGAACGCCCCCGCCTTCAAGCCCCGCCCGATCACCGCCGGGCCGAAGGCCGCCACCAGGTGCACCTTGCCTGGATCGGCAGGGTCACTCAATCCCCCAAGCACCACGGCGGCGCGCTCACCGAGTTGCTCCGCCAGCCCTTGGGCGGCGGTCTGCAGAGCGCCCCCCTCCACCCCGTCAAGCCGTGCCACCAACACCTGGAAGGGCTCCACGTCAGGAGCGGCGGCGACCGCCTCCGCGGTGGCCGCCAAGGACCGGGCACGGCTCAGGGCCAGCTCCTCCCGGGCCGCAGCCAAGGCTTTCTGGCTGGCCTTGAGCTCCTCCTGCAGGGTGCTGACACGCTCCACGATCTCGCCGGGCTGAGCCTTGAAGCGCTCCGCCAGAGCCCTCACCACCCCCTCCCGCTCGTTGAGGTAGGGCAGCACCGCGGCGCCAGCCACAGCCTCCACCCGGCGGATGCCAGCCGCCACCCCGCTTTCTGACACGATCTTGAAGAGGCCGATCTCCGCGGTGTTGGCGACGTGGGTGCCTCCGCAGAGCTCCATGGACACCCCGGGGACATCGACCACCCGCACCACCTCGGTGTACTTCTCACCGAACATGGCCACGGCGCCCGCGGCCTTGGCCCGTTCGAGGGCCATTTCCCGCACCTCCAGGGCATGCGCATCGCTGATCCAGCCGTTGATCAGCTCTTCCACCCGCCCCAGCTCCTCAGCCGTCACCGCGCGCGGGCAGTGAAAGTCGAAGCGCAGGCGATCAAAGTCGACCAGGGAGCCGGCCTGGTGGATGGCGGGATCGACCACCAGCTTGAGGGCCGCCTGCAACAGATGGGTGGCGGTGTGGTGGGCCTGGGCGCGGCGACGACGAGCGCGATCGACCCGGGCGCTCACCACATCCCCCAACCGCAGAACCCCCCGCTCGACCCGTCCGTTGTGCACGAACACGCTGCGGTTGCGGCTGACGCCCTCGATGGAGACGATGACGCCCTCCCCGGCCACCTCGGTGCCTCCTCCGCTGAGCACGCCCCGGTCCCCCACCTGGCCCCCCCCCTCGCCGTAAAACGGGGTGGAATCCAGCACGATCCCGACGCTGTCCCCCGCTTCGGCCCGTTCACTGGCGGTGCCGTTGGCCACCAGGGCCACCACGCAGGCCGGCTGCTCGAGGGCGTCATACCCCGTGAAAACGGTGTTCTCCAGATCCGCGGCCACGGCTTCCAGGGCCCCCCGCAGGGTGAGATCGATGCTCACCGCCGCCGCCTTCGCCCGCTGGCGCTGCGCCTCCATGGCCGCCTCAAAGCCGGCCACATCCACCGACAGGCCGTGCTCCTCGGCGATCTCCTCCGTGAGCTCCAGTGGAAAGCCGTAGGTGTCGTAGAGCTCGAAAGCCTGGGCGCCACTGATCTGGCGGGGTTGGCCGGCCAGCACCTCCGCGAGCAGCCGCTCGCCCCGCTCCAGGGTGGCCAGGAAGCGCTCTTCCTCGCGCTCCAATTCGGCAAGGATGGCTGGGCGCCGCTCCTGCAGCTGGGGGTAGGCGGGCGCCATCAAGGCGATCGCCGCTTCTCCCAGGCGGGGCAGGAACGCCCCCTCGATGCCGATCAGGCGTCCATGACGCACGACGCGCCGCACCAGGCGCCGCAGGATGTAACCCCGTCCGAGGTTGGAGGCGGTGACACCATCGGCGATGAGCTGGGTGATGGCCCTCCCGTGATCTCCGATCACTTTCAGGCTGGTCTGCCGCCGGGCGTCCGCGCTGGCATAGGTGATGTTGGCCAGGGCAGCGGCGGTTTCGATCAACGGAAAGATGAGGTCGGTTTCGTAGTTGCTCGGCACCCCCTGAAGGATCTGCGCCATCCGCTCCAATCCCATGCCAGTGTCGATGTTGCGATGGGCCAAAGGAGTGAGGTTCCCTTCCGCATCGCGGTTGAATTCCATGAAGACCAGATTATAAAATTCGATGAAGCGTGAATCGTCCTCCAAGTCCAGTCCTTCGTCTCCCAATTCAGGTTTGAAGTCGAAGTAGATCTCCGAACAGGGACCGCAGGGTCCCGTGGGGCCCGACACCCAGAAATTGTCAGCCTCATCCATGCGGATGATCCGTTTGGGGTTGACGCCAATCTCCTCCCGCCAGATCTTGGCAGCCTCTTCATCTTCGCGGAAGACGCTGACGACCAGTTGACGTGGATCGAGGCCGAACACCTTGGTGCTCAGTTCCCAGGCCCAGCGAATGGCTTCGGTTTTGAAATAATCACCAAAGGAGAAATTACCCAGCATCTCGAAATAAGTGTGATGGCGCGCTGTGCGCCCCACGTTTTCGATGTCATTCGTGCGGATGCACTTCTGGCTGGTGGTGGCGCGGGCCGCCGGTCGGGGCGCCTGCCCGAGAAACACCGGCTTGAAGGGCAGCATGCCGGCGATGGTCAGCAACACCGTGGGGTCCTCTGGCACGAGGGAGGCGCTGGGCAGCCGCACGTGATCCCGGCTGGCGTAGAAGGCGAGGAAGGCTTCGCGGATGGCGTCTCCCGTCCAGCGGCCCTCACCGGGGGTGACCGTGTCGGCGGCGGGGGTGCGGGGGGAGGCGGCGGCCATGGTGATCAGCGGGGGGGCGCTGTGGCCATGATCACCCAGGAGGGGACGGCCGCCGTCCGGTCAGGGCGCGCGTGGTGCTTCGCAGGCCCGCCAAGGTCTCCGGCAGAAGAGGCTTCTTGAGCAGAGCGCCGCCCACCCTCAGGAACACCCCGGACAGCGCCAGGTCGATCCCGCCCAGCCACAGCGTCACCGCCAGCCAGCTGAGCTTCCAGGTGTGGCGGACCCAGAGAACCAGGGCGATCTGGCTCATCACCACGCCAAGCAGGAGAAAGCTCAGGCCACCGCCCAGGAGCACCGCTCCGGTGATCAGGCGGCGCTTGTCCTTGTTGGCCTCCTGCATGGCCATGCGCACATGCAGGTCCACCACGGAGGTGAGCAGGCCCGACAGTCGGGAGGCACCGTTGAGGTTCATGCCGAGCGGCGCCCGGGGGAGAGGAGCAGCCCGAGCACGATGCCCACGCCTGCCGCCACGCCGAGGGCCAGCAGGGGTCGCTCGCGCACAGGCTTCTCCAGCTTCGGTCGCAGGGTGCGGTTGAGGTCGTCCAGCAGCTGCTCCAGCTGCTCCTCCAGCGGCTTGAGGGAATCGCCCACCTGCTGGGCCTGGTGGGTGGTGGCCTCGATGAGATCGAGAAGTTGTTGTTTCACCCGGGGGGTGGCGCCACCGGTCTGGCGGCTGATCACCTCCACCAGTTGATCAAAGCTTCCCCGCGTCGCCTCCAGGGTGTGGCGGGCCACCTCCGGCCATTGCTTCTGAATCGTGGGCAGGAGCGTCTCGAAGCGATCGCGGAAGGCCGTCTGCAGGATCGCGGGTGTCCCGGGCTGGCCATTGGTGGAGGCGTCCGGTCCTTCCAGGGGAGGGGTGGAGGGCTGGTCGGGGTTCATGACCTGGGGTCGGCTGCTCCCAACGTAGGAAACGTTCGCGGGGTTGGCAGCGGGCCAACCTCCGCTACATTGTCACAGCTTGAGGATCGCGCCGATTGGTTTACATCAGGCAGATCGAGCTCTGTCACTTCAAATCCTTTGGCGGCACCATCAGCATTCCTCTGGAGCCTGGATTCACGGTGGTCACCGGTCCCAATGGTTCGGGGAAAAGCAACATTCTTGATGGCGTGTTGTTCTGCCTGGGCCTGGCCAGCAGCCGCGGCATGCGGGCGGAGCGACTGCCGGATCTGATCAACAGCGCCATGCTTCGGGCGGGCAAGGCGGCGGAAACCACGGTCACCGTTCATTTTGATCTGAGCGACTGGCAGCCGGACGACGCCGAGGAGGGCCTGGAGGCCCCACCGGAAGGCCCCTGGATTCGTCCAGGCCAGCAAGAATGGAGCGTCAGCCGTCGCTTGCGCGTCGCTCCGGGCGGCACCTACAGCAGCAGCTTCAGCGCCGATGGGGTGCCCTGCAATTTGCAACAGCTGCAGACCCAGCTGCGACGCCTGCGCGTCGATCCGGAGGGAAGCAATGTGGTCATGCAGGGTGATGTCACCCGCATCGTCTCGATGAGTGCCAAGGAGCGGCGAGGCATCATCGATGAGCTGGCCGGTGTGGCTCTCTTTGATACCCGCATCGAACAGACTCGCGGCAAGTTGGACGACGTCCGCGAGCGCGTCGACCGCTGTCGCATCGTCGAGCAGGAACTGCGCGTCAGCCGTCAGAAGCTCGAGAAGGATTGCGCCAAGGCCCGCGCCTATCAGGAGCTGCGGGAGGCTTTGCACATCGGGCGTCAGCGGGAGCAGGTGCTGGCGGTGGAGGAGGCCCGGGCGTTGCAACGGGCGCTGCTGGAGCGGCGTGACCAGCTGCGGGAGCGCCAGGGCGCGGAAACCGCCGCGATCGCCACCGCCAATGAGGAGTTGCGGATCGCGGCCCTGGCCTTGGAGGAGCTTCAGGCGGAGGTGAAGGCCCTGGGGGAGGACCAGCTGCTGGCCGTGCAGGCCGAGCTGGCGGGGCAGGAGGCCGAGAGCCGGGAGCTCGCCCGCCAGGCGGAGAAGCAGAGCCAGGAGGCCCAGCAGTTGCAGGAACGGCGCCAGGCCCTCACCCGTCAGCGGGGGGAGCTTGGCCAGCAGTTGGGGGTGTTGCGGGCCCCGCTGGAGGAGGACGACCTGGCCCGGGCCGAGGCGGCGTGCCGCGACGGCGAGGCCGCCGTGGAACACTCCCGGCGACGGCTGCGGGAGGTGGCGGGCCGCTCCGGCGATTGGATCGAGGCCCAGCGGCGGCGCGGCGAGGAGCGCCGGACGCTGTTGGAGCGGCTCACCCCCCTGCAGGCGGAGCTTGAGCAGCTGCAGGAGCGGCAACGGCAGGCGGAGGAGCGCCTGGGGGAGCTGGAGGCGGAACGGAACCAGGCAGGCGGCGTCTCGGTGGAGACGGAGGAGCTGCTGGCCCGTCTCACGGCCGAGCTGGCGACTCTGGAGCAGGATCTCGCGCGCCGTCAGGTCCGGGTGGGCGACCTGGCCGAGGGCCTCGCCTTGCAGCAGCGCACCCGGGCCCGGCTGGAGCAGGAACAGACCCAGCTTGAGCGGGAGATCGCGCGGCTGGAGAGCCGCCGCGACACCCTGCAGGAAAGTCGGGGCACCGGGGCCCTGCGGGCCCTGCTGGAGGCCGGGCTGGATGGCATCCATGGCCCGGTGGCCCAACTGGGGGAGGTGGATGATCGCCATCGCCTCGCCCTGGAGGTGGCGGCCGGGTCCCGTCTCAGCCATGTGGTGGTGGAGGACGACGGCATCGCCGCCCGGGCGATCGAGGTGTTGAAAACCCGGCGCGCCGGGCGGCTCACCTTCCTGCCGCTGAACCGTCTGCGGGCTGGTGGCGCCGGAGGTGGCGCCGCCCTGCAGCGCGGCGGCGTTCCCGGGTTGGTGGGTCGCGCCGTCGACCTCATCCACCATGAGCCGGTCTATCGCGAGGTCTTTCGCCATGTCTTCGGCGACACCCTCGTGTTCGACACCCTGGCCCAGGCCCGCCGGGAGCTGGGCCGTTGCCGGGCGGTGACGCTGGAGGGGGAGCTTCTGGAGAAGAGTGGCGCCATGACGGGGGGGAGCCTCCAGCAGCGGTCGTCCCAGCTGAGTTTCGGCACCGCTTCCGAGGGGGATGAAGCCGAGCCCTTGCGACGCCGCCTCCTGGAGGTGGGGGAGAGCCTGGTGGCCTGTCGGCGTCGGGAGGCGGACCTCAGCGCGGACCTGGAGGCCCAGCGGCCGGAGCTTCAGCGCGAACGCCAGCGCCAATCCGCGCTGGCGGCGGAGCGTGGCGCCGCCGAACGGACCCTTCAGCCCCATCGCCAGCGGAGTGAAGGCCTGGAGCGCCGCTGGACCGCCCTGAGGCAGGCCATGGCCGCCGATCATGAGCGCGGCGGGGCGATTCAGGCCGAGGTCGGTCCCTTGCGGGAGCGGCTGCTGGCCCTGGAGGCGGCGGAGGCCGCCGCTGAGTCCGAGGGCGAACCCGACCTCTGGCAGGCCTTGCAGACGGAGTTGGAGACGGCGGATCGGGCGCTGCAGGAGGCCCGCCGCCAGCGGGATGATCGTCTGGCGGAGCGGCGGGATCGGGCCCTGGCCGCCGAGCGGATCAGCAGTCAGCTGGAGGGTCTGGCCGCGGAGGAGCAGCGCCTGATCGGAGCGGTGAATGCCCTGCTGGCGGAACGGGAGAGCTGGAAGGAGCGCGACCGGCAGCACCGGGAGCGTCGCCATGCCCTGGAGGTCCGGCAGCAGGAGCTCAGCACCCGCTTCGGCGAAAAGCGGCGTGAACGCGATCAGGCGGAAAACCAGCTGGCGGAGCGTCGCCAGGCCCTGCAGCAACGGCAATGGGAGCTCCAGCGCCTCGGGGATGACCTGCTGGCGCTGGAGAGCGAGCGGCGTGGGGGCGAGCTGCGGCTGGAGCAACTCATGCGGGCTCTCCCCGATCCCCTGCCCGAAGTGCCGGAAGCGGTGCGCCAGGGGGGCCTGGCAGCGCTCCGCCAGGAGCTCGATCAGATCCAGAAGCGCATGGAGGCCCTGGAGCCGGTCAACATGCTGGCGCTGGAGGAGCTGGAGGAGCTGGAGCAGCGCCTGGCAGATCTGGAGGAGCGATTGGAGGTGCTGGGTCGCGAGCGTGAAGAGCTGCTGCTGCGGATCGAAACGGTGGCCACGCTGCGCCAGGAGGCCTTTCTCGAGGCCTTCCGTGAGGTGGATGGCCATTTCCGCACGATCTTTGCCCACCTCTCCGATGGCGAAGGCCAGCTGCAGTTGGAGAATCCTGAGCACCCCCTCGATGGTGGGCTGACCCTGGTCGCCCATCCGAAAGGCAAGGCGGTGCGCCGGCTGGCGTCCATGTCCGGGGGTGAGAAATCCCTCACAGCCCTGAGCTTCCTCTTTGCCTTGCAACGGTTCCGTCCCTCACCGTTTTATGCCCTCGATGAGGTGGACAGCTTTCTGGATGGCGTGAACGTGGAACGGCTGGCGGGTCTGATCGCCTCGCAGGCGGAGGGAGCCCAGTTTCTGGTGGTGAGCCATCGGCGTCCCATGATCGGCGCCGCCACGCGGACGATCGGCGTGACCCAGGCCCGCGGGGCCCACACCCAGGTGGTCGGTTTGCCCCCTGCGGCCTGATCTGGTCGGAAGCGGGGGCTTGCTTCACAATGGGTCGATTGAAACCCTGGTTTTGAGCGCATCCCCTCCTCCCGCCGGCGGCTCCTCCGTTCCCAGCGATCGGCTCTGGTTGCGCTCTGAGTTGATGGGCACCCAGGTGATCACCCGGGACACCGGCCGGCGGCTGGGCGTGGTGGGGGAGGTGGTCGTCGACATCGACCGGCGCGAGGTGGTGGCTCTGGGCCTGCGTGACAACCCTCTGACCCGTTTCCTGCCGGGATTGCCGCGTTGGATGCCCTTGGAGAGCATCCGTCAGGTCGGGGATGTGATTCTGGTGGATTCGTCCGATTCCCTGTCGGAAAGCTTCAATCCAGAGCGCTACAGCAAGGTGATCAATTGCCAGGTGATCACGGAATCGGGCCAGACCCTCGGCCGCGTGCTGGGCTTCAGTTTTGATATCGAAACCGGCGAGCTGGTCACCCTGGTGATCGGCGCTCTCGGGGTGCCGCTTCTGGCGGAGGGGGTGTTGAGCACCTGGGAGTTGCCGGTGTCCGAGGTGGTGAGCAGCGGCAGTGATCGGATCATCGTGTACGAGGGATCCGAGGACAAGCTGAAGCAGCTGGGCACCGGCCTGCTGGAGAAGATGGGGATCGGGGGCAGCAGCTGGGAGCGGGAGGAGCGGGAGCGCTGGCGCGCGGCTCCTGTGCCGGCGGAGAACCAGCTGCCGGCTGGGCAGCCCAGCGTGCAGGAGCAGCGCCGCATCCAGCCGGCGGTCTCCCGCTCCTTCCAGCCGGAGGAAGCGATGGAATATGTGGAGCTGGAGGAGCGTCGTCAGCGGGAACCCCTCCGGCAGCGCCGCTATCTCGATGAGGAAGCCACCCGCGACCCCTATGGAGAGTCCTACGGGGAGCGTGAACCCGCCTCGCGTCTCCCTCCGGAACGGGAACGGGAACGGGAACGGGAGCGAGAGCGGGAGTGGGAGGGGGACCGCGACCGCGGATGGGACCGGGAGTCGGATCGTTCGCGGGAGACTTTTGCCGGATCCGCTCGGCGTGAGCCGGCCAACGGATTCTCCGCCGACCGCGAAAGACTTCAGGACAGGGATGCCGGTCGGGACCGCGATGGAGAGCGAGACCCTGACGATGCGCGGATTCGCGAGCCCGGTTACCAGCCCTATGGGCGGGAGGCCTCACGGGTTCGTTCCGCGGAGCCAGGCGGTGAAGACTGGCGACAAAGCCCCGTGGAGGGAGCGCCCCAGCCTCGGGCCGATCGGCCCAGAGGGACGGAGCCGGTGGATGTGGAACCCGAAATCCTGGATGATCCCTGGTGACGATCGGGCTTGGAACAGTGAGGCAGGCAAAGGCAAAGAGGGGTGGGCTCTGGAAGGGCATCGCCCTGGCTGTGGTTCTGGGTTCCGGGTTGGACCTGCGGCCCGCGGCCGCCCAGGTCGACGCTGCTCCGTCCCAGACCCCTCCCGCCGCGCCGAGCGGAGGACCTGCCGACGGGGCCTCTTCCGCCCCACCAGTGCCTGCCCCCTCCCCCTCCGGTGCCGGCTCGGCGGACCAACCTGAGAGCGATCCCGCGCCCCGTCCTCCGGCCCTGGTCTCCCCAGCTCCCGTGAGGCCAGCGTCACCCGTGAAACCAGCGTCACCCTTGAAACCTGCGGCCCCTGGGAAACCAGCGGCCCCGGGAACCTCTTCCGGGGCGAGACCCCCGGCGGTCCCCGCGCCGATCCGGCCTCCTGACCTGCCGCCGGATCCGGTGTTGATCTGGCAACCGGAGGGGCCTGCCCCCGCCACGCGGAGGACAACGCTTCCACCACGCCGCCCACCGTTGGCTCCTCCCATCCCCCAGGTGGGTCCCGCCGGCCCGGTGGTCCCTGGTCCCATGCTCTCGCCCCCTCCACCGGGGATGGCGCCGAGGGGGATGGGTTCGCCAGCCCTGCGGCCAGGGGGAGGGGTTCCGGGTGGCCGACCTTATGGAATGCTGCCTCCCGGGGCGATGCCTCCCGGGGGAATGCCTCAGGGAGCACCGCCCGGGATGATGCGTCCTGGCGCCATGCCGCCCGGGGCAATGCCGCCCGGGGCAATGCCTCCAGGGGCTATGCCTCCCGGGGCTATGCCCCCCGGGGCGATGCCGCCAGGGGCACTCCCCCCCGGGGGGGGGCGCGCGATGGGGCCCTCGCAGCGGCTGGCACCGTCCGGTGTGCGGGGCGGGACGCCCCGATCGGAACCTTGGGCCCCTTGGGCATCGTTGACGATGGGCCTGTTGCTGGCTGGAGGCGTCACCTGGGGGGTGACGCATCGTCGCCGCCAACGCAAGCGCCAGATGGAGGCGGATGGTCCGCAGTCCGGGGCCTGAGCCGTCGCCGCGGTCCGCTGCACAGGGCCTCTCCCCGCGGCTGTTTCTTGTGGTGTTGGGGGGGCGCGTCCCCGGGGCGCACATCGAGCTCCACGATGTGCGCTTTGTTGTCGGACAGACCCTTGAGGAGACACTGCCGGCCTTGCGGCGTCAGTGGTTCGGGCGCCGCCGCGGACTGCACATCGACAGCTGGATGGCGGTGAAGCAGGTGGGCCGGTATGCGGTCCACCTGTCCCGGGAGCCTTGGAAGGGGGCTGCTCGTCTCTGGTTCGTGAACGTGGGGGGCTACCGACCGGAGCGTCTGGCGGAGGAGCATGGCTTCGGTCTGGTGGTGGCGGTCACGGCTGCCGACGCCAAGCGCCAGGCGTTGGCCACCTGGCTGCCGCAGGCTGTGGAGCGTCACAAGGATGATGTGCACCCGCTGGCGTGCTTGGAGGCCCCGCGGCCCCGGGACGAGGCCCTGGACGATTGTCTGCCGCTGGCCGCGGTGGAGGGCTGGCACGTGCATCTGCGCCCCGTGGACACGGCGCCGCCGCCGCAGGTGCCCGACGGCTTCGGCTATCGACCCATCTGAGGGGTCTGGTGTCTTGGTCCGGGCTTTTCTGTTCCTGCTTTGCCAGGAGAGGGCCTGCGCGATGGAGCGCGGCAACGACCACCATGGTCTCCAGAGCCGGCGGCGAGAGGATGACCACGGGACGTCGGGCCCGAGAGCGGCAGGAGGAAGCGAAAGCCGACGGGCAAACCTTCGCCGCCTGCCCCACGGGAACCCTGCCGCTCCCGCGACGGGCTTTTTGACGCTCCAAGGGCGAGGATCGAGAGCCCTGACCACCATCCCTGGATGAACATTGACGGCAAGGCTTGGCGCACGATCTGGTTGGAGGAGGGGGGGCGATCCGTGGGTGTGATCGATCAGACCCGCCTGCCCCACGACCTGCACACCCGCTCCCTGAAGACCTGGCAGGAGGCGGCGGCGGCGATCTCCACCATGGTCGTGCGCGGCGCTCCCCTGATCGGGGTCACGGGGGCCTACGGCCTGATGCTGGCCCTGCAGGCGGATCCGGGGGATCAGGCCCTGGAGGAGGCCTTTGCCGGGCTGAACGCCACGCGCCCCACGGCGGTCAATCTCCGCTGGGCCCTCGACCGGGTGCGCCAGCGAGTGCAGCCGTTGCCCCCTCCGGAGCGGGCGGCGGCGGCGGCGGCGGAAGCGATGGCCATCGCGGAGGAGGACGTGGCCATGTGCGAAGCCATCGGTGACCATGGCCTGGCCTTGTTTCAGCAGTGGGCGGCAGCGCGGCCCGCGGAACGGCAGGGGCAGCCCTTCCAGGTGTTGACCCATTGCAACGCGGGCTGGTTGGCCACGGTGGACTGGGGCACCGCCCTGGCGCCGATCTACAAGGCGCACCGGGCCGGCCTCCCCCTCCACGTGTGGGTGGACGAAACCCGTCCCCGCAACCAGGGCGCCAGCCTCACCGCCTATGAGCTGGCGCGGGAAGGCGTACCCCACACGGTGATTGTGGATAATGCCGGCGGCCATCTGATGCAGCACGGGCAGGTGGATGCGGTGATCGTCGGCAGCGATCGCACGACCCGCCGGGGAGATGTGTGCAACAAGATCGGCACCTATCTCAAAGCCCTGGCCGCCCATGACAATGGCGTCCCTTTCGTGGTGGCGCTCCCCGCCTCCACCATCGACTGGTCGCTGGCGGACGGGCTGGCGGAGATCCCGATCGAGACCCGCGGTGCCGAGGAGGTGACCCACATCCAGGGCAGCGACGCGGAGGGAGCGATTCGCCGGGTGCTGCTCACTCCCGAGGGCAGCGCTGGCCTCAATCCCGCTTTTGACGTCACCCCTGCCCGTCTGGTGACGGCGTTGATCACGGAGCGGGGGGTTGCGCCGGCGACGGAAGCGGGACTGCGGGCGCTCTATGGCTGAGGCCCCGGGCGGGCCAGGCGAGACGGGGTCTCCAGCGTGTACGGACATGCCCACCTGGGCCGCGGTTCGCCAGCCGCCTCCAGAGGTGTCAAGATGTTCAGGTCCGGCTTCCGCCGGGCTAGGTGATCCACACCAGTGTTTCGGACAGCGGTTCGATTCCGCTCAGCTCCATTTCGCTCCCGAGCCATCGGGAGCTCTTCCAGGGGCTGCAATGGTTTCGACGGGGCGCCAGGAGGATGACTGAAGCCTGCTCGGTGAGAGCAAAACCGTAACAGCGAACAACATCGTTCGTTTCTCCCGTCAAGCCGCCCCTGTGGCCGCCTGACACTCTTAACGGAGACGGGGTGAGGTCAGCCTTGTCAACCAAATGACCCATGGGGCCTGGAAGGGCCCCTTTTCAATGGCCGCTCCACCGCCCGTGGGGCCGTGCGCGGGTCCCTCTCGCCCCCGCCGGTGTCCCGCCAGTGGCGGGTCGGTTCCCTTCCCCTCCTTCCGGCGACATCAGAAGCAGAGTGGCGGTTTCGCCTTCCCTGATCCATGGCTGCGGATCTTCTTGTCTCGCCCACCCTGCCCCTGGTGGCCACAGTGAGCCTGCTGAACAGCACGCGTCCCGTGGCCTCCGCGCGCTTGCGTCACCGCCTCGAGCGGGAGGGTCGGGTGGTGGTGCTGGAGGGCACGCCGCCACGGGCGGCGCGCCTGGCACGCGCCCTGGCTCGGCGTGGGTTCACGCCCTCCGTCAATCTGCGGGTTCCCGGCTGAGGACCTCACCCCAACCGCGGCAGCTGGGGTTCCCGGCGCTGGGGTTTGGCCTCCGACTCCCGCGGTCGCGGGAGGCCCAGGGCCACTCCGGCGTCGTCGAACAACCGCCACCCCGCGGCGTCCACCTCCAGATGCACGTTTTCGCCAACACGCGCGTCCTGATCGGGTCCGACGCGCACATGCACCAAGGCGCTGCCCTCCAGCAGCCGACAGGTGAGCAGCTGTTCGTTCCCCAGAGCCTCCACATGGCTGACCTCCGCGGGCAGGTTGCGGTTGGCGGCGGGGGCCAGGCGCAGGTGCTCCGGCCGCAGGCCACCCGTGAGCCGCTGTCCGTGGCGGCCGGCCACCAGAGGTTCCAGAGGATCGGGCAAGGCAAACTTCTTTCCCGCCAGCAGCAGCAGCCCCGGACCCACGACCTCCACGGGCAACAGGTTCATCGGCGGGCTGCCGATGAACTGGGCCACGAACAGATTGGCGGGATGGCGGTAGAGCTCCAGCGGCGTGCCCAGCTGCTGGAGACGGCCCTGGTGGAGCACGGCGATGCGGTGCCCCATGGTCATCGCTTCCACCTGATCGTGGGTGACATAGAGCGTGGTGGTGCCCAACTGGCGCTGCAGGTCCACGATCTGGGTGCGGGTGCCGGCGCGCAGCTTGGCGTCGAGATTGCTGAGGGGTTCATCCATCAGGAACACCTCCGGCTGACGCGCGATCGCCCGCCCCAGCGCCACCCGCTGCTTCTGTCCCCCGGAGAGCTCCTTCGGGAGACGGTCCAGCAGCGGTTGGAGTTCCAACATGGCGGCCACCGTCCGAACCCGCGCGGCGATGCGGTCCTCCCGCGGTGAGGGAAGACGCAGGGGGCGGGGCCAGGAGCGGCTGAGGCGGTGCAGGCCATCCTGCAGCTGCTCCCCGAGGGAGCGCCGTTGACGGCGCCGCAGGCCGAAGCCCAGGTTGTCCGCCACGCTGAGGTGGGGATAGAGCGCATAGCTCTGAAACACCATCGCCACGTTCCGCTCAGCCGGGCGCAGGGCACTGACCGGGCGATCGGCGACGTAGATCTCTCCGGCGCTCGGGCCATCCAGCCCGGCGAGAAGCCGCAGCAGGGTGCTCTTGCCACAGCCGGAGGGACCCACCAGCACCAGAAACTCTCCGTCGGCGATCTGCAGATCCAGATCCCGCAGCACTGTCACGGGATCTCCACCCCGCCGGGGCGGGTAGGTCTTGCTCACCCCCTCAAACCGAACCTCGGCCAACCGATCGCTGCGACGGGTGGATCCTAAGATCGCCGCAATGCAGTTCATTGATCAGGCCCGGATCACGGTGCAAGCCGGCCGAGGCGGCGATGGGATCACAGCCTTCCGGCGTGAGAAATACGTGCCTGCCGGGGGACCCTCCGGCGGGGATGGTGGTCGCGGTGGCGACGTTGTGCTGGTGGCGGACGCCAACCTGCAGACGTTGTTGGATTTTCATTACAAGCGGCTGTTCGCGGCGGACGACGGCGTTCGCGGCGGCCCCAATCGCCGCACAGGGGCCAGTGCTCCCCCGTTGGTGGTGCGGGTGCCCCGGGGCACAGAGGTGCGGGATGCCCGCACAGGCATCGTGCTCGGCGATCTCACCGCGGCGGGCGACGAGCTGCTGGTGGCCATCGGAGGCCGCGGTGGCCTTGGGAATGCCCATTTCCTCAGCAATCGCAACCGCGCTCCCGAGCGCCACACCGAGGGCGGGGAAGGGGAGGCCTGGGATCTGTTGCTGGAGCTCAAGCTGCTGGCGGAGGTCGGCATCATCGGGCTCCCCAACGCCGGCAAGAGCACGCTGATCTCCGTTCTCTCGGCCGCCAGGCCCAAGATCGCCGACTATCCCTTCACGACTCTGGTGCCCAATCTCGGTGTGGTGCGGCGACCCAGTGGCGATGGCACCGTCTTCGCGGATATCCCTGGATTGATCGCGGGAGCAGCTTCAGGCGCGGGACTGGGCCACGATTTTCTTCGTCATATCGAGCGCACCCGTCTTCTGGTGCATCTTCTCGATGCCAGCGCGGAAAATGTGGTGGAGGATTTGGCTGTCGTGGAACGAGAACTGAATCTCTACGGCCATGGCTTACCTGCGAAGCCGAGGCTGGTGGTGCTCAACAAGGCCGACCTGCAGCTGGACGATTCGCTGGATGACGCCGTGGATGCCGTGGCGTCCTGGGGAGAGGGAAAAGGGTGGTTGCTCCCCCGTCCCCTCGTGGTGTCAGCAGCGACCTCCAGGGGCTTGGAGCCCCTGCTGGAGGCCGTGTGGCGACAGCTCGATCAACCTCAATCGTCGTAGACGCGGCACTCAGGAGCTTCGGGATTCAGATCGCAGAAGACCTCGAGTGGGGTGGGATCGTGGCTGTCCTCGGGATGGTGAGACTTGTACTCCTCCAAGCCCTTCAGCTCCTCCTCCAGGTGCCGCACTTTGCCCAGATCGCCTGCGGCACGGGCCTGCTCGATGTCCTCTCTGTCTTTTTCGATGTGCTCGTCGATGCTTTTCATGAGAGACGGCCGCGGATGCCGGCATGAATTCACGGCGCCTACCTTACGAGCCCCATCGACCAAACGCCTCCCCCTTGTGCGCTGGCGCTCATCAAGCCAAGGCCATCGTGGGACCGGCGCCCAGCTGGCTTCCAGTGCTACGACCGCTTCATCCTTCGTGGAGCAGGGCCGATGACACGCATCCAACACCGCCGGGGCAGGCATTTCATGGATGAGGAGGGTCGGTTGTTCTGGATCAATGGCCCCGAAGACCACTGCTACCTCTCCGAGCAACGGCAGTGGCGCCGCGGCTTGTGCTTTGAGGATGTGTTGGAATGGAAACAATGCGCTCCCACGGGCTGCGTCAGCCAGCGGTTCACCTCCCCCACCGCGGCCTGCGAAGCCTTTGAGCATGCTCAGGTGGTCTGGTCCCACGACGTTTACCTGCGGCGCATGGGCGACGCGATGGCCCAGCTCCGCAGCCTTGTTGACTACAAGCCCACCGCCATGCGCCTGGCGGAAGCCCAGGGCGCCCGCCCCCGTCAGGCGCCCTGGACCCTCCCGAAACCCTCAGGCCCCGCCTGCGAGCTCTCCTCCCGGGAGGCAGGCCAACCAGATCGTCATCGAGCCCATCCGAACCCTCTGAGGGACGTCCGGGAGGATGTCCCCCATCTGCGGCGCCGCCGTCGAGGCTCCGCCGCCCTTTCGTTCAGCGGCTGAGCGCGTCCCTCGGACCCCGCCCACGAGGGGGTGTGCGCTCGGGGCGCTCACTCCGGGCGCTCGCTCAGCTGGAGCCAGCGCTCTTCCCCGTTCTGGATCCGAACCACCAGGTCCGCCAGGGCTTCACTGAGCCGCTCCAGCTCTTCGTAGCCCGCCCCCTCCGGCCGCGCGAGGCGCTCCTCCAGGGAGCGCCGCTGGTCCTCCCAGCGCGGCAGATCCTGCTCCAGGGCCTCCAACTCGCGGTTTTCCCTGTAGCTGCGCCGGGTGGTGGGCGACTTGGGCGCGGTGGTCGCTTGGGGAGCCAACGGGGGGGCGGGGGCCGCTGCGGTCTCGCTGGTGGCGCCACGGCCCGACCGCCCGGAGGCGGTCCCGCGCGTCTCCAGCCAGGCGCTGTAGTTGCCCTCAAACCGGCTGACCTCTCCGTCGCTGATCACAAACAGGCGATCCACCGTTCGATCCAGGAACCAGCGGTCGTGGGAGACCACCACCACGCAGCCGCGGAAGTCCTCGAGGAAGTCCTCCAACACCGCCAGGGTGGCCACGTCCAGGTCGTTGGTGGGCTCATCGAGGAGGAGCACGTTCGGCGCCTGCATGAGCAGCCTGCAGAGGTGCAATCGACGGCGTTCGCCGCCGGAGAGCTTTGCTACCGGTTGGTGCTGCTGGGCGGGGGGAAAGAGGAAGCGCTCCAACAGCTGGGACGCGCTCAGCTCCCGACCCTCCACCATCACGCGGCTGGCCGCGTCGCGCACGACATCGCTCACCTTGCGGTCGGGATCGATCTGTAGCAGGGCGCTCTGTAGATCCAAGCATGCCAGGCGCACCGTCTCTCCGATCTCCACCACCCCGTCGCTGGGGGGCCGTTGCCCGGCCAGCACCTCCAGCAGGGTGGATTTGCCCACCCCGTTGGGCCCGATGATCCCGACGCGATCCTCCGGGCTGAAGTCGCAGCTGAAGCCGCGCAGCAGGCTCCGCCCCTCCACGCTCAGGCCCACCTCCTCCGCGTGGATCACCCGTTTCCCCAGGCGCTGCGCCGTGACGGCCAGCTCCAGCTTTCCTCGACCGCGGGCCGGTGGAGTGTCCCTCAGGGCTTCGATCCGCTGCAGGCGGGCCTTCTGCTTGGTGCTGCGGGCCTTGGGGCCCTGCCGCAGCCAGGCCAGCTCCCGCCGCAGCGTGGAGCGGAAGGTGGCCGCTGACGCCTCCGCCACCACCTCCTCCTGGGCGCGCCGCTCCAGATAGGCGGCGTAATTCCCGGGGTAGTGACGGGCTTCGCCCCCCTCCACCGCCACGATGCGTCGCGTGACGCGATCCAGCAGGTAGCGATCGTGGGTGACGAGCACCACGGCCCCGGGGAAGCGGTCCAGCCAGCCCTGCAACCACTCCACCCCCTCGGCGTCGAGGTGGTTGGTGGGTTCATCGAGCAAGAGCACATCGGGCTGGGCCACCAGCGCCGCCGCCAGGGCCACCCGGCGACGGTTGCCGCCGGACAAGGCTCCCATCCGCTGCCCGAGGGCCTCGGGGTGCGAGCCGATCCCCAATCGATCCAGCACGGTGTGGCACTCCCGTTCCAGATCCCAGGCCTGGCGGGCCTCCATCAGGCGGTGTGCCTCCGCCAGGCGGGCGAGCAGCGTTTCGGAGCCGGGATCGGCGCTGAGGGCCAGGGAGAGACGCTCCACCTCCCGCACCAGGGCCAGGCGATCCCCCGCTCCC
>CAYVWU010000017.1:0-23792 GCA_964455575.1 uncultured Cyanobium sp. | reverse complement strand
CCGGTTCATTCAGCTTTGCTGCTTTTTCCCAGGGGCTCGCTTTTTCAGGAAGCCCAACGTAGTTGACACCGAGCACGCTGCGGATCTGGTGAGCCGGGCCTGCTTGCGAGAGCGGATCAGCAAGGGACGACCCCACCCCTTGATCCTCCATGTGGACAACGGCAATGCCATGCGGGCTGCCACCCTCGAATCATGCCTGGAGGAGTTGGGAGTGCTCCGATCCTTCTCAAGGCCCAGGGTGAGCAACGACAACCCCTTTTCTGAATCGCTGTTCCGTACGGTCAAATACCGGCCGGTTTACCCCCGTAGACCCTTCCAGAGCGAGGAGGAAGCCTGCGGCTGGGTGGCAGCGTTCGTTCAGTGGTACAACCATCAGCACCGCCACAGCGGGATCCGCTTTGTGACGCCAGACCAGCGCCACAGCGGACAGGCCCGAGCCATCTGCCGCCAACGTCAACAGGTTTATGAGCAGGCGCGGCAGCGTCATCCCCGCCGTTGGAGTCGATCCACGCGTTGTTGGCGTCAGCCAGAGGTGGTGTGGATCAATCCCCCACCACCAGAAAACGAACCCAAACGAGCTACATTGATAAAGGCCGCCTGACGGGCGGCAGGCGCGTAACCTTTTCTGGCAGTCACCGTAGAAGGTAAGTTCGGCCAACGAAAGCGTAGGTTTGGCTTGGGGCTCATCCGTGAGAAACTTGTGTCGACCCAGGGATCAGCCATTGCCATGACAATGCTGGTCATGAATCTCGAGAAGCTGCTGCAGCCTCTTTGTGTCTTGTTTGCCATCGGTCTGGAGATCCTGGGGGGCATGAAACGGGCTCTAGGGGTTTTCATTTCGTCTGAGAGCAAGCATCCAGTTGCAGCTTGAGGGTCGCTCAGCAAGGCGCTTGATAACCTGACTCTGGGTTCGCGAGCCTGGGTCTGGCTTTCTCAGGAAGCCCTGCATTCAGTTTCCCTGGGCACTACCCATTTGGGCGTCAGCCCCGATCGGTTGGCCTGAATTTGGACCATTTTCTCTGGCACTCCCACCTCAACCATGGCTGATGTAGCTTGCGCGGCTTTCAAGACATATCCCATCATCGACATTGGGGCTGAGTCAATCCAGTGACACAGCCACTCCACACTCAGATCACCGATCGGTATTGAGCTGGTCAGGAATATCCCGGAGGCGTATCCACCCGCGTGGATCGTCTGGCACCACTGCTCCAGGAAGGGCAACGGTGAGCATCGTTCTCCCTCGGCCATGGTGGGTGGTCCCTCCAGCCAGATCACCACTCCAGGGGGAAGGCGGAGCTTGCGCGCGGCTTTGATCGCCCTCTGCCCGTGGCAACGACCTTGCGGCTCCAGCTCATCAGCCGTGACGATGCAGCGATCTTGAAACGGCATCAGAGCCAGTCGCTCCCGCGCCAGGTCGATCAACTCCATCGCCGACAAGCGCTCCATGCCATCGGCCGAAGAGGTCAGAGGTCTCATGACAAACCGCAGGCCAGTCCGACGCCAGCGGTGAAGGTCGACCAAGGACACCGGCTTCTTGCAGATGGCACCAAGCGCGTCGAACGAGGCGGCGACGGGGATCAACGTCACCAGGGGGGGGGGGACGCAAAGACCGCGCAGAAACTTCGTCAGACGGCGGGAGGCGCTCGCTTGGTGCTGGTGTCCAACGCTCGAGAAACTTCGCAGCCATGCCTCCCGGAGCCGCAGAAAACGCGGAAAACGCCTCGGCTCAACAACCAACACCTCCAGCTCCAGATGGGCTGGCACATGGGGCCGAAAAAGTCGCTCGAGCTCCTTCCTGTGGTGTTCATCGTCAGGCTCGCCCATCAGGACGAGCAGGATCCGGGCATCAAACCATGGGTCGGAACGCACATCAGCGCTTGCATGCTTGAACGCATGCCGCAACAAAACCGACTCGATGACAAACACCAGATTTCTCTCGACCCCAAGCCAACGAAACAGGCGACGGACGACGGCTAGAGCAGCCCCTGCGTCAGTGCATACTTCCAGCCGCCAACAATCGCCGTTCTCGTCCGCACACAACAGATCGACCCCTTCTTCGTTTTCCTTGAGGCGAATTCTGAATCGCTCAGCCATGCTTAGTGAGGGCCACAGCACCGAGGCCACCAATTGACCGGAGAAGGGATCGGCTATAACTCCGCTCTCGCTCTCATCCTCGGATAGGGAGGCCGACCACCAGCCATCCAATGGCAGCCCTTGATTCCAAATTCCTCGCTCCACTTTGCTCACCAGTCGCTGACCAAAAGTGGCCAGTTCCACATCAGGCACTAGGAACACCGGGGCAGGATTGGTAGCAGCGCGACACATGGCAAGCTCCATGGCGCAACGGCGCTCCAAAGCTGTCAAGCGTCCTGCACTGTCTTGCGTCCGGTAGTTAATGCCAGAGCCTCGCTCGCGCGTAAACCGCGCCACATCGCGTAGGAGCTCACGCTTGGCCTGCAGCAAACGCCGGGCGCACTCATCACCCCTGGCAGAGAGGGGACGTCGCATCGGAATTGGCGACAGATGTTGGCCGTAGATCGCGAGCAGAAAATCCAGCACCATGGCCTGTCGGTGCTGCTTGGAATCCAGGCGTGACTGACAGTCAGCCAGCTTCGTGTCGTAGTCATCGACTAGTAGATCACCATCCCAGCCGGCAACCTCCCGCAGGGAGCGATAGGCCAGCGTGTGATCTCCTCCCACCCGCAGTGAAAACAGCTCGCGCAAAAAGCTGAGTTGGGCGGCAAAGTTTGCCAGCAGCTGATCAAATACCAGCAGATAACCCTTGAGTTGCAGAATCTGCCCCAGTCGTTCGGGTGAGAGAGTTTGCAGCAGCAAACCGGGGCGTAGGCCGTAGACGACAGGAAACAAGCTATGAACGGATTCATACTTACCATCTTCAACTCCACCGACCAGGAGCGGCGGGAACGCGCGCAGGAGATCCGTGTTGAGATTAAAAGTTTGGCGATGATCCATCCAAAAGCGTCGCAGCACTCTCACCACGCGTTCAGGATTGGAATTGAGGAGGTGCTGATTGCGAAACAACCGCAATCCATTGCCTTCGTCATAGGGGTCATTCGCCAGAAAAGGAAATGTTCCTGGATTGATTGGCAGCTTGTCATCCATGCCCATCCTCTTGCTATCTGCAAAGGAGAAACTGAGCTCTTCCACGTCCAACACGCCCTGGATAGACGCTATGGTCTTCCTGATGTCATGGCCCTTAATCAAATCTAGTTTGGGTGTGAGTTCATCCGCTCCAATGAAACCCTTACTCACCGGAGGACCATCTAAATATTCCGCCAGTGTCATGCCCTGGGTGAGGCATTCCGCCAAGGAACGACGACGGGGCTCCGGTGCCAGGAACAGACCCAGCCGATACAGGATCTCCGCCTGAATCTCATCATGTTGGCGGTGACTTTCGATGGACACTTTGGCGTGCACTCGCAACGGCAGCGGTTCCAGTACCTCCACCCGTTCCAGATCCTCGCCAAGATTGCGCAAACGGCTCGCACATGCTTTGATCGACTCTTGAAGATCCAGCTTGATTCCATCAACCTCTGAGGGGCAAAGGCACGTTTCCATCTGGGGCAGTTGGGGCAAAGCCTCCAGCCGATATAGGCCGAAGATCCCTTCCTGTTGCGGCGACAACCAAACATTGGCTAAACCCGGAACCTGATCAAGAAGCCACCGTCGTTGATCCAAATCGGTGAGCGCCGGGCCCGGAATGATTGCCTGGGGTGAAACGAGCCCCTGTCGTTGAAGCTGTAGGGTTTGGGTATCTGGCTCCGCCAGAAAATCACGAACAGGCCTCTCCGCCCTCAATCCCAGCTCGGTGAGGGCGTAACAGAGTTGTTCAGCAATCGTGACGCCTGGATCGGACTCGTTATAGTTTGTCCAGCTATCACCAGCCATTTGTCGTAGCGAAGCCAACATGGCTTCGCGCAGGGATTGATAGTCGGTTTCAAGCATCTGCTCGCTCATGGTTGCTTCATGGCTCGATATCTCGTGCTGTGCTTGTCATTGGCAGATCAGCTGTTTCGGCCTTGAGATAGTGAAGTGCGGCTGATGTGTAATACACGTGGGATGAATAATTGGCGCTATATTCCAGCTTTATCGAAACAACGCTTCTCACGTATGAGTGGTGACGAATGAAGTGCATGATGGCGTCTCGCTTAAAGTAATGTTTGGGTCGATGCGGGTTCGCAGAGTTCGGCCAGGGAGACAGATAGGCCACCAAATCGTTTTGCAATTTCTGGAGTGAGCTGGCGATGCAGGTGTCATCCCGCAAAACCACGGTCGCCATCACCATAATCGAGCAATAATTTACCTTGCCAACCCTTAGCCGCACGAAAGGGCTGACCCGCGGCCGCAGTTCATCCAGCACCCGAGCGGCCAAGGCGGCGTCGCAACGTGGCTGGAGAGGATTCGCAAGGGTGGGTGCGTCGGGGCCGGGAATGGGAATGATACTGACGCAACCGGGCATGCGACCAACTTGAGGATCCCAGGCAGGGAGCACGACCACCTGCCAGAGGAACGGGAAAGCGCGGAGCAGGATCCGTGTGTAGTCGTCAGCCTGGATGGCCCTGTCTTTGTGGCCCAGCCGTTCCGCCAGCCGCCCGTCCATCTGTTCGGATTGGGCCGCGGCCACGCCACCGCTGGAGGGCAGAGGCTGATGCACCCCATCGAGGAAGGGGATGTTATCCACGGGCTGCCTCACCGTGCCCGCTGGCAACGATCGGCTGAGATCCGCCTTTCCGCCAGGGCCCTGCCAGGTGGCGCCAACCGCATTGACCTCCAGGCATGTGAGCATGGGCATGTCTTTTGACAGGCCCCAAACGTTCAAGCGAAACAGCTCACTGGTCTGGCCGTCGGGCACGGTGAGCCGCAGGAGGCCTGTTTGGCTGAGTGCAATCGTGCCATCTTGAATGTTCTGCGGGGGGAGCGTCGTCCATCTGTCTCCAATCCATGCTGTGATGGTCATCGTGGATGGAGCGGCTTGATGCGCGACAACATGACTGCCGGTCAGGCCAACCAACAGCGAGATCTGCGCCACGGGATGGGATAGCTTCAACTGCAGCGTCCCCATCGAGAGAAGGCCGGCGGAGGTTTTGCCCTTGGGATCCGGGGTTAACAGCGTGGGGAATAGCGCCACCGCCTCACCGGGAGGCCATCGCACGGCCTGGAGATCGTCGAAGGGTGTGATGTGGAACAACGTCATGCAAGCTCCCGTCTCCGTGGGGACGGAAGAGTCAATGCTGACAGCGCTGGTGTAGTCCAGGCATGCGCTTGCCGCTGTGGGGCACCAGGGCGGGTTCGGCCAGTCGATGGAGGGTTGCGGATGGTCGGTGTCATCCGGAGGGGGGGATCGAAGCTCAGCCTGGATCAAGAGCGCAAGCCTCCGGGAGGCGTCGATGCAGTTGCTCGTGTAGAGCGCCTGGCCGAAGGCATAGGGAGGACTGCTCAGCACGATGCGCAACGCTTTCGAGCCGGTTTGTCCCTGGAGCTGGGTCAGGGAGAACGATGTCGCTGGAGCCAACCGGGCAGGCGGCTGGGACGACGACGGAGCTGAATCTTGCGGCTGAAGGCTCACAAACAGAGGCAAGTCAGAAGAGCACCGTGGGTTTGTGCCAGACGCATCATTTTCAAGGTGAAGCGTGACGCGAAAGCAATCGTTGTCAAAGAGCTGGCCCAGCGGATGGCTATGGCCACCGGCATCCAGCCGGTAGGCATTGTAATAACCGATAAAGCCGTCACTGTTGATCGGCAGGTCATGCCAGTCAATGTGCAGGGTGATGGTGTCGATCGGCTTGACGCCGATCTCAGGAGCGAAAACAGAGAAAAACGAGCCCACCACCGGCGAAGGCCCGAAGACGGGCATCGGTTTGGATGGGTCGAGCATCCCGCCGCTCGATTGAATGATCGTGGGGCGCAAGTCGCTCACCTCTACTTGGAGCTGGATTGAGTGGAGCTGGAGACGCGAGAGCAGCTTGAGCGACTCGTGCTCAGCGCCCTTCTTGTTGTTCCCCTCGCGCCAAACGGCGCACAGCAGCCGTGAATGATCCCCATGGGAGTGTCCTCCCCAAGGGGGAGCGGAGGATCCAAGTTCTGTCTGCAGTTCGACGGCAACTGTCTGGCTGCCGGTGGGAGGAGGCTCTTGGCTCACCGCACTAAATGTCAGGGCTTGTCCCTCTGGGGCCAGGGAGTCAGACCAGGCCAGATGGCTCACAAGCGTTGTCTGGATCCGCTTAAGCATGGCCTCCAGAACTCCCTCGTCCTGGCTTCTGTCCAGGGTGGAGGCCAGGGCTTGGAGATGGGAAGTGCTGATCACGATGGTGAGCCGCACCACGCGATGGCCCCCATTCAGCTTCAGCAAGGGGCTGACCAGGGCGAACCCAAACCTGGCTCCATGGGTGACGCCAGGGGCCGAGATCTTGGGCTGGTCGGTGCCGAATAATCGCTGGTGGGGACCGACCACCGGATCGGGCAAAGGAGCCGGCACGGTGGTTTGTGATGCCGAATGGCACACCACCGCAGGTGTGGCCCCGGAGAGATCAATCTTCCCATGCATGCGCAGGATCTGAAGTTTGCTGAGAGAAACGGGCAAAACCATCAAATCTTGATCCGTCGCGTAGGTGATCGCTTGCCCATCGGCATCCACCCCGGCGGAAAAGAGCGTGGAGCGGGGCACAAGCAGCGCTGGAGCATCTTGTTTTTGTCTCAGAGACAGATACAAACGATCCGGCCTGAGGGTGTGGTCGTGATCGAGGTTGAGATGGAGCACATCCTTTTGATAGAACTCAAGCAAGGCCTTTGGAAAGGCATTGAGGCGATGTTGCAGAGCCGGTAGCAGACGGGTGAACGCAATGGCCAGGGCGATAGGAGGGGGGACCGTGGTCTTTTCGAGGTCGCGCGACAACTCCTCCATGGCCTCCTTCCGCCTTCTCTCCAGGCTTGTGAGCAACACCCCCAGGAAGTCGCGCAGCAGGTTGGTGAGATGCCTCTGTTGGCTCCCGCTGAGGGAGATGGGGCCTTCGCCAAGACGCGAATCCAAGCCACTGGTCAGAAGGAAGTGGCTCAAACGGGAAGCGGCATCCAACAGCTCGATGGGGTGCGCCACCTGGTCGAGCCGAGTTGCAAGCGTGCCTGCCGAGGGCGAGGCCGGGTTAAGAAGCGAGAGGAGCGATTCGATCAGGGTGACCAGATCCCGCCATGGCTGTGGTTGGCAGAGGGGTGCATCAGGCTCCCACAGCCGCTGGGTGACCTCTTGCATCCTCCGATCGATGGCAGCGGAATCAAGGCTGGTCAGGGAGGCGAGGGCCAACCGGCGGTCAGCGGCGAAGAAGCTGCCCCAGTCACCATCGGGCACGCCATCTTCTTTGAAGTAACGGATCAGCCGGCCGTGATCAATTGTCAGGCTGAGGAGTTGGGCAAAGCTGCGATTATCCACCACGACCTTCCCCGGGTCAGGGGCCTGATCAGCGAGATCCGCCTGGCTCATGGCAAGGTTGAGGATCAGTGGGGAGTCGACCATGGCTCCATCCTCTCTCTCAGCCACCAACCTGGTTCAGATCCCCATCCACGAGCTGAAAGGGGTGGGTGATAATGCCCTGCTGCCCAGTGGCGCGCAAGCGAAACTCCACCACCAGTTCACAACTACCGGAGAAGACATCACGATTAGCGATTTCAACGTTGACCACATCAATGCGTTGTTCCCAGGCAGCGATGGCATTGCTGATGTCCAGTATCAATTGATGACTGGTGGTTTGTGTCAGCGCCGCGAAAACGTATTGACGCAGCGGGGTGCCATAGGTGGGTAACATGATGCGCTCGCCCCAATCCGTGGAGAACAGGATCAGCAGGTTTTCCTCAATGTTCTGGATATCTGAGCTGAGATTGACACTGGTGTTGAGACGGCTAAAAGCGGGTGGAAACGCCCATCCTGTTCCCAAGGGATGGGCCCGTTGAGCTGGCAGGGAAGCAGAGGGCATAGGTCAGTTGATTCTTACCAGGATTCCCTGCACCACCACCTCGCCTGTGGATGTGAGTTTCGCTTCACCGGTGCCATGGGCGGTGAGGCTGGACTCAGCGCTGAGATCGACGCCCATACCCTCGATCTTGGCCTCCCCGTCAGTTTTGAGCTGGAGAGAGGTTGAGGCATCAAGCTCGATGGTACCACTGGCCTTGAGTGTGATATTCCCGTTGCTCTCGATATTAATGCCTGCTTCGCCGAAGGTTATCGCGTTGCCGCTTTTATCGGCAATCGTCAGCTTTCTGGTGTGATCGTTTAACTCAATCAAGTGTTGACCAGGGGTTGTGATTGAAATAGAGTGGTCATGATCATCAAACTGAATACGCAATTTCCCCTTCGTAACAACCGCCTTCAGGTTGTTGGCCGGCTTGACTGGATTTGGTGGGGCTTTGTGTTTGCTGTACAGCGATCCCAGCACCACGGGGAAGCGGGGATCATTATTCATGAAAGCCACAACCACCTCGTCGCCTTGTTCCGGCCAAAATTGAAAGCCCGCCCCATTGGTGGCATGGGGGCAGGCCAGACGTGCCCATAGGGGGGCCTGCTGGCTGGAGGCAAGGGGCAGGCGAATCGGCACTCGCATTTCTTCCATGGGATCGTTGGCGAGCTTATCCACCACTGCCACTTGCAACTGGGGGGCGGCCGCCAATTGCCCAGCCGCTGGGGGGGGGGAAACGCGAGGCGTTGAGACGGCGAAGGGCACCGGATCGAGGCCGATGTCCACCTCGGTGCTCCAGGAGCCAGCAACAACGTGATGGTGCACAGCGGACACGAAGGCATTGCCGTCGAAACGCCCGCCAAAGTTCTCCAGGGCCACCATGGCAGCAGGCCTTGGGTCGGTGGTGCCGAGACACTCCAATTGGCCCCGCACCTTCGCCAAACGGAGGCGCATCAACTCGGCCTTCGACCAGGTGGTGAGGTTGTCGACCGTGAGGTTGGCGGCGGTCTGCTGGCGGGCGTCGTCGACGTCAAAGACCTTTGCCAGAGTTTGGGAGGAGAGATTGCCCAGTTCTGCTACCTCCACGCTGGGCACCGCTCCGATGGAGAGCGATTGTTTGGACGGATCCCAGGCCACGCTGCGCAGGGCGGCGGGCTTCAGCTGGTCAGTGGCATCAAGAGTGAGCTGGGCGCGGCGGATGGTGTGGCCGTACACCAGCTTGCTCACGGGTCTGGCGTCGGTTTGCGGGGGCACGACACTGACCTTGCCGGCCTCCGTGATGACCACCAAGCCATTCACATCTGCCCGCATGACCAGGAAATCCCAATCGCTGCACGCATATTGCACGAGGGCCGGATGTTGTTCGGTGGTGGGGCTGACTTCAGCGTTGAGATCTTG
This sequence comes from uncultured Cyanobium sp., assembly GCA_964455575.1. GTDB lineage: Bacteria > Cyanobacteriota > Cyanobacteriia > PCC-6307 > Cyanobiaceae > Cyanobium. The sequence continues at coordinate 14,430 of CAYVWU010000017.1, read as the reverse complement.
AGCTCGAATCAGACGTTGCATCAGATCACTATCCGTGACGCTGTTGTGAACGGTGGTGTGACGCGCGAGGGTGAGGACCAGTGCGGGATCTGCGGCTTCAATCGCCAATTGGGCTACATCATCGGGACCAGCGACCAGGCCATGGGTGATGATGATCCCGGAAAACACCGATCTGGTGTTTTCCGCGTATCCCAATTCGATCTCCAGCTTGGCACCGGGAATGTATGTGGAGGAGGCGCTGATCGGGAACGTGGTTTGATCTTTGGCTACATCAGCAATCACCACGCGCGCACGGGCCACCTTGTTGACCTCAAGCCAGACATCCACCGCCATAATCGGATGGGTTTCCGGCGCGGGCTGTCCATTCACGAGCAACTTAACGTGGATCGTTGCGCAGTTACCAAAACTGGGTGATGTGCTCATGATTCAATGCAATTGAGCCAGGGGTGGAAATAGCACCTGGGTGCCGCTTCGCAAGGAGCGAAAGGCGAGAAGACCATTATATCTGGCAACTTTTAAGTAAAGGGAGCTTTGTCCATAGATCTGGGAACATAAGGCAGGTAACGTATCACCTGGAAGCAGAGTTACCACTTGCGTCTCCTGTTTGGCAGCGTTGTGAGTAAGCCTGCTGGCACAAAGTGTGCTGGTGTAAGCGAGGAAGGACAGGTTCGCGTTGGCGCGAATCGGCGTGCCATCGGGTCGGAACAGTTTATAGTCTATGCTCATATTGGTGAGAACGCAACGAGCTTGTAATTGAGCCCAGGAAAGTTGTAGGAAGTTGGGTCGGTCTGTGTCAGGGTTGGTTTTGGCGATCTTGTCAATCAAAGCCTCCAGCAGGGCGCTGACGCCGTTGGCGGGCATGTCCTCGCCTCCCTGAGGATTGGGGATGACCCCAGTGGTGTCAAACACCAAGGTCATGGTGAGGGATTCCTCGCCAATCCGTGCGTAGGTGGGACAGGGTGCAGAACCGTTGATGGCCTTGAGATCCACCGTTTGGACGGCGAGGCTGCGTTGATAGCTCTGGGGGTTCATCCAGACGACGAAGACCGGCCCATCGCGTTCCGAATATTCCTGGTCCTTATAGGCTTGAATCGTAAGCCGTTCTAGGAGCATGGTCATCAGCGTTTGCCGTGCATACGGAGATGGGCGAGAACGGCGCGGACGCATCGCTGCACGATCTCGTCGTCATTCTGCATAGGGGACATGGGCTTGGGGGCCATTGGCGTTGGCGAGGATGATTCGCGAGGCTGGGGGCCAACGTTGATATGAATGGCAATCTCATTGATTTCCAGAGTCATGAGAACGGCAGCAGCTTGCGATGGATGCCACTATGAGCAAATTCAAGAGATTCGACCAATACTTCATTGCGCGTGGAATGCAGGGTTCCCCAATCCCAACGAACTGGCCAGGCTCGGTAGATGGTCCAGGCATAGGTGGGTATGTGTTGCGGGCCCAGGAGCATGACCACGAGCGTGCAGGTGCGAATCGGTGTAGCCAGTGTGGAGCCAATCGTATTCGCTGCCCATTGGGCCATGGGGGAGGGGAGACTGACCACACCGCGCTTCATGATGATGTTTCTTTGCACCGTGCCCGTCAAGAGGCGATGAACATATTGATTTTGCCCACCCTCCTGCACGTCTTCGGTGGAGATAGTGGTTTCCAAGCCACTGATTTCCATGAAGCTGGCGTCTGTCCCAGCAACCTGATTGAAAAGCTGATCCAGGCCATTCGCCACCATGGAGACGCTGAAATGGAAGGCTGGCAATGGGTAGGACCACCAATCCATCAGGATGCGGCACTCACCTTGAGAGTTTCATAAGCAATCTCAATACTTTCAATGGCTACTTCATTGGCATCCGCTTTGAAATCAGTGCCAGTGATCTTAACTGGAAAGGCATTTTGAAGAGTCCAGGTCATTGCTGGGTTGTTTGACTCATCAAGAAGCTTGATCACCACTGTGCAACGTTCAATGGTGTTGAGCTTGATGGAATTGAACCAGGCGAATAACTTGGTGTCTTTTGCGAAGATCCCCTTGCGCATGGTGACATTGCTCACCTTGCCAAGGCCAGGCATCTTGATGGGCAAGAAAATTGGACTATCACCATGACGATATTCAATGGGTGTGTTTTCACTATCGAGCCCCGTGACCTCGTGAAACGAGATTGGATCTGCACCACTGAGACCCGTGACCTGAAAATAGAACCTTGGTAGTGGCCACGGTTTTTCTTGTGTGCTGCCAGACATGGTGGATGAAATGGTGGTGAGAGTGGTTGAATTTGGGCCTAATTATTATCAGTACAATATTAGACGCCCTGCATGCGTTGAGTGAAGGTGAGCTCGATGAATTCTGCAGGGTGGACCATCTGCAACGAGACGTTGACAATCATATACCCATTAAGGACATCCAGCCCCGTCATCGTGGTGGGCACTCCACAGGCTACCGAGAAAGCTTCCTCGGGTTTGGTGCCCATCAACCCGCCGGCTTGCCAGAGGTTGTTGAGGAAATTACTGATCATGGCAACGACGGTGGTCCAGGTTTTGGCGTCATTGGCGGCAAAGACGAATGCACGCATGGCAAGCTTGATCGATTGTTCAACATAGATCAGGGTGCGGCGCACCTGGATGTAGCGAAAGTCATTACTGTTCCCATCCAAGGTGCGTGCGCCCCACACAACGGTGCCTCGTCCAACAAAGGAACGAAGGATACAGATGGATTCACCAAAGGCGGGAATATTGTAGTCCTCCTGTTCCTGATCGTTGATTAATACCAGAGGGGCTTCAACCATGTTCAGATAGATGTTGGCGGGTGCGTTCCAGACACCATTAATGGCATCGCTCTTGGTCCAAACCCCAGCCATCACGCCGCTCGGTGGAACAACGTTAATGAAGTGATTGAGAACCAACTTTTCGATGCGCTTGAGCAGTGGAATGGCGTTGTTCAGATACTTTTCTAGTGTCCCGGGGGATGTCATTGAAGTGCTTTGAGTTTCGGATTTGCTGACGCAAACCTTGCTCTTGATTGTGTCAATGCTTGATGCATCCCACAATGCCAAGCCCTCGCATTTTGCCAGAGGATTTTTTGATTGATCAGCCTTTACTTCTATCACGGTCCCGTCGGCCATGGTAATAGTGTTATACTTGTCAGGCTTAAGTTCAGTTGCTTCTATGGCTGGAAAGGCTTGGGCAATTTGTCCAATTACTTCGTTTAACTTGGTGCAGTCGCTGGGAGTAGCGCTAAGGTATTGCGCTAGTGCTTGGGAGGTTAGTAAATGATTAATTAGGTGGCTATTTTCACTTTCCTTGAGTATTCTATAATCCAGGTCTTGCGTAGAAAATAAGCTTGACTGTAGCGCAGGTGCATAAGCTGCTCCATAGCTGAAGTACTCTTGAGCGGCGCCGATTTTTACGTTAAACGTTGTTTGTTTTTGTTTCAAATCTTCATTTGTTTTGGCTTGGCAGCAGTCAGGTAGATCCAGGATGGCTACTCGATTGCCGGTTTGTCCTGCCTGGTTGAGCATAGCTGTGGCCACAGTTCCATAGTCTTCTTCTTCCAGCTGGCAGGCATCTGGTATCACCAGCATGGTGACATCTTGCAAAGATTCGGCAGCCATTAAGCCATTAATGAGAGCTTTAGATTCGATGGGGCTTCCATAAGCACCAGCCGAGATCACATAGCAGTATCCACCCCCATTCGCATAAAACATCTGCATCGAAGGGTAAAGTTTGTATTCGGGACCGGGTGCCGTCCCACTTGGGCCAACACTGCATGCCAAAGAGGAATCCAGCTTTAATTCCGTATTCTCCGTATTCTCCGTATTGACAGTGATCAGTTGACCAGAGATCGCTTTGAAATCAAAGTTGTCATCATCTTTAACAGCAGTAAGGCAAAACATGCCGATTTGTTTTATGCCACCTCCGAAAGTGGCGATATATTCGGTCATGGAGAGGATCGGCACGGGCTTGTTGGTGAGATCCTTCTTCGTAACGGGGTCGGTCGCTCTCTCCGTGTAACCGATGAAGCAGGGAATCGCTGTATTCACCCCGTAGATCGTGGGGGGGAAGGCGGGAAACTCGGTGACGTAAACGCCAGGCGTCCGGCGATCTTTACGGAGGCCGCTGCTCGTCATGCCGGTGGCAATTAGGTTCGCCCGATCTTATTCATGCTGGGGCCTCCCTCCCCTCCAGGGCTGCTGTGTTCTTCGCAAAACTTTGGCAATGGCTTCCAGGGTGTAGCAGGCAACACCAGACGCTTCGCTGCAAAGTGGGTATCTGTACTTATGGTTTTGGTGTGGTGGCTGGGCTGCATGTACATTCCGCACATGCTTCCCATCGCCTCTCGCCATTGGCTGCAGGGATAAACGTGTTCAATGATCGGGAAGCATCAGGCTCGCTTTGCCACTGCCCTCGTGTCGCTCGTCTTGCCAGAAACCTTGGACGTTGTTCGCCAGCGGGTGAATCAATTTCTGCTCAACGTGGAGCCGCGCGCGGAAGACTGGGTGGTGCTTGGTAATGCCTTGGAGGCGGACGGCGGTGTCTATCCCGCGTCCCAAAACAAAATTCTGATGACCGTCGTCAACCTTCAGCGCGAGCTTGTCCAGTCTGGCAGCCCCGGCCAGCGCTTGGATCTTGTTGTTGATCTTGGCTTCATCGCCAACTTTGCTGCCGCCCAATATAAGGATGGCTTGCAGGCCCTTTCCCTTGTGATCGCCTGCCTGCATCAGCTGCCTCCGCTCACCCCCCAGAGCGCCGCCGGTCTGCCGGCTGAGGTGGAGAAAGTGAGCCTGGAAATGATCAACCAAACGGCCGCCGATCTCAACCATCTCTTCGCGATGATGGGGTTGAAATATCAGCCGTGCGTGTTTTACCGGCTACGGCTCCTTCCCTATTGGACCATCTCCCTCAAGTCGCGCCAGCCCGTGGTGCGTGCTGGCGAGCTTGATTCCTTCACCGCGCGGAGCTGATCACCTTTCGCTGGCTCCTTCCCTGATGGCTTCCCCTCCTTCCTCGTCACCCGCCTCAGCTGAGGATCTCTACCAACGCTGGTTGCGACTGAGGCTCCAGCATGGCTATCTCAGTGCCACGGATGGCCTCAACCGCTCCCTTGCGCTTCAGCCCTGCGCCGATACGGCCAGCTTTCTGCGAACGTCTGGCGTGCTGCTCCATCCGGAGGTGGATGGGTGCAGCCTGCTGGCACGGCCTAGGGAGCGGGCGGTCCTGGCCAATTGGCTGCGCAGCACGGGCGGCGGCCCGCTGCAATGGCGCGTCGTGGCCCTGGAAGGGACCATCTGGGGATGTACGGCGGTTCCGCTGGCGGCTCGCTGCCAGCAATGGCACCTCTACGGCGATGGGGGGAGCGGCCAGACGGTCGAGTCGGGCGGCGTCTTCCCAGCCCGCCTTCTGGCTGTCAAGGAGCGGCAACTGGTGCTTACCCCAGCCAAGACGGCGCGGAGGCTGCGGCTTCTCGATGGCCGGGGACGGCTGCTGCGCGAGGTGCCCCTCACCGCCCACCGCCCCGGCCTGCCATGGGTGGTGCCGCTCGACGGCCTTCCGGAGGGGTGGATCCAACCCGACCTCGGTGGCCGGCGGCGGCTGGATCCTTTCCTGTACCTGCCGTCGGAGCCGAACGCCGTGGGATTGGTGAGCCTGTGGCTGACCAATCCCACGGCGGCGGAGTTCCCTCTGGATCTCACTTGGTCGCTGCCGGGGCGTCAAACGATCTGGAACTACCTGCTCGTGCCCTCGGACCCTTCGGTGGCCCTGGAGTCCTTGATCGTTTCCGGCAATGGCTGCGCCTTCCACAGCGCCGCCGGCCCTGAAACCCTCGCCGATGGCCGCAAGGCCTGGCGGCTCGTGGGAGATCGGCCGTTGCCGCTGCTGGACCGCGGCCCCTGGCGGTTTCGCCTGGAGGGGCGGCGGCGCGATGCCAGTGGCAGGAGCCAGCGGCTGGTGATCGATCCCTTGCCGCTGGCTCCGCCCGAGCCCATCTGGCCCGGCAATGGCAGCGATCCGCTGGTGGGGGTGTCGGAGATGGTGGTGCCGCTGTGAGGGGGCCGGGCGGCTGTGCGTCGCCGCTCAGCCGCTGCTGAATCTCCCGTGTTTCTGGAGCTCCGCCCGCAGGGCGGCGTGCAGGTCGGCCTGATCCATGCGTGGAGGGTTGCGGTCCGCCGCCAGCAGGGCAGCGTGGCGCAGCACATTGACGATGGAGCCGCCTGCAAGGTCGTGGCGATCGGCGAAGGCGTCGAGATCGATGTCGGGCGCAAGGGGCAGCCGCGTCTCGGAGAACAGGGCCCGCCACAGGCGGCGGCGCAGGCTGGTGTCCGGCTGGGGGAAGTGCACGCAGGCCTGGAAGCGGCGGGCGAAGGCGCCATCCAGGCCATGGGGCAGGTTGGTGGCGAGGATCACCAGACCGGGGAAGTCTTCCAGACGTTGCAGGAGATACGCGATCTGCTGATTACCGTGGCGATCGTTGGCGGTGCGGGCCTCGCCACGGCGCGAAAAGATCGCCTCGGCCTCATCAAAAAACAGAATCCAGGCGTGGTGCTGGGCGCGATCGAAGAGGGTGGCGAGGTTTTTCTCCGTTTCCCCCACCCATTTCGACACCAGCCGCGACACGTCGACGCGATGGACAGGCAGATTGTGGCGTTGGCCGAGCAGGCAGGCGCTGAGGGTTTTGCCGGTGCCGGGGGGGCCGTGGAAGAGGCAGCGGAAGCCGGGCTTGAGGTGCCGCTCCAGGCCCCAGTCGTGAAGCAGGGTGGGGGAATGGGCCAGCCAGCGATGCACCAGCTCCAGATCCTTGGCAGTGCTGGGGTCGAGGATCAGATCCTCCCAGCGCAAGGAGGTGCGCAGCCGTTCGGCCGGGAAGTCGTCGCTGGCGGGCAGGCTGTCGGAATCGCCATCGAGCAGGCGTTCCAGCTGGTCGGGCGGAAGGGTGAGGCGTGCGGCCCCTGGCGGATCGCCGGGGTGGTCGACGCGCAGCTGGAGCAGCCCTCGGGCGAGCAGGGGCTGGCTGGGGTGGAAAAGTTGGCGGACGGCCAGGCGACGGGGCAGGTCGCGGCCGGCCAGCAGAAACAGGGCCGTTTCCAGCGTGGGCAGGAAACCGTTGTAGTGGCCGCGAAACCAGCCGCCGAATTCCGTGAAGGGGCAGCCGGTCTGCGGGTTGACGGTCAGGAATGGATCCAGCAGACCCGGCGCGAGATGGGGCGCCAAGGCGAGCAGCAGCACCAGCCGCGTCTCGGGGCTGGCGGCCAGCTCGCGCAGGGCCGTGCCGTAACCGTCGACGGCCGCTTTCCGTGGCAGCGGCGGCGGCAGGGGGAGCGGATCGCTGGATCGAGCGCTTGCGCAGCCGTCGTCAGCCAGTGCCGGGTCGAAAAAATGGTGGAGGCGGGCGAGGATGGCCTCCTCCAGCCACCGCATATCGCGCTCAAGGCTTGTCAGGCGGGAGGCCATCGCAGCGCTCACCAGTTCACGTGCAGCGGCGCGGCCATCCAGCGATGGCGCACGAGGGTGACAGGCCAGGGCAGGCGCTCCATGAGCACATCCACCGTGCGGCGCTGCACGAGCAGGCTCCACTGATTTTTGTCCAACGTGGGTGGCTGCAGACGCCCCTCCCGTTGCAGGAAGGTTTCCCGCAGGCCGGCCAGGGAGGTGTTGGCCAGGGGGGGCCAGTGCTGGATCACGGCTTGGAGCAGCTCGGTGGCGATGGCCAGCTCATCCTCGCTGGCAGGCTGACTGGGCAGGATGGGATCGGCGAGCTCGATGCCGGCAAGCACCTTATTGAGGGCGAGGTCGGGTTCCGGAGCATCGAGCCGTTCATCCACCAGCCACTGCAGGAGGTGCACGGCCTTGGAACGATCTTCCAGGCCTCGAATGGCTGGGAACCCGCCGTCGCTGGCAGGGCTGAGCAACCCGAGCCGATCAAAGAGTCGGGGCAGGAACGGATTCAGCAACACCAGGCCGGCGTTGGCGATGTAGAGGCCGGCGGCGAGTTCCTCCAACTGGGAAGGGGGAGGGACTGCGGAAACCGGGGATGTCGCGGCGTGGGCTGGCCACTCCGGCCTGGAGCCAGACCTGGGGCTGGCAGACGGAGGGGAGATCGGTGGCACCTCCAAAGCGGCGAGCAGCGGCAGGGCGGCGCTGGCCAGCTGGCGGGCGCGGCGGAGCAGCCGCTCGGCGGAGGGGTGGCGCCGATCGCCCGTGCCGCAGATGGCCTCAAGCAAGCGCACGCTGATCCAGCGCGTCGCCAGGGGCTGCGGGGTCACGAGCAGGGGGAGGAGCGTCTCCCACGGCAGCTCCCTGGCTGGGGCAGGATCGCCAGGGAGAGCTGCCTGGCGCCAGGCGAGGCTGAGCAGAGCCTGCAGATCCAGCAGCAAGCGGCCCCGTCCGGGCTGCAGCAGCAGCACCACGCGCCCGAGCAAGGCCTCCGGCAACTGCCGCGACCAGCGCCGTCGCGGCTCGGCCCGTCCGGCGTCCTGGCGCAGGCAGGCCAGCAGGGAAGCGTCGCGCTGATCGGCCAGGCTGACGAAGAGACGCAGCAGGGTGGGCAGTTGGGGCGGTACCTCCGGCCCCTCCCCCGAAAGCCAGCTCAGTAAGCGCTGGCGGTCGTTGGAGTCGGGGGAAGCGTTGACGTCCGTGAGGGTTGGCGCGTTGCCGCCTCCCGGGGCCGCCTCGGCGGGCCATGGAGGCAACAAGGGGGGCAGGGGGCGCCGCAGCTCCTCCAAGGTCGGTGGGCTGCCCGCCAGGGCGAGGGCGACGGCGCGGAGGCGCACCGCATCGCGCGCGGCGGGCGCAGCGGCGGCGGCGAGGGCGGCGGCGAGGGGGCCGGCGGGCTGCCGCAGATCGGGCAGCAGCATCTCCAGGACCCGCTCAAAATCCGCAGCGTTGCGGTCGTCCGCGGCGGCGCCAGCGGGCGCGGCTCGCGCCAGGTTCTGCAGTCGCATCAGGGCGAGAAGCAGGGCGTCGGAGTCAGCGGCGGGGAGCTGGAGCAGGCGCCGCAGGTCCAGCTCCGAGGCCCGCCATGGCGGCGCGATGACCCACCCTGGCGGTTCGGCGGCCTGGGCGGGCAGCCAGGGCGGTGGCACCTCCAGTCCGAGCCAAGCCCTCCCCAGGCCGAGGCGATCGAGGTGGGCAGCGGCGAGGGTCGGCGGGGCCGACGGCGGCGCGCCGCGATCGGCGAGGCGCTGGAGCAGAAGTTGGCTCCAGGCGCTGGCGAGATCGGCGCTGGGGGCATCGGCCAACCACTCGGCCCCGCGGGCGAGTTCCAGCGCGGGCAAGCGGGGCTCCGCGGCGGCGGCGAGCATGGCGAGGGCGTCAGGTGTCAGCCAACGCAGCAGCCGGCCCAGGAGGATCGGCCGGGTGAGGCCGGAGGCAAGCACGGGGGGCGGACCATCGCTGCCCATTGGCGGGGTGGCAGGAAGCGAGGCGAGGAGGGCGCGAAGCAGGGCGACGAAGCGGGCGGGACTGTGCTCCACCGCCTCCTGCAGTTGGTGGCCGAGATGGGCGGGCTGGCCGGTGCGCAGGAAGGCCTCCCAGCGATCGACGGCGAAAGCTGGAGGCGGTTGTGACGGGGCGGGGGCGAGGGAGCGGCGCAGTCCGCGCAGTTCGGCGATCAGGGCTGGCAGGGAACTCCCCAGCGGCTGGCCCCGGGGGTGGAGCGGCAGGGCGTCGTCGAGCTGGCGCAGCAGGAGGCTGTAGGAGGTGCCCTGCTCAGCGGCGAGCCCTCGTAGGAGTTGATCAAGGAAAGTGGGCCTGTTGAAGGGGGTGCCGGGATTGCGCAGCAGCAGGGTGAGGCTGACGAGCCAGAGGCTGCGGCGGAGGCGATCGGGCCCATCCGGCAGGAGGGAGCCTTGCTGATGGTGCGCCAGCAGCTCGGCGAGGCAGGCGAGGATTTTGTTGGCGTCAGCGGGTGCGAGGGCCGCCAGGAGCTGGGCGAAGCCCTGGGAATCGAGCTGGAGCAGCAGCCGCTCCATGGCTGAGCGCTCTCCCACCAGGCCACGCACCGCGGCGAGCAGGGCGGCGGACTCGTCCTGGAGCAGGGCGAGCAGGTCGTCCGCCGGGGAGAAGGGTTCGGAGGCGACCCGCCAGGGGAGCGCACCCAGGCGCAAATAGGTGACGAAGCGCTCCAGGCGCGCCGCCGGTGGCGACAGCAGGCGGCAGCCGGGAGGGGGATTGTGGCGAGCGGCGGCGAGCGCCTGGAGCAGGGCCTCGCGCAGGGCGCGCTCCAGGGCGAGGGGCGCCTCCCGCTCCAACGCCTCCAGCGGGAAGGCGCCCAGCCGCAGCTCGATCCGATCCAGCTGCAGCAGTTCCTCCTCCGGCCCCAGCTCGTCGCACACGGCGGCCACCACCGCCGCCAACCGCCGGCTGAGGCCGGTTTCCAACAGTGAACGCAGCGCCAGCCCGGTGGCCTGATCGGCGGCTCGGGCCTGGAGGCGCAGCCGCCGCAGGTGATGGGCGCTAGGGGGCACGGGGCGACAGCCGAAGCCATGGCGGCGATGCCATTCTGGGGATGGTTTCGCCGGCGACCTGCCGCATGCTGCCGATGCCCCCCGCCGCCCGACTTCTCGATCCGCACGAATGTCCGCTTGTATCGCCAGGCCCGGTGCCTCATGGGGGCGGCCCGATCCTGGGGCCAGGCTGCCCAACGGTGCTGATCGGGGCCTCTCCCGCCGCCTGCCTGGGTGACACCTGCACTTGCGTGGGGCCGCCCGATGCGATTGCGCGGGGCTCAACCACGGTGCTGATCGGCGGCAAGCCCGCCGCCCGCATGGGCGACACCACTGCCCATGGCGGCATGATCGTGCTGGGGTTGCCCACAGTGCTGATCGGAGGGTGAGCCTTGGCGCCAGTGGATGAACAACTTCAGCGGGCTCTGCGGATGAACGAATGCGGTGTGGTCTTGATCCGGGCACAGCATTGTTTCTGACGATGCGGCAGGCTCCCGAGCCGCCCTATTCAGAGCCTGTAATAGCTCACAACTTCCACACAGGTCATGTGACGCAACATCTTTCAGATTCACAAGGCTCTCTCTGGGCCCGAGTTCCTGCAGCTCTATGAAAGGGAGGCCCAGTTTGAGTGAGTTTTGAGTCAGATTCGTTTGGCTAACGGCTTGCAACGCTCGCGCTGCGGCGGGTTTTTCTCTGGTCTCGCGTTCGACCAAAGACTCAAGGGCGATCAACGATGGCCACATGCTTACCAGGCCCCAGTGACAGCAAGGCCGTACCCCTTTGCAGGGAACAGAGTGGGATAATCGGCTGTCAATTCATGGGAATTAATTTGCGTCTGAGCGTCACAATAAAACGACGCAGTTATCTTGTGCAAGCTTTGCTCTAGCCACGGATGTCTGAGCTGAATTACAGCGATGTCATCCAGCGAAGGGATGGCAGCGACCCAACCAGGCCAATGACCGCGTCGTACCCCTTCATTCATAGACCGTGCATCCGAAGCAGAGACCGCCTGTGATGAACAGCTTTCCTGCCGGGTTTCAAGAAGTAGATTTGCTGGCCCCAGCAGCCAGTGGCAGGAGGTGAGAGAGTCGCTGCGCCGACCAGTGGCCTCTCCCAGCGAGTAAAAATATATGGAGGCTACCTGCGGCCGTGCTCTTGAACCTCCACCATGAATTGAGATGGACAGCTCAAGGTGACAAAGAGGGGGGATCACCGGATCGGTCGACCGCTTGTGCACCGCATGCGGCATCCCTGTGCATTGATCGGAGCGTTGCTCTGGGGCCTGAACCTGCCGTTGTGGGCCAACCCCTCCGCTCCAAACACAAAGGCAATCCCGGCGGCCACGCCTCCCATGGCAGGCGATGGCGAGGGGCTGTCGTCCGCGCTGGCGCTCTGCGAGATGGGCCGGCTCGGGCAACCGCAACTTGCTTTTTTGACCGTCTTCATCCTGATCGGCTGCTTTGTTTTTTTTCTCCAGATTGATCATCGTCTGGTTCGCTCCGGTTGGGACATCCGCCGAGCCCTCTCCGAACCCATCATTCTCAGCTTGAATTCGGCGGACAAACGCTCAGAGCCGCTGCTGAACAACAAGGGAGAACCGGTGATGATCAGTGTGCTGGAGCCGAGTGTAAGCCGGTTGATCGCCCTGGCGGGCTTGATCATGCTGATTCTTTTTTACTTCGGCTTTGGTGTTATCAGCGTCTATCACTTTGGACGCACCTGTCAAATGCCTGGGGGCATCGACAGGGTGACCACTTTTCTTTATTCCGGTCTAACTTTTTTTGCCCCTTACATTGCCACTCAGTTGGTGGCCGCCTTGACGCCCCGAGGTGCGCGACTACGCTCGCCCGCCCCACCTACCGATGGCGAGCCAACCACGACGATTGCAACCGAGACGCCAGCACAGAACCAGCAGCATCAGCCCAGCCTCCTATCTTCAGATGCCCAACCAAGACCTCAACCTCACGACGCGGATGGCCCGCCAAACTCGATCATGACCCGGCCTTCGCCTCGGCCAATGGCTGCCCTCGCTGATGTTGAAGCTCCCGCTGTCGCCACCGACCATCCCGCCGATGCGCGCCGCATGACCCATACGCTTGAGGTGGTTCGCGAGCATGCCTATTCTTATCTCACCAATAGGATTTTGCCCGGAATCACAGGAATTCTAACCAAGCCCCATGGCGGCTTATTGGCAGGTCTATCCATGGTCCACAATGAAGCTGATCAGCACTTGTTGAACCAGGTTGAGACAAGCATTCGAAGGCTTTCCGCCTCCATTCCCCATTGGGAGGAGATGAGCAACCAGCAACAATCTGCCCTGCTCTGCTTTGCATGGAACTTTGGCGATACCTTCTTTCACGATGATGTCCATTTTCATACACTTAATCAATTCCTGCGCAACCGTGAGTGGGGCAAAATTCCTGATGCTTTGATGCTCTATTCACTGCCTGGCAGCGCTGTGCATGAAAGCTTATTAGAACGTCGTAACGCGGAGGCTGGTCTCTGGCGGAAAGGCCTGGCCACTGCGGCTCTTCCCGCTGCAGGTGAGGAGCCCGCCAAGAGTCAATTTCCTCCAAACATCCTGAACGTACCGTATTGCGGCAAGCCATTGCTCGGTGACAGCGAAGACATTTCTGATTCCCTCTCGGCAAGCTGCGCAATGTTGGCCTGTTTCTGGGGACGGCTAGTTGACAATGATGCCAGTTCCTATTATCAACTCATTCGAGAGTGCCGTGATTCAAGCGATGGTGGTGCCCAGATACAGGCTTTGCAGGCCTTGGGTTTGAATGCGTCTTTTCATCATGATGGCAACCTCGATACACTAAAAGCTGAGATCGATGCCGGCCGCCCCGTCGCTGTGGGGTGGTTGCAGTACGGGCTAGTCACCGCTCCTTACGGCGGCGGACATTGGTCCGTGGGCATCGGCTACGACGAGAAGGGCTTTTGGATGAATGATCCAGACGGTATTTGCGATCTGAATGCAGGTGGCTACGCAGGAAATGATCTTCCCCTCCACACTGCTGGCCGAAGTGTGCACTGCTCCTACCAGAACTGGCTACCCCGCTGGATGCCAGGTGGCAATGGTGGTTGGTATCTCACCTGTCACCTCTGAAGATTTGATCACCAATACATCTTGGCTGGATGAGTTCATACTCGCGTTGGGCAGAGGATTTGTTCGACGGCTACTGGCTGGCACATTCCACACGCTTCCGGGCGGTACCACGGTAAACTGGGCTATAAGTATTCGGGCTGCAAGACATCACTGGGCGTGGAGAGAAACTTTTCTGTCGATGAGCCGGTTCATGGACGGAAGCCAATCACCTGTTCCGAGCTAGAATCGTACTTTTCGATTCCTCGGCGGGCAAGGATCGACTTGGCTTAGCCCTTGTGGCGGGTAGTGCGGCCATCGATCGCGGAGCCACCAGAGCGGCCTGCGTTCTGGGCGACATGAGGAGTGACTCCGATCCGCCGCATCTCAGCGACGAAGCCTCTGGTGTCGTAGTTCTTGTCGGCGCCGATGGTTTTCTGGTGACGACCGGGGAGATCGGCTGCCATCTCCTTGGCCGCATCCCGCTCGCCATAGCCGTCAGCCTGCGTCACCCGGCAATCGACCACCAGCGCATGGCGGTTGTCCATGAGCACGTGCCCGCGATAGCTAGGCAGGGCCGGGTGAACATTCGACTTGCGAGCCAGCAGAGCCTCGGGACCATTGCCGGAGCGGTGGGTCTTGTTGCTGAGCCGCACGCCGCGGAAGTCGCCTTTGGCCCATGTCCTGCCGGTCTTGGCTGCCCCAAATCCCTCACCGGGTCCTGATGGCGGTGGCGGCGGGTCATCCTCCCCGTCGATCCGCTTAAGGGAGTCATGCGAGGCCCAGGCCTGCAGCATGGTGCCATCGACGGAGAAGTGTTCGTTGTAAAGCAGCCGTTTCACCTCTGGTGCCGCCATCAGCTTCTCCAGGAACCAGCCCATCACCTACTCATTGAGCAGCCGG
>CAYVWU010000016.1:0-24000 GCA_964455575.1 uncultured Cyanobium sp. | reverse complement strand
CACCAGATCCGCATCCACTGCGCCGCCCTGGGCGCCCCGCTCCTGGGGGATCCCCTCTACCTGCCCGGTGGTCTGGCACGGGAGGAGGGCCTGCCGGGCGAGGGGGGCTACCAGCTGCGGGCCCAACGGCTGGAGCTTGCCCGACCCGATGGCACCTGGCTGCGCCTGGTGGCGGGAGGGCGGGAGGGGACCGGACCGTGACAGGGTGAAGGCTTTCCGCCTCCCGCCATGCTGTTGCTCGCTTCAGCCTCCCCCGCCCGCCGCCGCCTGCTGGAGCAGGCCGCCATCCCCCATCGCGTGCGGGTGAGCGGCGTGGCGGAGGAGGAGGTGGTCGATCCCGATCCGGTGCGCCTTGTCCAGCGGTTGGCGCGGGCCAAGGCGGAGGCTGTCCACAGCGCCCTGACGGCGGACGATGCGGAGATTCGGGCGGTGCTCGGTTGCGATTCGGTGCTGGTGGTGGCGGGAGAGGTGCATGGCAAGCCCCGGGACGCGGCGGACGCGATTCAGCGCTGGCGTCGCATGGCCGGAGGGTGGGGAGAGCTGCACACGGGGCACTGCCTGCTGCCGGGCGCCGACGCCCCGAGGCAGCCCGGTGACGCCCCGACGCCTCCGGCGGAACCGATTCAGCTCACCACCGTCACCACCAGGGTGCGTTTCGCGGAGCTGGACGACGCGGAGATCACCGCCTACGTCGCGACAGGGGAACCGCTGCGCTGCGCGGGGGCTTTTGCGTTGGAGGGCCGAGGCGGGCTGGTGGTGGAGGAGCTCGCGGGCTGCTTCTCCAATGTGATCGGCCTCAGCCTGCCGCTGCTCCGCCGCTGGCTCCGGGCTCTGGAACCGGAGCGGGATCCAGGTCCCGCCGCGCCTTCCGAAGAGCGCCCCCGGACCCATCGGTCGACGGATCCGGGGGCGCGTCCGGAGCCGCGCTGAACCAGCGCGCCAGCGCGGAGACATCCTCATCCCCGTGTCCGGCGGCCAGAAGCGCATCCTCCATGGCGGCCACCAGGCGGCAGACCGGCAGCTCCAGCCCCGTTTCCGCCGCGGCGGCCAGGGCGATGGCCAGATCCTTGCGGTGCAGGGACAGGCGAAAGCCGAGCGGAAAGTGGCCGGCGACCATGCCTTCGGCCCGGTGCTCCAGGGCCCAGGACCCCGCCGCCCCGCGGGACAGGGCGCGGCGCAGGTCGTCCATGGGCAGGCCGAGGCGCTGACCGAGGGCCATGGCTTCCGCCACGGCGGCGTAACTGCCTGCCACCAGGATCTGATTGATGGCCTTGGCCTGCTGTCCGGCGCCGGCGGGTCCGAAATGGGTGATCGTGCCGCCGACCACCTCCAGGAGGGGCCTGGCCCGCTCCAGGGTGTCTGCGTCGCCACCCACCAGAACGGAGAGGGTGCCCGCCCGGGCTCCCTCGGTGCCACCGGTGACGGGGGCGTCCAGCCAGGCGATGCCCCGGGCGACAAGGCGGGCGGCGAGGGAGCGAGTGCGACTGGGTTCGATGGTGGAGAAATCCACCACCAACGGGGCCGGGGAGTTCCGCGGATGGGTCTCGGCGGCCAGGCCGGCAACGACCCCCTCAGGACCGAAGAGCACCTCCTCCACCGCCGGACCATCGGTCAGACAGAGCAGGACGACCCGAGCCCGGGCGGCGGCCTCCGCCGGACGGGCCGCGGCTTGGGCTCCCGCCTTCACCAGGGGCGACTCCCGCTCACGGGTGCGGTTGTGCACGGTGAGACGCACACCCGCGGCGAGAAGATTGGCCGCCATGGGGGCGCCGAGGGCACCGAGGCCGATGAAGGCCACAGGGGGATGGTCCATGGTGACCGATGAAAGCGGCTCATTACGCTGACATTCGCATGGACGTGACAAAGAGAGGGGGAATAGCCCAGATGGTCGAGTTGTGCAAGGGCTGCAAGAAAAGATCTGCAGCAAGACCCTGAAACGATTCAACAGGGCACAAGAGGAGGATGGCTGAGCATTGGGTAGCGAGCACTACATCCCCCATGCAGAAGCCAGTTACAGCAAGGGGATGTGCGCGAAAACACAAGAGAAAAGACAGCCTGTCTGTGCGGATCAAGCCAAGGAGAAAGGAGGACTTTCCCTTTCTCTTCAACACTCCCAGCAGAGCTGGAAATCCAGTCCACAGTTTTCAAAGCTCCATATCCTGTAGTTTTATGAAGCACCGCGTGACGAGGGACAATGACAACTACGTTGACGGGCGAAAGGTTTTGCCTGCTGATCTAGCGAACTCCTTGTTTTCTTAATGGCCAAAGCCCATCCCTGGCTGGCACTCTGTAGAGCAACCCCCGTTCCCCGCGCCAACTCCCCATCAGAGGAGGTCGTGATGCCGACAACACCCCCCATGGATTCCTTCCCACGCCAGCAGGGTGATGCCGCGACACGCCTGATCCTCTCCGCCAGCGCCGCCAGCAGTCCCGAGCGTCTCAGCAAAAGTCTCCAGCGGATGTTCGACCGGGCGGGCAGCGTGACCTCCGGCCTTGCCCCTCGACCGCTGGACCCTCTAAGCCCGTCAGGCTCCGAGCCCGAGCACCTCCCCTGGAGCCCTCTCAACCTCTCCAGACCGCCGGCTGCCGCCGCCGACATCGACACCTTGGGACGGACCATCGAAAGGGTGCGCAACCGTTTGGGCTGTCCCCATTGCTGCTCGGGATTTGACCGGACGTTCCAGCGCGAACTGGAAGCGTTCGCTCGGACGACAAACCGTGAACCCGGAGATTCCACTCCTTGATGACCACTCCCCACCACACCGCGCCAGGACTTGGCGTCTCCTGGTCGCCAGGGCTGGATCCCCTGTTGCTCAACCCAAGCGGTCTGGTGGATTGGGTCGAATTCGAACCCCAGACCACCTGGCTCGTCGCGGAGCCCGACGCGGCTGAACGGGCCTCCTACGACCTGATCGAGCATTGGCTGCAGTTGCCCGGGCGCAAGCTTGTCCACAGCGTGGCCGCGCCGGTGGGCGGCACCAGCGAAGCCAGTGCGCACCATCTGGAGCTGCTGCGCAAGACCGTGGGGGTTCTGGACGCGCCCTGGGCGTCGGAGCACCTGGGGTTCAATGCCTCCCACGGGGTGTGCACCGGCTTTTTCCTGCCGCCGCGGCAAACGGAGACCCAGGTGCGGATCATCGCTGACAACATCCGCCGTTTGCGCGATGCCCTCGGCGTGCCCGTGGCAATCGAGAACATCGCCAGCTACCTGCGACCCCGCAGCGATGAGATGTCCGATGGCGAGTTTCTCGCCAGGGTGGTGGAGGCGGCGGATTGCGGCCTTCTGCTGGATCTGCACAACGCCTACACGAACGGGCGCAATGGCCGTCAACCCCTGACGCGGTTCCTGGAGGAGCTGCCTTTGGAGCGCGTCTGGGAAGTTCATCTGGCGGGCGGCCTGCCCCAGGATGGCTTCTGGCTGGATGCCCATTGCGGAGCGGTTCCCAAGGACCTGTGGCCCATGATCCGCGACCTTCCCAGCCGCCTGCCGTCGTTGAAGGTCGTCAACTTCGAGGTCTATCCGGCATTTCTGGAGACCCAGGGTCTGGAGGTGGTCGAGGACGAACTGCGGCGCATCCGCGCCTGGATCAGCGCGCCCCCAGTCCCTGAGGAGCCCAGCCTGACCACCACCGGGCCCGCTCCCCTCACCCTCCGGGATCAACGGGGTCAGCCGCCGCTCACGGACCTGGGGGATCCCTGGGAAGCCGCCCTCACGACGCTGGTCACGGGCCGGGACGTGTTGGTCGAAAGTCCGGAGACCGCCGATCTGCAGGCCCATCTGGCGGACGAGGACGGGGTCTCCCTGGTGCGGGAGATGGTGTTCTCCTTCCGGGCCTCGATGGTGGTGCAGGTGTTGAAGCTGTCCGCCCGCCTGCTGCTCAAGGCGGTGGGCCCCGGGGTGTGTCGAGAGATGCTCAACGATGCCTTCGCGCACCATCCCCCGGCGCTCTACGCCACCCTGGAAGCTCTGGCCTTCGCGGAGCATGTGAAGGAACGGGGTTGGCAGATCCCCCTGCTCTCGGAGCTGCTGGGCTATGAGCTGGCCGTGGCGCAGACCCTCACCGATGGCCAGGCGCGGGTGGTGACGTTTCCAGTGGAGCCACTCCCCTTGCTGTGGGCCCTCTCCGAGGGGCGCATTCCCGAAGAGGAGCTGCGGCCGGGGCACTACGAGATTGAGATTCAGCCGGACCCGAACCTGATCCTGCTCTGAACCGGGTCCCGATCTGAACTTGATCCTGCTCTGATCCGCCCTGGGAGGGCCGAGGGTCCGCCTCTTCAGGCCTGGGCCTCCAGAAACGCCTCCGCCGTCTGGGCGTACTTCTGCCGGAGCTCCTCACCGAGGCGATCCAGCTGGCGCACCATCATCCCCAGGCGCGGGTGGCCGCGGAACCGCGGGGCGTGACGGTTCTGGAAGCCCCAGTAGAGGGCCTGAAACGGGCAGGCCTCCGGTCCCGTCTTCTGCTTGGGGTTGTACCGGCACCGGGCGCAGTGGTCGCCCATGCGATCCAGGTAGGCGGGCCCGGCGGCGTAGGGCTTGGTGGCCAGCCAGCCGCCATCGGCGTAGAGCACCATGCCGAGCACGTTGGGCACCATCACCCAGTCGTAGGCATCGCTGTACATCTCCAGGAACCAGCGCAACACCTCCGCGGGGGCATAGCCGCCGAGAAGGAAATAGTTGCCAAGCACCATCAGGCGTTGGATGTGATGGTTGTAGCCGAGGGCGATGGCCTGCTGGATGGCGCGGCTGACGCAGCGGAGGTCCGTGTCTCCGCTGTAAGCCCAGCGGGGCAGGGGGCGATGGGCCTCCAGGGCATTCACCGTGAGGTAGTCGGGCATGTGGCGCCAGTACATGCCGTGGATGAATTCCCGCCAGCCGATGATCTGCCGGATGAACCCCTCCACCGAGGCGAGGGGCGCCGCGCCCGCCTGCCAGGCCCGCTCCGCCGCCCGCACGCATTCCATCGGTGTGAGCAGGCCGATGTTGAGGAGGGGCGACAGCACGGAATGGAAGAGGACGGGCTCCTGGTCCACCAGCAGGTCTTCCCAGGGGCCAAAGCCAACCAGACGCTCGGCCACGAAACGCTCCAACCAGGCCAGCGCCCCCGCCCGCGTGACAGGCAGCCACAGATCGGCCGCGCGGCCCGGATGATCGGGGAACAGGCGCGCCACCTGGGCGGCCACCTCCCGCGCCACGGGGTCCGGCGTGGGGGGCGGCAGGGTGGGCACGCGGGGACTGGCCTTGCGGAACTGGGCGCGGGTCTGGCGGTTGTCCGCATCGGTGTTCCAGACGCCGCCAGCGGGCTGGCCATCGGCGGTCATCAACACGCCCAGCTCCTTGCGCAGCCGCCGGTAGTGCTGCTCCATGACGACGGAGCGTCGGCCCTGCGCCCAGGAGAGGAAATCGGCGCGGGGGAGAAGGAACTGGCTGGAGGGGTGGGTGTGGATCGGCACGCCCAGGCGCTCGGCCAGGGCGGGCAGGGCCGACTGGGTGTGGAAATCGTTGGGTTCAAGGAGGTGGATGGCGCGCACATCGTGGCGCGCGATCCAGGCGGCGAGCACGGCGCCGCTGTCGGGGAGGTCCGCGGTGGGGCCCGTGGCGGAGAGCGTGGCGAGAAGGGGCTGCTCCAGGCGGTGGTAGAGGACGCGATGGCCGGCCTGCTCCAGGGCCGCGGCGTGGTGGCGCATGGCGGCATAGAGCAGGGTGAGTTTCTGCTGGTGGTAGCGAAGGCGGCGGGCCCGGGGGGCGGATTCGACCATCGCCACCCAACGGTCGGGATCGGGCGTCGCCAGCAGAGGGTGATCCGTCAGGAGCTGATCGCCCAGGATCCACACCAGGTCCATCGCGTCCACGCGGCAGGTCTGCTGGGAATCCTCGCCGCCGCCCGGTTCACAATCAGAGCCAGACGTCATCCCCCGCCCTTGCCCGGGCCACCCCCACCGTCCGCGCCACCCCCGCCGTCCGTGACCTCTCCTCCGTCCATGCCCTCGCCACCGTCGGAGCCGCTGGGACCGTCCGCGCGGCCGCAGCCTCCCGAGCCGCCGCGACCGGCGGGGCCCGTCGCCGTGATGGGCGTGCTCAATCTCACCCCCGATTCCTTCAGCGATGGCGGTCGGCTGGAGAGCGTGGAAGCGGCGGTGCGGCAGGCCGGGCGCCTGCTGAAGGAGGGGGCGGCGGTGCTCGATCTGGGGGCCCAGAGCACGCGTCCGGGGGCGGAGGAGGTGGGCGCCGCGGGGGAGCTGGCCCGTCTGCTGCCGCCCCTGCGGGCGATCCGTGCCGCCTGGCCCGAGGCCGTGCTGTCGATCGACACTTTTCATGCGGCGGTGGCGGAGGAGGCTCTGGCGGCGGGCGCGAACTGGATCAACGACGTGCGCGGCGCCAACCGCACCGCGGACGCGCCGGGCGGCAGCCTGCGGGATCCGGCGATGCTGGCCCTGGTGGCCGCCGCCGGCTGCCCCGTGGTGCTGACCCACAGCCGGGGGGACAGCCGCACGATGGATGGCTTGGCGACCTATGGCGACGTGGTGACGGAGGTGCGGCGGGAGCTGGAGGCGGCGACGGCGCAGGCCCTGGCGGCGGGGGTGGCGGCGGAGCGGATCCTCTGGGATCCGGGATTGGGCTTCGCCAAAACCACCGACCAGAATCTGGAGCTGCTGCGGCGTCTTCCGGAGCTGGTGGCCGCGGGCCACCCGGTGCTGGTGGGCCCCTCCCGCAAGCGGTTCATCGGCGCCGTGCTGCGGGAACCCCGGCCCCGGGCGCGGCTGTGGGGCACGGCGGCGGTCTGTGCCCTGGCGGTGCAGGGGGGGGCGGCCGTGTTGCGGGTGCATGATGTGGCTCCGATCGTGCAGGTGGCTCGGATGGCGGAGGCGGTGGCGGGTTGATGCGCGTCCTGCACACCTCCGACTGGCATCTGGGACGGTCTTTTCATGGCGCCTCCCTGCTGGACGAGCAGGCCGAGGCCCTGGCACGCATGGTGGACCTGGCTCGGGAGGGAGAGGTGGACGCGGTGGTGATCGCCGGCGACATCTACGACCGGGCGATCCCCCCCGCGGAGGCTGTGCGGCTCTTCAACGACACCCTGGCGCGGTTGCGCGCCACGGGGGCGGCGGTGGTGGCGATCGCCGGCAACCACGACTCCCACGTGCGCGTGTCGGTGTACGACCCGTTGTTGTCGGCCCTGGGGGTGACGATCCGCGGGGACGTGCGCCGGGCGAATCAGCCGGTGATCGTCACGCCGCGTCGGGGCGGGGGGCCGGTGGCGATCTATCCGGTGCCCTATCTGGATCCGGCGGTGGATGGTCCCTCCCTGGAGGGGGAGGGCATGGAGCGGGAGGGCTCCGCGGTGGACAGCGGGGCGGTGGACGGCGGGGCGGTGGAAAGTAGGCCGGTGGACAGTGGGGCGGTGGAGAGCGGAGCGGCCTTGCCCGTCGGACGCCTGCGGCATGAGGAGGTGACCCGCCTGGCCCTGGCCCGCCTTCGCCGCGACCTGCGCCAGCGACCGGGCCACCGCTCCATCGTCGTGGCCCATGGCTTTGTGGCGGGAGGCGTGCCCTGCGAGTCGGAGCGGGAGCTGACGGTGGGCAACGTGGAGCGGGTGAGCGTGGAGGCGTTCGCCGGGTTTGACGCGGTGGCCCTCGGCCATCTCCATCGCGCTCAGGAGCTCGATGGACCGCGGCTCGCCTACTGCGGCTCCCCCCTCCCTTATTCCTTTTCCGAGGAGGGCCAGCGCAAGGAGGTGCGACTGATCGAACTGGCCGCTGACGGGACGCCGACGGTGGAGCGGGTGCCGCTGGAGGTGGGCCGCCCGCTGGCCACGGTGAAGGGTGAGATCGAGCACCTCCTGCGCGATCCCACCCTGGCGGCGGCGGAACAGGCCCGGGTGCGGGTGGTGCTCACCGACGAGGTGCTGCCCCTGCAAGCCAAGGCGCGCCTGCAGCGGCGCTTCCCCCACATCGCCGAGCTGCGCCACCGGCCGCCGCGCGCGGAGCGGCAACCCGCTGGCGACCGACAACAGCGCGTCCGGCAGGCCACCTCCCCCCTGCAGCTGGTGACGACGTTCTACGCCGACCAGCAGGGACGCCCGGCGACGGCGCTGGAGGAGCGACTGCTGCGTCGCGCCCTGGAGGCGGCCGGCGCCCACCAGGACGCACAGGCGCCCGACGCCGGAACCGCGCCGTGAGGCCCCATCTGCTGACGATCGAGGCCTTCGGTCCCTACGCCGACCCGGTGCGGATCGCCTTTGACGCGCTCAGCCGCGAAGGCCTGTTCCTGATCCATGGCCGCACCGGCGCGGGCAAGACCTTTCTGCTTGACGCCCTGTGCTTCGCCCTCTATGGCGAGGTCTCCGGCGACCGCAATCTCAAGGGCCTGCGCTCGGATCACGCCCCCATCGGCGCGGTGCCGCGGGTGGGGCTGGACTTTTCCTGCGGGGAGGCCCGCTACCGCGTGGAGCGCTCCCCCGCCCACAGCGCTCCGCGCAGCCGTGGGGGGGGCACCACGGAGAAGGCCGCGCAGGCGGTCCTCTTTCGCCTGCGGGGGGGCGAGAAGGAGGCCATCGCCAGCCGCACCACCGAGGTGACGCGGGAGGTGGAGGGACTGATCGGCCTGAACGCCAGCCAGTTTCGCCAGGTGATCCTGCTGCCGCAGGGAAAATTCGCCGAGGTGCTGCGCGCCAGGGCGGAGGAGCGGGAGACGCTGCTGCGCACCCTCTTCAACACGGGCGTGTTCGAACGGGCGGCGTTCTGGCTGGAGGAGCAGGCCAAGGCGGCGCGTCTGCGGGCCCTGGCGACCAGCCAGGGACAGGAGGTGTTGCGCCAGCAGGCCGCCCGGGAATGGAGCCCCTGGCGCGGGCCGGAGGATCCTGAGGCGGTGCCCGCCGATCAGGCGGAGCTGGATCGGCTGGAGGAGCGGCTGGGGGCCGTGGTGGCGGCGGCCAGCGCCCGACTGGGGGAGGCCACGCAGGCGCTGACCGTCGCGGAGCAGGCCCGGCAGGCCACCCTTGCCCTGGCCGATCGCTGGACGCGCCGGGCCACGGCCCTCGCCCGGCTGCGGGAGCAGGAGGGCAAGGCGGAGGTGGTGGAGGCCTATCGGCAGCGGCTGCGCCGGGCGGAGCGGGCCGAAGCCCTGCGGCCGAGCCTGGAGGCGGAGGCGGCAGCTCGACAGGCCCTGGCCGCGGAGGTGGAACGGGTGGACGGGCTGCTGCGCCTGGCGTTCCAGGCGCGACAGGCGGCTCGGGCCCTGCCCGCCGCCGTCTCCCGCCTCCCCCTCGACACCCTGCCCGGGCCAGGGCCCTTGAACGACGCCACCACCGCCCTGGCGGCCCGGCGGGCGGAGGTGAGCGCCCTGGTGGGCCAGGCGGAGGAGGGCAGCCGCGCCCGCGCCCGGGAGCGGCAGGCCCAGGAGGAGCTCCAGCGGCTGGAAGCCGTTCGCTCCGGAGCCGAGGCCGCCCTGAACGCCAGGCGCCAGGAACGACAGGCCAGCGAGGCGGCCGTGGCGAAAGCGCGCACGGCGCGGGATCAGCTGGATGGGCTGCGCCGCGCCGCCGAGGAGGCCCGGCGCCAGGCGGAGGCCGTCGCCGCCCTCCCTGCCCTGCGCGACAGGACCAGCGCGGCCGTCGCCGCCCGGAATCAGGCGGAAGCCCGGCGCAACGAGGCCAATGCGGCCCTGCTGGAGCTGCGCCACCAGCAGATCAGCGGCATGGCGAGCCGGTTGGCGGAGGGCCTCGTCGCGGGCGCCCCCTGCCCGGTCTGCGGCTCCAGCCAGCACCCCGCTCCCGCCCGGGCTGTCGCGGGACGGCCCCATCCGGACGAGGCCACCCTGCAGGCGGCGGAGGCGGCCGTGAGCGGCGCGACGGGCGCGGCCCAACAGGCGGCGGCGGCGGTGGCGGCGGCGGAAGCGGAACTGAAAGCGATGGCGGAGAAAGCGGGTGTGAGCCCCGCGGAGGGAATGACCACCGGGTCGGGCGCTCCCGAACCGTCGCGGGCGCGCGCCAGGGCGGAGGAGGCCGTGGCGGCCCTGGGCCAGGCCGAGGCCGCCGCTGGCGCCGTGGAGGCGCTGGAGGGGGCGCTGCAGGCCCACGACGAGGCGCTGCGGCACCTGACGGAGCAGCAAGGCCAGACCGAGACCGCCCTCGCCCTCGCCCGGGAGGCGGGCTTGGAAGCGGGGGAGCGGGCCCGGGCCCTGGAGGCGGAGGTCAGTCACGCCCTGGGGGAGGGCATCGAGCCGCGCGCCGTGCTCACGGCGTTCGCTCCCCTGGAGCGGGCCTTGAACGCGCTGGCGGCCAGCCTGCAAAGCCACAACCAGGCGCTGAGCCGACAGGAGGCCTGCGCGGCGCGATTGGCGCAAGATCTGGCCGCCTCAGAATTTGAACAGGTGGAGGCGGCGGCGGCGGCGATGGAGGCGGAGCCGTTGCGGAAGCGGTGGGCGGAGCGCATCGCCGCCTACGACAAGGAGGTGAGCGACCTGCGCGGCAGGCTCGCCTCCGAAGACCTCGCTGACTTGCCGGAGGAATGTCCCGACCTCGCCACAGCGGAGGCCACCTGGAGAGCCGCCGACGCCACCCGCCTGGCCGCCCTGGAACGGCTGAGCCAGGCGCGCGGCGGCCTGGAGGATCTGGCCCGCCTCGCCGCGGAGCACCGACAGGGGGACACGCTGCTGGCGCGGCAACGGGAGGAAGCGCAACGACTCAATGGCGTCGCCGAACGCTGTCTCGGCAAAGCACCGCCCTACATCTCCCTGCAGCGTTGGGTGCTGGCCGCCTACCTGGAGGAGATCTGCGGCCACGCCAATCTCCGACTCGACCTGATGACCTCCGGTCGCTATCAGCTGCGACTGAGCGATGAAGGGGGCAGGGGTGGACGCCAGGCGGGCCTCGGCTTGAAGGTGCTCGATGCCTACACCGGAGAGGAGCGCGAGGTGAACAGCCTCTCGGGAGGGGAGACGTTCCAGGCATCCCTGGCCCTGGCCCTGGGGGTGGCGGACACGGTGGAGGCGCGCTCGGGAGGGGTGCACCTGGAGACGTTGTTCATCGATGAGGGCTTCGGCACGCTGGATCCCGACAACCTGCAACTGGCGATGGATGAGCTGGACCGACTCCGGGAGGGGGGGCGGATGATCGGCATCATCAGCCATGTGGGCGCCCTCAAGGAGCGGATTCAGGCCGGGATTGAGGTGCGTGCCACCGACCGCGGATCCACGGCCCGCGTGGTGCGCACAGCCATGGACTGAACGCACCGCCCCCCACGGGGAGCTGGGGTTTGCCTGCGTGCGCGCTGCCGCTGATCAACTGGCCCGCACAGGAGGAGCAGGAGCCAGCGCGACAGCAGATGGGGAGATCACGGTGCCATCGGGCCGTTGGCGGTCCCGTTCAGAGTCGTAGGTGTCCGCACCCATGGCGTCCAGGGCGGCACCGAAACGCGCCATGGTCCATGCGATGGAGCTGATCCGCGGAAAGGATCAACATCCGCTCGACATGCCAGCTCTCAAACAACTCTTGATTCTGATGAAACGCACCAGCTGTGCCCTGAAACCAACTCGGGCTCGTGGGGGTCTGTCGGGCGGCCAGCACCTTTGCAACGCCACCGCTGAAACGACTGGAATCGCCTTCCCGTCCCGCGAATAGCTGGTTTCCAACCCACCGAGCGTGAGGGTGGAGGTCAACGTTGTCTGACCCATGGAAGAGGTGCGCCTCGGGTGCGGCTGGCATGCTCGACCGGCCCCCCCGCAGGGCGCTGCCCCCATTTGGGGACATCTCAGTCGTCATAGACGCGGCAGTTCATGTTGGAGGGATTGAGATCGCAGAACACTTCGAGGGGGGAGGGAGCATCCGTCGCTTCGGGATGGCGTTGCTGATACTCCTCCAATTCCTGGATGCGCTGTTCCAATTTGCGAGCAATGGCCTGATCTCCCTTGCCCTGAGCGTCAAGAAGCTCTGCGCGATAGGCCTGGAGTTGGTCGTGGATGCTGGCCATGGTCGAGAAGGGACGATGGAAAAGGCCCGGCGAATTTAACCCTCCGACACACCAACCCAGATCAACCTCTGGCACAGATTCACAACGCTTTGAGCATGATGACTCATTTTTTACGAATGGGGTTCCCCTGCTCTTTATCTTGGGCAGGCGCGTTGACGTTCGGACTTCCTCCATGGCTGATGCTCCCTATCTCGTTGCACTGGCGCTACTGGACATCCGGGGCAAACGGGCGCTGCCGCTGACCGGTCGATCCCTCTCCGCGGCAGCCGCGGCAGCCGCTGATCCCGGGGAGAATGGAAAGGGTCTGGCCCTGGAACTGCTGTTGCGCCTCTGGCAGCGCAGCGACGAGGGCCCCATTCAGCGGATCGCGGGAGACGACAGCCTGCTGCTGGTGGAAATGCCGTTGGAGGTGATGAGCGAGCAACTCCCGCTGCTGAAAGCCAGCTGGATCGCCGGGGGCGAGACGCGAGAGTTCATGGACAACCTGCAGAAGCTGACGCTGCGCGGTTGGCGACTGCTGTTCACGAAGTACGAACCGATCCGCTACGTGCCCTGGCCCTGATCGCCGATCGGCGACCCGCCGTTGCCCGTGTCGTCTCCAGCGGATGGTCAGACGACAGCGAGCGGCGCGACGGCGGCAGGCTTCAAAGGCCCAGTTCGGTGAGGCCAGGAAAATCCAGCGGACGGGGACCGTCCCCCCAGGTGAAGCGACGCTCCTCGGGCAGGATCGGCACATCATTGATGCTGGCCTCGCGACGTCGCATCAGACCCGTGTCCGAAAACTCCCAGTTTTCATTGCCGTAGGACCGGTGGTAGTGACCGGAATCGTCATGCCACTCGTACTGGAAGCGAACGGCGATCCGGTTACCTGCAAAGGCCCAGACCTCTTTGATCAGCTTGTAGTCGAGTTCCCTGGCCCACTTGCGTTCCAGGAAACGCACGATCTGCTCGCGACCCTGGATGAACTCGCTGCGATTGCGCCAGCGACTGTCTTCGGTGTAGGCCATGGCCACGACCTGCGGATCGCGGCCGTTCCAGGCGTTTTCGGCCATCCTCGCCTTCTGGATCGCTGTCTCCAGGGTGAAGGGGGGGAAAGGCGGCTTGCTGGTCATGGTGGGTTCGGTGAAGGGAGCGAGGGGATTCAGGCGTGGTGCGCCCGGACGTCCACGGTGGAGTCCGGCGCATAGTGGACGAGGCGTTGTCGCAGTCGGGAGGCCTCTTCATCGGTGCGCGTGCAGGAAAATCCATAGCGTCTCCGCACCCGCTCGGAGGCGTCGCGCAGGGCGGCCAGCCCTTTCTCCTCCAGCTCGGCAATGGTCAAGGTGTCACCCGGTTGCAAATAGTCATAGACAACTGTCGAGGGTGAATAGAACATGCTGATGTCGCCATCGGGCCAACACAGCTCCAGCAGGACTTCGGGCATCGGTTCCAGGGTCGGAGAAGGGCGAACACAGCGGTTGATCGCAGGCGCTAAGGACTGGCCACCGCGGAAAAACCAGTCAACGGCGTGGTGGCGTCCCACAGCGGCTGGCTGTCTCCCTGGCGCCGCAACGTCACCCCGCCGCCGCCGGTGGCAAAGCGACCGATGGGCGCGCTGATCAAGTGGTCGAAAGGGCTGAGAACGGAGGCCAGGGCGGGGAGTTGGTTGGGGTGCACCGCCAGGAGAAAGCCAAAGCTCGGGAAGCAGCTGAGCCACTCCACTTCGGCCAGCCCCGCCGGACGGGGAATGGCGTCCAGCTCCAGGCTGATCGCCAAGCCACAGGCCTCGGCGAACATCGCCGCGGTGCCGACGAGGCCGCCCATGCTGATGTCCTTGGCGGCATGGGCGAGGCCCGTCTGGGCGAGGCGGGGCAACAGAGCCCATTGGGCCCGCAGACGCGACGGGTCCGCGCGGGTGGCCGCATCCCAGAAGGGATAGTGCTTGTAGGGGCGACCGTCGCCATCGACCAGGAGCACCAAGGCGTCGCCATCCCGAGCCGCCCGGGCCGACAGCACCGGTCCCTCCGCCACCCCCAGCACAGAGACGGACAGGGCCGCATAGGGGCTGTGGGCATTGGTGTGTCCCCCCACCATGGGCAGGGCAAACCTGTCGCAGGCGAATCGCATGCCCGCCAGGAGAGGCTCCATCGCCTGCTCGTCTGGACTCCAGACGCTGTTCACCAGCGCCATGGGGCGACCGCCCATGGCGGCGATGTCGCTGAGGTTGACGAGCACGGAACACCAGCCGGCAAACCAGGGGTCCTCCTGGACCAGTTCCGGCTGCATGCCCTCGCAGGCCAGCAGCAAGCGTCCCGACTGCGCCGGGAGCAGGGCCGCGTCATCTCCCAGGCGCGACGCGGGCCCCAGCTCGCTGAAGGGGTGATGGCCGAAAGCCGCCGCGGCGCCCTGGATGTCCCGCTTGGCCTGGAGGCCCTGGAGGCAGCGGAGCTGGGCGGCCAGCGCCGAGAGGTCAACGGCGCTCATGCGGCGATGCGCTCGCTGGGGCGTCGGTCCCGCGCGGGCAGGTAGTAGTTCAGATCCGCCTCCATGAGGTGGTGGGGGAGGCCGCGGATCTCCAGAGCCTCGATGGAGGTCCAATGGAGACGTTGAAAGAAGCGCACGTTCTGGATCTGCACCGTGGCCAGGAAGCGATCACACCCCCAGCCATGGGCGGTGGTGACGGCCTTCCAGATCAGGCCCTTGCCGATTTGATTGTGACGCCGAAAGGCGGGGTGGACCCCGAGACGTCCGCCATACCAAAGCCGATGGTCGGTCTCGACGATCCTCACCACACCCACCACCTGACCCCCATGGCTGCTGCCGTGGTGAAGGGCGCTGATGGGGTAGGCCCGGGCATCCAGCGCGTCGCGATCGCTGTCTTCGAACAGATGCTGCTCCTCGCAGAAGATGGCGCTGCGCAGCTGCCAGTAACCCTCCAGCAGGGCGGAGCGGGGGTGCAGGAGGTGAAAGCTGAAGCGGTCGGAGCTGGCTGTCGGCGACAAGCGGAAGTCATCCGCGTCGATGCCGATGCCCCAGCGCACCGAAGGGGTGAACGCGGCCGGCGCCGAGCTGTGGCTGCAGCCGATGTCATGGCTGCTGGGATCGATGAACCACATGACGATCAGCTGGCGCGTTCAAACAGGGACAGGGCCGAGCAGGCGCCACATTTGGCACAGCCAGCGGCCATGGATTCGGAGCGAAGGTCGGAGTGGCGGAGCCGGTTGGCGATGGCGGAGTAGACCTCCACCATGAAATCGGTGCTCGGGGCAGGATGGTGTTCCAGCGGCGTGCCGGAGATGGGGACAAAGGGAACGACAAAGGGATAAACGCCGAGGGAAATCAGGCGCTCGCCGCATTGGATCAGTGCCGCGGCGCTATCGCCGAGGCCAGCGAGCAGATAGGTGGACACCTGTCCCCGGCCAAACACCGCAACGGCCTGAGCGAAGGCTATGTAGTACTGCTCAAGGCTGATCTTCGATTTGCCGGGCAGGATGCGACGTCGCACCTCCGGCTCCACCACTTCCAGATGCATGCCCAGACTGTCGACGCCAGCTTCACGCATGCGCTGATACCAGATCGGATCCGCCGGCGGCTCACACTGGGCCTGGATCGGGAGAGCAACCCGTTGTTTGACGGCGGCCGCGGTTTCTGCCATCAACCGCGCTCCCCGGTCCTCACTGTTGGGGGTGCCGGTCGTCATCACCAACTGTTTGACGCCATCGAGACGAACGGCAGCTTCCGCCACCTCCGCCACCTGGTCCGGCGTCTTGCGCACGAGCGTGCGGCCATCGGCGAGCGATTGCTCAATCGCGCAGAACTGGCAGGAGTCCTTCCGGTCGCGGAAGCGGATGCAGGTCTGCTGCAGGGTGGTGGCCAGCACATCGCGGCTGTGCAGCAAGGCGATGGAGCGGTAGGGGACCCCATCGGCGGTGCGCAGGCCGTAGAAGGCGGGCTCACCGGGCACGGCAAGGGAGGCCTGAATGGAATCGGTCTGATGGGCGAGGGCAGGAGCGCCGCTCGCGTCGATGGTCAAGCGATAGGGCGAGGCTTGCGCCGCCGTGGTGTAGACGGGGACCATCACCGTGGTGCCGTCCAACGTCAGGGCCCGGTGGTCGGAGGGACCGGCCCCACCGCGACGTCCGCGATTGCCCGGCAGGGAGGGATCGGCGACCCCATGAACCTGAAGGTCTGTCACCAGGCGTCCGAGATCAGACATCGTTGAGCTCCTGGCCCGGGAAGGGCCCTGGGGGACAAGGGGTTTCCAGAGGGAAGGCGCCCATGGGCACCATCTGTTGCGCGGGCGCCTGATTGATCCGCAGGGCGAGGAGATCAGGCCGGCTGTAATGGCCGACGCAATCCATCATTCGCTTGCGTTTGGTGATCAGGGAGGGGTCGAGTTCAGCGATCGCCAAACCCTCGCCCTCCCCCAAGGGACCCGCCAGATAACGACCCTCGGGGCTGATCACCGCTGTGTGGCAACCGCCCTGGAAGGCTTTGTGCAGGGCGGAATCCGCCGTGATGCGGCCGTAGTCGCTCGGATCCAGCCAGGCCGTGGAGCAGATCACGAAACAGCCGGCCTCCAAGGCGTGGTGGCGCATGGTGACCGCCGTCTGCTCGCTGAAGATGGGGCCGACCAGGGAACCGGGAAACTGGGCGCAGTGAATCTCTTCCCCCTGAGCCATCAAGGAAAAGCGCGCCAAGGGGTTGTAGTGCTCCCAGCAGGCGAGAGCGCCGATCCTGCCGAGGCTGGTCTCGACCACCTGAAGCCCTGAACCATCGCCCTGCCCCCACACCATCCGCTCATGAAAGGTGGGAGTGACCTTGCGGCGCTTGAGCTTGATCTCGCCGTGGTCGTCGATCAACAACTGGGTGTTGTAGAGGCTTCCGCCCTCCCGTTCGTTGATGCCGAGCAGGACGTGGAGGCCATGGTCCCGCGCCGCGGCGGCAATCGCGTCGATGGCGGGACCAGGAACCGTGACGGCCTGGTCATAGAGCGCCAGATGGGAGCGACCCATCAACACCGGTGGCTCGACAAAGGAGAAATAGGGGTAATAAGGCAGAACCGTCTCCGGAAAGACGATCAACGACACCCCCTGTGCAGCGGCCTCGGCCATGGCGGCGAGGACGCGCTGCACAGAGCCCTCCAGACTGAACAACACCGGGCGGATCTGGGCGGCGGCAACCTTGATCATGGGGGCGATGGGAAGAGCGAAGACGGGCGATCAGAGGGTCCAGGTGTCGAGGATGAAGGCGCCTTCTTTGCGATGCAGCAACACGATGTCGAGCACATCGAGCGGATTGATCGGCGTGATGCCCGGCATCAGGGCGCCTTCGCCATGGCCATAGAGGGCCTGCAGGGCAAAGCGACAGGCATAGACCTTGCCGCCTTGGTCCATGAACTTCTGCAGCCGTGCGTTGAAGTTGAGATGGCCATCGAAGGCGGCGTCGCCGAGCTTGGGAAAACCGCGCTGCACGCCGAGGGTGACGCCCGGTCCGTAAAGCAGGATAGAGGTTTCAAACCCTTTATTGATCAGGCGACTCGCCTGCAGCAGGTTGACCAGACCGATGGATCCTTCAAAGGCGACGGTGTGAAACGTGATCAGCGCTTTTTCACCCGGTTCGGCTTTCACATCGGGGAACACCTTCTCCTCGTAGTCCACGAGAAAATCACCCGGCTGATTGGAAGGACGGCTGACAGCAGGCATGAAGGTCGCAAAGTTTTGTTGCGCGAGCAGTTTGGCCTTGGAGCCCGACGAGCCAGTGTCGCGGATGTCACCAAACGCGATGGCCGTGGGAGCGCCAGGAAGCGGCGATTTGGTGTCGATCGCGACGGAATGCAGGGAAAGGAACGAGAAGATGAGGTCAACTTCAGGCGTGGGATTGTGTCTGAGCAAACAGCCTCTCGACGCCAGGTCGTGATCATCGGGGCAGGTCAGGCGGGCTTGTCCATCGCCCAGGCCTTGCAGAAGCGCGGCCTCCGTCCCCTGGTGCTGGAGAAGCACCGCGTCGGCCACGCCTGGGAGCAGCAGCGCTGGGATTCCTTCTGTCTGGTGACACCCAACTGGCAATGTCGCCTGCCGGATTTTCCCTACGACGGCTCGGATCCGGAGGGCTTCATGGTGAAGGCGGATATCGTCTCCCACCTCCGGCGCTATGCCGACTTCGTCGGCGCCGAGGTGCGCGAAGGCGTCGCGGTTCAGCGCCTCATGGCCCATGGTGCGGGCTATCGGCTCCTCACAAGCGAGGGGGAACTTCTCGCGGACCAGGTGGTGGTCGCCACGGGTGGCTATCACTCGCCGCGGCGCCATGGCGACGCGCCGCGGTTGCCAGCGTCAATCGTTCAGCTCGATGCCCGCGACTACCGCAACCCGGAGGCCTTGCCGCCTGGACCCGTGCTGGTGGTGGGCAGTGGGCAGTCGGGATGTCAGATCGCTGAAGATCTTTTCCTCGCCGGTCGCGAGGTGCATTTGAGCGTCGGCTCAGCCCCGCGTTCGCCACGCCGCTATCGCGGCCGGGATGTGGTGGATTGGTTGGATCGCATGGGGTATTACGCCCATCCGATCAGCGATCATCCCGATCCGCGCAGCGTACGCGCGAAGACGAATCACTACCTCACCGGTCGCGATGGCGGCCGGGAGATCGACCTGCGCGCCCGCGCGCTGCAGGGGATGCGGCTGCATGGTCGGCTGTGTGCGCTCAGCGCTGATCAGGTCCTGTTCCAGGATGATCTGGCCGCCAACCTGGATCAGGCGGACGCGGTCTACTGCCGCATTCGCGCCAGCATCGACGCCTGGATCGCCAAGAACAACCTCGACGTCCCCGAAGAGCCTGCCTACACACCCTGCTGGCAGCCGGGTCCCGTCAGGGACCCGGGCCTGGATCTCACGACCCAACAGCTGGCGGCGGTGATCTGGTGCACGGGATATCGGGCGGATTTCCGCTGGATCGACGTGCCCGTTTTCGACGGCTCCGGCAACCCGGCCCATGATCGGGGCGTCACCCAGAGCCCAGGCCTCTATTTCCTTGGCCTGCCGTGGCTGCACACCTGGGGCTCGGGGCGCTTCTGCGGTGTGGCCGAAGACGCCAACCACCTGGCCGACCTGATCAGCCTGCGGTTGCGGCGTCGCGATGCCAGCCAGGAGCGCCTGGAGTGCACCGCCTTGCTGGGGTCCTGAGACCCGGATCGAGACCAGGGTCGAGACCAGGGCCTTGAGGGATCCACGCGAAAACCATCTCCTCAAGATTCCTTCAACCTTATTCACCCCATTCTCATTTGCTTCGTGTGAATCAGGGCACCGCTGTGGGGAGCGTCCTCGCGCCGTGGTGGTACGTTCAAGGAGAAACAAAAAGATCTCCCCATGACAGGAGCGTGGATGCCAAATCGCTTGACGACCTCTCCTGATCTGCATGCGGATTTTGCCGCCCTGCTCCAAGGGGTGGGGCTCAACCCCGAAGACACGGGAGGACAGATCACCTTCACCGGCCAGGATCCCATTCTGCGGAGCAATCACCGGCTCGGAGCGATCATGGCGATGGGCATGATGGCTCCGGCCGTGGCCACCCAGATCCTCTACCGCCTGCGCGGCGGACCGGCCCAGGATCTCTCTGTCGACCTGAGGCGAGCGGTGGTGCACATCAACCCGATGGCGATGTTCAAACCCTCCGCTGGGGGCTATCCGTACCAGACCTATTTCGTTGCCCCGGACGTCAACCCATTGGGATTCAGCATGTTTCCCACCAAGGACGGACGCTGGTATCTGCCGACGGCGGCCTATCCGCTGGCCGTGCCCCGCTGGATGGAATTGCTGAAAGCGGATCTGAATCACGACGCCATGGCCGCCGCGATCGCGCAGTGGAACGCCCTGGACCTGGAGAACGCCGCCGCGGAGCGCGGCATGGTCGGCTCCATGGTGCGCACGCCCGAGGAGTGGATGCAACACCCGCAAGGCGAGCTGTTGTCCCGCACACCGCTGATCGAGATCGTCAAGATCGGGGACAGCGAACCGGAACTGCCCCCCCTGACCGATCCCTCCCGCCCCCTGTCCGGAATCAAGGTCGCCGCCTTCACCCATGTCATCGCCGGACCGAACACGGCGCGAACCCTGGCGGAGCAAGGCGCGGAGGTTTTGCACATGGCCCGGCCGGAATATGAATACGACGCACTGTTGCAGGACCTCCATCTCGGCTTCCGCTCCACCTGGATGGACCTCACCCAAGCCAGCTACCAGGGGAAGGCTCTTGACGTGCTCAAGGGCGCGGACGTGCTGGTGGAAAACTTCCGCGGCCGCAAGATCGCCAACCTCGGCCTCTCCGCCGAGCAGGTGGCCGCCGTGCGGCCAGGCATCATCTACACCTCGCTGCGCGCCTTCGGCTGGGAGGGGCCCTGGCGGGACTGCGGCGGTTTCGACATGGATGCCAACTGCACATCGGGCTATGCGGTGCTGGAGGGGAGCAAGGAGAAACCCCTGCTTCCTCCGACCGTGATCCTCAACGATTATCTGGCGGGCTACCTCACCGCCATGGGCGTCCTTGCCGCCTTGATCCTGCGGGCCCAACAGGGCGGCAGTTACCACGTCCGCTGCTCCTTGACCCGGTTCTCGATGTGGTATTCGCAACTGGGCGTGTTTGATCCGGCTGATGTGAGCGAGATGATCCAACATCCCGATCACCAACCGATCCTGGGCGGCGGCATCACCTTCACCGGCGCCTACGGCAAACAGCATCATCTCGAACCCGGGATCACCTACTCCAAAACCCCCGGCCATTGGCATGTGCCCGCCCATCCTGTCGTCGCCCCCAGAGGATCCAGCGCGGCGGAATGGCTGGGCTATTGACCCGCCAAGACCTCCTCGCCTGATCCCCCGTCATATCCATCCACGGGGCGGGACAGGGTCTCTCCCCACCATGGCGATGGACACTCCAGGCCTGCTCCAGAAATTCCCACACATCGCGCCCCCAGCGCTGGACTTCTTCCGCGCCATGGTTGGTGGGCTCCACACTGTCCTGGTCCACGACGGTCCACAGCGCTTGAAGAAGTTGGAGCAGGTGCTCGCGGGTGCGCGCTGTCTCAGACCAGGGTGCTTGTTCGCCTCGCCCAGGCCTTGGCATAGTCTAAGTTGGAATGGACGGTTGCGGCACAAGAGTAAGTCTTGAACAGATCACCGTCTCCGTGCCCTTAAGGGTTTGCCTGCCATAGGCGAGCAAGTCTTTTCTTGGATGTCCCTTATCGGCCTCTTTGCAATCTCAGCAGAAC
Organism: uncultured Cyanobium sp.; assembly: GCA_964455575.1. Classification (GTDB taxonomy): domain Bacteria; phylum Cyanobacteriota; class Cyanobacteriia; order PCC-6307; family Cyanobiaceae; genus Cyanobium. Next base: position 2,801 of record CAYVWU010000016.1, on the reverse strand, counting down.
GATGAACCGCAGCTATGGCAACAGCAGCTCTCAATTCCCTTAATCCGATGACCTGAACGACCTGTTTCAAGCTTGATGAAAGCTCTCTCAAGTCCCTCCGAAAGCGGATGCTCCATCGACCCACAACCCAGTCAGTTCTGAAAGACTCGTTGCAAATGTCCGCGTGCCTAGCAAGATCAAGCCCCTAACACGGTCAGACAAGTGGATGCGCGGCAGTGTTGGCGTATCCAAGCAACAAATTGGTTCAAATCAAGAAAGCTAAGCGCAACCCACCCTTCCCTTCTCAAGTTGTCAATGAAAACAGGACCTCTTGTAAGGGTAGGGATCGACTGGGCAGCAGTTGATCACAGCGAGATGATCACCTCGGCCAACTGACCAAACTCAGTGGTGAAGGGATTCAGTCATCCCTGCACCTCTGAGCTCGTCTTGCAACTCATCCAAGGCCATGGATTCACACCATGGAAGGACGATTGCTCAATAGGGGTGGGGGGATAACAACGGTTCAAAAACGAAACGATTCAGAACCGTTGTTCAGCTCGAAGAAATCAGGCCGCAAACTTGACCCGGCGACGCAGCCTGCGGCTGAAGCCAAAGACGGCACCGGTTCCAAGAATGGACAAAGGTCCTGGAACTGCCTGGGTCAACCGGTTAGAGAATTGTGTCACCCCAACCGCAGATGCTCCAGCCAAAACCTCATTGTTGAAAGTGGCAACAGTGGTGTTGGGATTGAAGTAAACGTTAGGCGTTGTGGCTGCTTGTCCAAGCGTGGAGGGAAAGCCTGGTGTTGTGGAGGACGAAGGAGAATTGGTGGCCGTAACACCCAAACCCCATGAGGCCAAGTTATCACCTGTAATATTCCCGCTATACTTTTGAAAGACATTGGATCCCGATGAAACTGCTACATTATAGCTAAGTATAACCCGAGAATTATTGTAATCACCAATCGACTGGACGTTCAGATTATGAATCGAGCCCCCGAGTCCGATGGTAGACAGGGAGAAGGAATCGGCATCATCGACTCCAGAACTGGCACCGCCAGTATAGTAGTTCAACGTTGAAGAGTAGGAGAAATTAGAATATACCTTGTCGTCAACAGTGCAAGTGAAGCCAGCAAGGTTCTTAATTTCTCCCCATGTAAATGAGGCCGTGTTTTGACCTGCGCACCCCACAATCGCCGCCCGTGAAGGAGTCGGAGAAAGAAGGGCAGCGATTCCCAAAGAGGCAACGAGAAGATATTTCTTCCCAGAAAAAAGTGAATGAATCATCAGGAGTTTTAAAATGAATGAACCTGAAGATGCCAGGTTGTTCCAAACTTACATCATTGATCCAGGTCAGTAAATGCCAGAAGAGACCACTTCTGGGTCCGGAAGGACTCACCAGAGGGTAATCATGCATTTGTGTCGCTATTTGCATGCTCTGATGTCGCTTTTTGCAAAACCTGAGGGTTCTCCATGGCAGGGCTTCTCAACATAGTCAAGCTTCCTGCGGCGCTTGGGTGCTACTGGGTTCAGCAAGCCTCAAGCCCAATTCCATTCTCTCCACCCGACGACCAACACCCGCACGGCTGACGCGACGGTGGTGGCGAATCATCGCGGTTGTTGATTCGATAGGTCTCACGACCAGGTTGAGACAGAGGTCGCAAAAAGTGTTGCGCCACAAGAAAACCAATGCAAGGTTTCTCACTCCATGTCGTTGAAGCGGGCAAGATCGCGAAAGGTGCGCCGTGGCAGTTCAGGGGTGCTGTTGGTCCGCTTGGCCCGCGCCACCACCAAGGGAGCCAACTGGAGGCCACTGGACAGCAAAAAGGGTGCAACTTCGAAGATGGCCACACCATTGGGCTCGGTGAGGACCACAGCGCTGATGCGCGTGCCCCAGAGTTCAACAGACGCCATGCTCCTGGCTGCCCACAGCTCCTGGAGCTGGCCGGCTTGGGGACGCGCCGACGGCTGGCGCTTGCGGGTGCGGAGGATCTGCTCCAGAAGATTCGGCAGCCGCGGCACCCGCAGGAACAGGGAAAGCTGGGTGGAGGCCGCCCCAGCCTCCAGGCGCTCCAAGGTGCGCTTGGAGAAGCCAGCCGGCTCGGAAAGCCGGGCCTGGCTGAGGTTGTCCTCCCGGCGCGGACGCATGATGCGCCGCCCCAGCTCCTGGAGGAGCACCTCGTCGCTCATCAGGCCTGGCTCGTTGACTGTGTGCCAGTTGGTCCTCGTTCGATGACAGGTTTGCCAAGGTTTTTGACCATGAACCGGCGCATCCCGGCCGCAAGAACCTCCGCGCCGATCCGGGGGTGGGTTACTCACCCTTGTCTGGAGGCGCTTCATCACGGCCGCGAGCTCCTCACAGGCCACTCCTGTGTTTTCATTCGCCTGGGCGCGCGGCCCCCAGCCCGGATGGAACGCTGGCACCCGGCAGAGGGGGACACTTTGATGGCCTGGACCCGATGTTCAGAACAAGTCGAAAGGGGTCATTTCCTGATCACCAGACTGTTGATCGTTGACGAACCCCACCAGGGACGCCATCGGTTCACGCCGCAGCAGAGGCTGGAGACCATGGATCTCCGCCTGCAGAAGGGCCTCTCCTGCAATGCCGTGACCAAGGGTCTCGGCCATCCCTGCAGCGCATTTCTCCGCGAACTCCAGGCGGCCAGCCTTGCACCTGGTTGTCGACCTGGATCGGTACACCCGGAAATGGGGACCGTCTCGGTCTCGGTTCAAACGGAGGGGGTGGGATTCGAACCCACGGACCCTTTCGGGTCGCCGGTTTTCAAGACCGGAGCCATCAACCACTCGACCACCCCTCCAGGG
>CAYVWU010000015.1:0-24258 GCA_964455575.1 uncultured Cyanobium sp. | reverse complement strand
TGGACAACCAGGTCGATCGCGCCACCGGCTCCGTGCTGCTCAAGGCGGAGGTGCTGCCGCACACCGGCCCCATGGAGGTGGAGCCGTTGGAGCTGAGTACCTCGCGCACCACGCGCAGCACGTAGGGGAAGTTCTCCTTCGGTGGCAGCACGGGCAGCAGGGCCCGCTCCGCCAGCGCGCCATGGCCGATCTCCCGCCGTCCCGGCGAGCGCATGGGGCGAGTTTCCGCCACGGAGTAGGGCGGGAAGTTGTAGTGATGGAGATAGAGCTTTTCCTTGGCGGGATTGAGATCATCCATCTCCTGAGCATCGCTGGGGGTGCCAAGGGTGGCGGTGGAGAGCACCTGGGTGAGCCCCCGCTGGAACAAGCCGGATCCGTGCACGCGCTTGGGAAGCACACCGGCGGCGGCTGAGATGGGACGCACCTCATCCAACTGGCGTCCGTCGACGCGACGTCCGTCCTTGACGATCTGCTGACGCATCAGCTTTTTCGTCAAGCTCTTATAACCATTGGCCAGCACCTTGCTGCTACTACCAACAGCCACTTTCACAGGATCATCGTCTTTGAGAGCTGCAATCTTTTCGCTCACCTCGGCCTGAATCGCATCCAGCTTGGCGTCCCGTTGAGGCTTGCTGAGCTCAAACTGCTGCAGCACTTCGCCGATGCCCTTGGCGCACTGCTTCTCAAGGAAGGCAGGCAAAGTTGGATCGGAGGCATCCTGCTCGGGAATCGGCGCAGGAGTCAGACCCAGCTCCGCAAGGAGCGCGATCTGAGCCTTGATGAGTTCACTGACCGCCTCGTAGCCAAAATCAATGGCTTCGATCACATCCTGCTCAGGAAGTTGATCAGCCCCGGCCTCCACCATCACCACCCCGTCGGGTGTGCCAGCGACCACAAGATCAAGGGAGCTGCGTTGGATCTCTCGGAAGCTGGGGTTGAGGACGAAATCATCGCCCAGCAAGCCCACGCGCACAGCCGCCATGGGTCCGTGGAACGGGATCTGGGCCAAGAGCGTGGCCATGGAGGCTCCGGTGACCGCGAGAACGTCAGGCGGGACCCGCTCATCCAGTGACATGCAGGTGGCCACCACCTGAAGGTCATCCCTCATCCAGGAGGGAAACAGAGGCCTCAGGGGGCGATCGATCAGTCGGGCGATCAAAGTGGCCCGCTCAGGGGGACGGGATTCCCGGCGTTGAAAACTGCCAGGAATGCGTCCCGCGGCGTAGAGCCTTTCCTCGTAATCGCAGATCAGAGGGAGAAAATCAATCCCTTCACGGGGTGTGGAGCGTGTGGCCGTCACCAGGATGGCGGTATCTCCACACTCAATCATGACGGCGCCACCGGCTTGAGGCGCGTAACGGCCGCTGGTCAGTCGGATCTCTCGGCCATCGAAGGAGATCGACTGCGTTTGTCCTTGCACTGGGCGTTATTGCTTCTGAGTCGTTTCGATTCTCGCACCCGACCTGTCCACCCCGACGAAATTTTGCTTTTCTCTGGATTCCATCTGAGAGGAAACGATGCAATGCTCTACCCTCTGCCCGCCAAGACAGGCTCCAGCAACGAGGGATGGCGCACATCCTGGTACCGGTGAGGGCTGGAAAAAGAAAGACCGGGGACCTCAGTCCACCGGTCATCGCCCGTGTCAGCTCTTGGCTGACCGGCCGTGGAGAGTTGACGGGCTTACCAGCTCGACTTGACCACCCCGGGAAGCTCGCCTTTGTGGGCGCGCTCGCGGAGCTGGTTGCGGCAGAGCCCGAAATCGCGGTAAACCCCGCGTGATTTGCCCGTGGCCCAGCAGCGATTGCGCAGACGGCTTGGCGCACTGTTGCGGGGCAGGGCCTGCAGCTTGCGATGAATTTCCAGGCGCTCCATCGGATCGGGGGCTGCCTCCATGGCGGCCTTGAGGGCGGCGCGCTTGCTGGCGAAGCGGTCCACCATCTTCTTGCGCTTCACATCGCGCGCAATCATCGACTTTTTCGCCATGCGGCCAGGGGAGACGGAACTAATGACTCGTCGACTTTAACCCTTGAGCTGACTGGGGCAGAGATCAACCAGGGGGCACAGCCCGCAGGCTGGCCTGCGGGCTGTGCACACGGCACGCCCATGGACAATCAGTCGAATCGATAGGTTTTCCCACTCGGATGGCGGCACCAGACCCATCAGATCGGTCTCGATCCGGCGTGGATCCCTGCCCTGGCTGAGCCCCAGCCGTTGGGAGAGCCGTGTCACGTGGGTGTCCACCGTGACCCCGGCGTTGAGGCCGAAGGCGACGGCAAGGACCAGATTCGCGGTTTTGCGAGCCACCCCAGGCAGCTCCAGCAAGGCCTCCATGCTGGCGGGTACCCGTCCCCCATGGCGCTCCATCAACAAGCGGCAAGCGCCAACGATGGATCGGGTCTTGCGGCGATGAAAGCGAATGGAGGAGACGTAGGGTTCCAGCGCCTCTGGCGCCACCATGGCCATGGCAGCGGCGTCAGGGAAACGGGCGAAGAGCCCGGGGGTGACTTTGTTGACGCTGACATCGGTGCACTGCGCGGACAGGATGGTGGCCACGAGCAGCTCATAAGGGGTGCCCCAGTGGAGGGAGCACGTGGCCCTGGGGTAGTGCTCACCCAAGCGCGCCAGAAGCTCGGACGCCCGCCGCCGCGCGCCGGCCAGATCAGGCATGACCCTGTCAACAAGCCTCGGCAACGATAAGCACCTCGCCATGCGGACTCCCGGCCTCCTCCAAAGCGGAGGCCGGGAGTCCGCATGGACTCAGAAGGAAGAGAGATTCTTTGCATTTTCTTCCATCATGTCGATCGGCCTCGCTCCCGCGCCCCTCGACAGGCGCGCCCGTGCCCCCCCCGGCTGCACCGTCGGCATGCGGCACCCGTCTCGTGTTGCGCGGGCGGGCCACGGGCCAGCGGGAGGGAGCCGCCATAGCGAGTGAAGGCAAAAGAAGCATCGATCCCGGGGCGGGAATCAACACGCAGCAAAAACGACCAGCTATCACACAACGCAGGAGCCAGGTATCACACTCCGGAGGTGACAGCTATAACTGGACACAACATGCAGCACCCCAGCATCATCGCGTCAGCTGCGTCCCGTGAGACACGAAGAAACAACCCAAGCGGAGGACCTTTGCTAGCCAACTATTGTTATGATTCGGTGACATTAGACCATTCCATCGAGAGCTGATTACACTAAAAATCGGGACTTTTCTTTTCGGAAGTCCCCTCATATTCTTTATTCACGCTTATGGCTAACCAGAACATTTTCCATTGCGCGGCACTCAAAGCCTCCACTTCCCTGGCCCTGGTCCTAGGCGTGACGCTGGGGAGCGCATCCGCCCAAGCTGCCGTGCCCCTGCTCAATGGATTTGGCGGACCATCCGGATACGGCGCAGCTTTTCTCCCCCGCAATGATGATGGATCCACAGGTCGACTGGATCTGCCATTTCCAATAAACTTCTATGGCACGAGATACACTTCATTCTGGGTCAACAACAATGGCAATATCACCTTCACTGGACCATTAGGCAGTTACACGCCAAATGCCTTTCCAGGAGCTCCACGGCCCATGTTCGCCCCGTGGTGGGCCGATGTTGATACGCGCAATGCCGGATCCGATGTGGTTTATTACGCTGCACCCAACGCAGACTCCTTGGTTGTGACCTGGCCAAACGTTGGTTATTACAGCCAGCGTGCTGACAAGCGGAATTCTTTCCAGCTTGTTCTGCAACGCTCCCCTGGGGACACCACCGGAGCCTTCTCAGCTCAATTCCGATACGCGCAACTTCAATGGACGACGGGGAGCGCCAGTGGCGGCATCAATGGCCTTGGTGGCACTCCGGCCGTGGCTGGCTATGACGCCGGCAACAGCATTGACTACTTCATGCTGCCCGGTTCACGCACAGGAGCTGTGCTGGATGTGATCAATCAAAGCAATGTCAGCCTTGAAACTCCAGGATTGTGGCAATTTACCTTCACAGGCCAAGGCCAGGCCCCAGGCACCACGCCGGACAACCCCCTGATGCCTGTGATTGTGGATGACTCCTTTGTCTTCCAATTCCCGGTCCAACCCAACGTTCCCGTGTTCATCGACCCACCGGTCACCGTGGGCTACAACTACACGGTCACCGGCGGACCCCTCTTCAATTCAGTCACGGCACCTACGCTCCCTAATGACAACTTATATGACCTGTTCTTCTCTAGCGATTCCTGCGCCACCTACTCCCAGTTCGTCACCCAGTTGACGGGCAATACTCAGTTCAATTTTGCTTCTCCCCAAAGCTGCTTCAGCATCCGGGACATTGCGGAAGCCGCCAATCTGAGCCCCACGGATCCGGCAGCCTTCGTCACCGGCGTCACCTTCAACACCTCGGGAATAGTGACCGTTACACAGACACCGATCAACGTTCCCGGTCCGCTGCCCGTCCTGGGAGTTGGAGCCGCTCTGAGTTGGAGCCGTCGTCTGCGCAGCCGGGTGCGTCAAGTCAGCCAGGGGTGAATCCCACCCGATCGGATCGCCTCGGAAACCCAATCCACACCAAAGCTCCTTGGTTCATCAAGGCCAAGGAGCTTTTTTCCTGTCCGACATCGGTGCGATCAGCAGGGCCACAGACAATGGTTGAAACCAAGCAAGAGAACAGCGCAGTCCTCAGCGCACGAACAACTGCTGCACAAGGGGCAGCTGAGAGGTGTCCTTGACGATCAGCACCACGCTCAGCCCCACCAGCAAAACAAAACCCGATTGCATGAAGGCGTGTTGAAAGCGTTCCGGAAGGGGACGGCCCCGCAGCCCCTCCACCAGGAGCAGGGCAAACTGTCCGCCGTCGAGCAGCGGCAGCGGCAGGGCATTGAGCACGGCCAGGTTGATGGAAATCAGGGCCGCAAACAGGAACAGGCTGCCCCCTCCCTGCCGCGCCAGGGAGGCGCCCATCTCCACGATCTTCACCGGTCCAGACACCTGGGAGGCCGTTTCGCCGAATCGGGTCACCAGGCTGGCAAAGCCTTCCACCGTGCGACGGGTGAGGGCGATGAAATCGTGGTTGGCCTGAGCAAGCGGCTCGAAGGGACTCTTCGGTGCGCGGAAGGTTTCCGTGCCGAAGGGTTGGAGCTGGGCCCCGATCCGTCCAACACCCCCCTGATCCGCCGGGGTGAGCGTGAGCGTGAGGCTGCGGCCACCCCGCTCCGCCCGCAACTGCAGCGGACGCCGCGGAGCGGCCTGTATCCGACGGACCAGATCAGCCACAGCCTCCTGCCCGCCAGCCACGGGTTGTTGATCAAGGGCGAGGATGCGGTCTCCGGCTTGCAGGCCGGAGCGGGCCGCTGCTTGACCGGGCTGCACACCTGCCACAAGCACTCCAGGGGACGCGCTCGGTCCGGCGGGAATCCCCACCACGAAGCCTTGGGCCACAAGCACCAGCCAGGCAAGCAGAAGGTTGGCGAGAACCCCCGCGGCGATCACCAGGGCCCGCTGAGGCAACGGGCGGTTGCGCAGCAGGTTGGGGTCGTCGGAGGGAAAAGGACTGGTCTCGTCATCGTCGGGAAAGGAGACATAGCCACCCAGGGGAATGGCCCGCAAGGCAAAGCGCACGCCCCGCCGTTGGCGCTCCAGAAGAGCAGGTCCGAATCCAACGGAGAACCCGCTGACGCGGATGCCCTGCCAGACGGCGGCAAAGAAATGGCCCGCCTCGTGGACCACGATCAGTCCGGCCAGGATGGCCAGGGCGGTAAGGACTCCCATCAGTTCAGGGACCGTTCAAGGGAATTCATTCTGGGGGCAGACCAGGGGGATCGGCTCGCCGGGTCCCATCAGGGGGTTGGGCTCCCCAGAACCTCTGCGCCGTAGTAAGGCACCAGAGCCGGGGGGAGGCGCACAGTGCCGTCAGGCTGCTGGCCGGCCTCCAGGAGCGCCGCCATGGTGCGTCCCACAGCCAGGCCGCTGCCGTTGAGGGTGTGCACCAGGCGGGTGCCCTTGCCTTTGTCCTTGCAGCGAATGTTGCTGCGGCGAGCCTGAAAATCGCCGCAAGTGCTGCAACTGGAGATCTCCCGATAGGCGCCCGCCCCGGCCAGCCAAACCTCCAGGTCGTACGTGCGGGCGGCGGAGAAGCCGAGATCGCCGGTGCAGAGCTCAATGCGGCGATAAGGCAGCTCCAGCGACTCCAACACGTTCTCCGCGTCGCGGGTGAGCTGCTCGTGGGCCGCCTCGGAGGCGTCGGGCTGGCAGAACCAGTAAAGCTCCACTTTGTTGAACTGATGCAGCCGGATCAGCCCCCGGGTGTCCCTGCCATAGGAGCCGGCCTCACGGCGGAAGCAGGGGGTGTGCGCGACATAACGGAGGGGCAGCAGGCTGGCGTCCAGCACCTCGTCCCGGTGGAGGGAGGTGAGGGGCACCTCGGCCGTGGGCGTCAACCAGAGGTCGTCCTCCGCGCATCGGAAACTTTCTTCGGCGAACTTCGGCAGCTGACCGGAGCCGGTGAGGCTGGCGGTGTTCACCAGAATCGGCGGCAGAACTTCCTGGTAGCCGCGCTGGCCATGAAGGTCGAGCATGAAGCTGATCAGGGCACGCTCCAGACGAGCCGCCGGCCCGAGCAGGGTGACAAAACGGCTCTGGGCGATCCGCACGGAGCGCTCCGTTTCGATGAGCTTCAGGTCCTCCAGGATCTGCCAGTGCTCCTTGAGGACTTCACCCGTTGCCGCACGCCGTGGCTCCCCCCAGGTTTTGACGAGCACGTTGTCGGCCTCGCTCCCGCCTTCGGGGGTCTGAGCGGAAGGAAAGTTGGGGAACCCCAGGAGTTGCTCGCGCAACCGGCGTTCGAGGGCCTTCTCCTCCTCCTCCAGGCCGGCCACCTGCTGCTTGACGCGATTTCCCGCCTCCTTCAGCGCCTGCACCTCCGGATCGTCCGTACGCCCTCCGGAGCGCATGCGCTGGCCGACGTCACGTCCGATGCGATTGCCTTCGGCCTGCAGCCCGCTGCGACGCTCCTCCAGATCGCGTTCCTGAAGGGCGATGGCTTGAAGACCGCTGAGATCCACCTCCAGACCGCGACGGCGGAGCTGTTCAGAGATCACCTCGGGGTTTTCGCGCAGGAGGCGCTGATCCAGCACGGCCAGGACGAGAGCTCGCTGGCAGCCTACGGGGTGGCGCGACAGCCCGAGCGAGCGACCCGGAGCCTCAGAGGACCTGCACCACCTCGGTGACCTCAGGGATGCTCTCCCGGAGCTTGCGCTCGATGCCCATCTTGAGGGTCATGGTGCTGCTGGGGCAGGAACCGCAGGCGCCCTGAAGGCGAACCTTCACCACCGGACCGTCGATTTCGACGATTTCCACGTTGCCGCCATCGGCCATCAGGTAGGGGCGAAGCTCATCGAGCACCCGCTCGACGTTCTCCACCGTCAGCGCGCGGGGGTCAGCGGGCGCGGCGGCCGTTGGGGCAGCGGCGCTGGTGGATTCGGTGGTCATGGCAGCAAGCTGTGGTGTAGATCGAGCTTAGGCAGAGCCGCGAGACGCCAGCCGGCTGGGATTGAGCCTGGATCGGCCCCCGAGCGAGGCTCCCCGGGTCCGCTGCCTAGGATTGGCGCTGGAGTCCCATCATCCCGAACCGGGACACCCCCTGCGCATGACCGACGTTCCCGTTTCCCGGATCCGCAATTTCTGCATCATCGCCCACATCGACCATGGCAAGTCGACCCTGGCGGACAGGCTGCTGCAGGAGACGGGCACCGTCGCGGCCCGCGACATGCAGGAGCAGTTTCTCGACAACATGGAGCTTGAGCGGGAGCGCGGCATCACCATCAAGCTGCAGGCCGCCCGCATGGAATACACGGCCGCTGACGGAGAGACCTACATCCTCAATCTCATCGACACGCCAGGCCATGTGGACTTCTCCTACGAGGTGAGCCGCTCTCTCCAGGCCTGCGAGGGGGCTCTGCTGGTGGTGGATGCCAGCCAAGGGGTGGAGGCCCAGACCCTGGCGAATGTGTATCTCGCCCTGGAAAATGATCTGGAGATCATTCCTGTCTTGAACAAGATCGATCTGCCAGGTGCTGATCCTGAGCGAATCAGCACCGAGATCGAGGCAATCATCGGTCTGGATTGCTCCGGCGCCATTCCCTGCTCCGCAAAAACGGGACTGGGTGTGCAGGCCATTCTTCAGGCGGTGGTGGATCGGGTGCCGCCGCCACCGGATCGGATGGAGGACCCGCTCCGAGCCCTGATCTTTGACTCCTACTACGACCCTTATCGAGGGGTGATCGTCTACTTCCGCGTCATGAGCGGCACCATCCGTCGCAAAGACAAAGTTTTGTTGATGGCCAGTGGCAAGAGCTACGAACTTGACGAAGTGGGGGTGATGGCTCCGGATCAACGGCAGGTGGAAAGTCTGCACGCCGGGGAGGTGGGTTATCTGGCGGCATCCATCAAAGCCGTGGCGGACGCCAGGGTGGGCGACACGATCACGTTGGTGTCGGCGCCAGCTACCGAGCCGCTGCCTGGTTACACCGAGGCCAAACCCATGGTCTTCTGCGGGCTCTTTCCGACCGATGCTGATCAGTATCCAGACCTGAGGGAGGCCCTGGACAAACTGCGCCTTTCGGACGCGGCCTTGCAGTATGAACCGGAAACCAGCAGTGCGATGGGGTTTGGATTCCGCTGCGGCTTTCTTGGCTTGCTGCATATGGAAATCGTGCAGGAGCGCCTGGAGCGGGAATACGACCTCGATCTGATCGTGACTGCGCCCTCCGTGGTGTATCGGGTCAACATGCTCGATGGCAGCTGCGTGATGGTGGACAATCCGGCCACCCTTCCCGATCCTCAAAAAAGAGAATCGATCGAAGAGCCTTACGTAAAACTAGAGATCTATACGCCCAACACCTACAACGGCACCCTGATGGAGCTCTGCCAGGAGAGGAGGGGAGAGTTCATTGACATGAAATACATCACCACCGATCGTGTCACACTGCATTACGAAGTCCCCTTGGCGGAGGTTGTAACCGACTTCTTTGACCAAATGAAGAGTCGAACCAAGGGATATGCGTCCATGGAATATCACCTGATTGGCTACCGCAAGAATGAGCTTGTTCGCCTGGACGTCCTGATCAACTCTGAGAAGGCAGATCCTCTGACAACAATCGTTCACCGGGACAAGGCTTACAACGTCGGCAAAGGACTTGTTGAGAAGTTGAAGGAGTTGATCCCTCGTCAACAATTCAAAATTCCCATTCAGGCCGCCATCGGCAGCCGTGTGATCGCCAGCGAAAGCATCAGCGCCATGCGCAAGGATGTGTTGGCCAAGTGCTACGGCGGTGACATCAGCCGCAAGAAAAAGCTTCTGCAGAAGCAGGCCAAAGGCAAAAAGCGCATGAAGGCCATGGGCAAGGTGGATGTGCCGCAGGAAGCCTTCATGGCGGTCTTGAAACTCAACCAGTAATCGGGAGCCGCGATTCGCGGTTGTCCACAGGCGGGAACGCTTGAAGCCCGCTTGCTTCTGTCATGGACTTGCCTCGCCAGTCGCTCAGGCGCTCGCCCCCCCACCGGCCCCCCCACGCCTGGTCGCCCCAGGACTCGGCCTATCTGATGCCCCTGGCGGCGGCGGCGGCTGGACTGTTGCTGCTCCTCGGTCTCACCCTGCAAGCCATGGCGCTTCAGGAGCGCGCCCAGACCGGTGCCCTGGAGCGGCTGCGGCGGGAGGAGGATCTGCTGGTGTCCGCTGCCCACCAGCTTCTGGCGCGTCTCAACGACGCCCATCCCTGTCTGCTGCTCCTTCCCCAGACCCGGTGGTCCATGGAAGGCACGGCCTGCTCCCTTCCTTCAGAGGTCGAGAGCCTGACGCAGCTGGAGGTGTGGTCCGTGCCCGTGCGCCTGCTGGTCTGGCAACCGGGAGCGGATGGGGGAAGCGCCGAGCTGGCTGTCCAGCTCGTGGCGAGCCAGGGCCACGCGCCTCGGCGCGGCCGCTTTGCCGTGCGCTTGACGGGCACCTCTCCACAAGCGGTGGATCTGCGTTCCCTACAGGCGGGAGGAGAAGAGCCATGACGCTTCTGGACGCGGTGATGGCTTCCCTCGTGTTGATGCTTGGCACGTCGGCCGCGGTCCAGTTGTGGACCCATGGCTTGCAGTCCAGCGTGAGTCTGGGCCAACGGGAGGAACGCCTGCATCGTTTGGAGGCACTGCTCCTGGCCAGTGAAGGGGTGGCCCGCGAGCTGGCGGATCGACGCGAACCCGCTGAGGATTGCCAGGCGGCCATCGCCCAGCTCTTGCCGCGGCTTCTGGCCCTCGACCCCGGTCGGACGGCCGTCCTGACGCACCCCCCAAGCCCTCCTGGGACCCTGCACATCCGCTGGGAAACCGATGGGCTGCGACGGGAGCGGCTGTTCAGCGCAACGGTTTTGCGGCTGTGCCAGGGGGATCGCCATGGATCGTGAGCCCGGGTGGACCCTGCCGGAAGCGATGGTCGCCCTCACCGTTGTGGCCCTGCTTGGAGCTGTGGCATGGCGCGGCGGGGCCGAGGCGCTGGCCCTGCAGAGACTGCAGACAGCCAGCCAGCGGGTGATGGATGGCTTGGAGGACGGACGACGCGCGGCGTTGCAGGGGGCACGGCCCTGTGCCCTGCGCCTGGGACCGTCAGGCTGGGAGAAGCCGACCGGGTCCAGCTTGCCTGGATGCCATGGGGTGAAGCCCGGCCTGGGAACGGGAGTCGACCCAAGCGAAACCGACCTCCGGCTGGCGCACAACCTGCCGGATCCCGTGCGGTTCACCGCGAACGGGCTGGTGCTCGATGGCGGAACGATCTGGATACGCAGTGCGCACACTCCGATGGTGCGCTGCGTGGTGGTGAGCTTGCCCCTCGGGGTCACCCGAGCGGGTCGAGAGGGCGCTGAGGGCTGTGAACCGGAGCTGACGCCATGACAGGAGAAGTCCGCGGAAGAGTGGAGCCCAAACGCGGCCCAGCGGCTGGGGATGCAGGCTTCAGCTTGCCGGAACTGCTTTTGGCCCTTGCTCTTGGACTGACTCTGGCCATTGTCGTGATTCAGGGCTTGCAGGGAGCCGGCCGGTGGGGAGCGCGGTGGATGCTGCAACTGCGGGAACGGCAGACGGCGCGACGAACGCTCGCGCTGATGCGCGACGAACTGAAGATCGCCCGCAACTGGGAAACGGGCCCCGGCTCCGGAAGGGGCGCGGAATGCCCGCTGGGTGGACGAAACCCGGTTCTGCGGTTGGAGGTCGGAGGGCGGCAGATCACCTACAGCATCGGTGCTTCTCCAAGCAGGATCTGGAGAGGTGGGGTTCTCATGCGCTGTGGACCGGCCTACGACCTGACGGGGACTCTCAGTGCTGGACTAGCCCTGAACCGGGTGGTGATCGATGGGATGGAAACCGCTGGGTTGGAGGCCAGCGCCGAGGGGCCGAAAGTTCTTCGTTTGACGCTGAGACGCCTGCTTCAACTCAAAACGGGAGCGACTCTCATACTGACGAATAGTATCATAGTAGCAGTGCCCGATGGCTGAACGCTAAGGTCAAAATTTTAGGAAGTCTTGGCTTTTCAGTTCAGGCATCGGTATCCCTCCCTTAACACTTCGAACGTTTTTGGGAAAATTCGATTACCGTGCTTTCAGGATCAGGTATTGACGGTGACATCGCCAAGGCCAAATAGCCTGATACAGATCAGGCGTCATAGGCGACTCGGAGGCGAACAAGCCTTTGTGATGCCATTGGTGATTCCTGTGGCTCTGCTGCTGCTGCTGGGAGCCAGCACGCTGTTGAGTCGCACGCTTCGCAATTACTTGGCTTCAACGAAGCAGACGGATGCCCAGCTGGCACGCGATGTGGCCGAAAGCGGCATGAATAAGGTGCTTAGCGTCCTCAACCCGATGGCCAAGCACAGCACCGATCCCTACGTGAGCTTTCTCCTGGCGTCCCGCTGGGTGCCAGGGTCCGGAACCACCTACACCACTGGAGTGGCAAGCGAAGTAGTGCGCTCAGGGTGGAGGCTGACCACCCAGCCGCGAACGACAGTCCGCGAACTACTCAATCGCTGTGGGCTTGCTGATCGTGGTCAGCATCCCAATCAATTGCCACCGATCAACGAAGACGGCTACAGAAACCTCCTGAGTGGCTCGATCGGCCCAAGAAACGCGACCAGCAACATCCAACTCCGCTATCTCGTCACCAACTACGTTCCACCGGATCGCGCTGCTTCAAACGTGCCTTGGCCGTCCGAGTGTGATGACTTCACAACCCTATCCGGTGGATCGGGGCAAATTTCAGTTGAAGGAAGGGTCATTCGCAACGGACAAGTCCTTTCCACTTATACCTTGACGCGTTCCATTGACGTTCAGGGGTGGCCGCTTCCAACGTTGCCAGCCAGCTGGCTGGACAGCTCAAACGAATCTCTGCTCGGTCCTCCTGCCGGCTTACGCATCGCAGGGACATCTACGGATTTGAGAAATGTAGAAATGAGATATTTCTTAAATCCCTCAACTGATCTTTCTTCATGTATCAACGGCACTTGTGATTATAGGGTAATGCTTATGCAATGCCTGAACTTTTGTCCAAATGGGCAGCCCTATCAACCTTCAAATAATGCCGCCTTTCAACTCGAAACACGCGTTCCCATTGCCGATATCATTCCAGCTAACGATACCGATCTTCCACGTTATCCCTTCAAGACCGATCTACCTCCAGCCGGTCTAATACCTTTACAGATTAATGAGTCCAGATCCAACTATCCATATGTCTCTACCGGACGACTTTACGATGAATGCCGGGAATCCTCTCAAGTCGACGCGAATTATCCTAGGCAGGTCAGGCCCAACGAAATTGACTGCTGGATAGAAAGCATAGGACTTCCCGCTAGGATTTCTAGCCTGTCTTATCAAGCCCTGCCGAATCCACAAATTACTATTTCTCTCGGTAACAACGAGAGATTTGATGTGCGCCCTGGGACCGCAATCATCCTCACCAACGTAGCTGGCTGGCCAAACGGAACTCGAATCACTGGAAATGTTGTTAGTTCGACTGGACAGACGATCGCCTTTAGTCCTACAAGCACGTCACTTCCCACCAGTGATCTAACAATTCCATTCTCCGTAAATGCCAATAATTGCAGCTTGACAACCACCAGTGGAACGCCAATACCCCCGGCTTGCGTGTTTCCGTCAGGTCCATTACGCATCCGTGTCAACACCCAGTTGAAACCTGTGAATTTGATCATCAGGGGCAATGTTGGTACATCTGAACCAAGTAATTTTGTCAGCATTAAGCACAATGCACAAGGAAATAACGATTATTCACATGACAACTCTCGGATTAGCTCGCGTCCTCTATGGAATCGTTTGAGAATTTTTGGACTCCAACGGACAACAACATCTTGCCCGAACCCAATCTCCCAAACCTTTTACATCAATCCTGATCCGGGTTCACTTCTGGGTGATGCCAGTCTCGGCGGATCCTTCCTTTGGCTTCCGCGGGGGGCCTTGGTTTATGGTCCTCCAGGCGCTTCGCGGGGAACATATCCTCAGGAGTTGCTGAGTGTTTGGTGGCTCTGTAACCTTGACATCAGTGGTCTGTCCACAGGCTTCTCGAACAATAATGTCTCAGAGAGTCGGCCGTACATGAGTTTCGTCTCGCCGCTGTTCGGCAACCAAGATGCTGTTTCAGCTCTACTTACAGGAGGTTTCATGACGACAGCAGGTGTGTTCACCACTGACGAACGCTTCCCCGTCTATCCAGCTCTCATGCGCATCAGGAGCGCTTTTTAACCATGATCTTCCGTCCCCTCTCCCCCCGCGGAAAAAAAGTCGACCAGGGGTTCGCCATCGTTGAAGCCTTGGTCGCCGCAGGCATCTCTGCTCTTGTCCTCACGGGTTCCATCGCCATTATCAATCGTCAGATTGAGCTCGCCTCTAACGGACGCGCCATGGCTGAGGTGCGAAGTGCTATCAATCAAGACATCAAGTCAATTCGTCAATATGCGTCAATCTGGAAAATGGATAGTGTGGCTGGTGCGGTTCCCAACCTTACCCAGATGGAGTTTCCCGTAGCCATGACCTACGCGTCCCATCTTTCCTGTCGAGCCTGGTCGAGGCGGGGTAGCCTGGAAACTTCTGCCCGATCTGATTCGACGATGTATAACCAATATTTCCCATATGCCACCCAAGTTTCTATTGCACAGAATAACGCCATCATATCCACGATTCCCGTCACAGGATCCACTGTTTATGAGGTGAGGCGTCGATACACCACGCCAACCACGACATCCTCAACACAGGTCGGCGCAGCCGGGACTCTTCGAGATGATGAGATTCCATTCACTTTAAGGATCACCTATACTGTACGGTCTGTCCAAAACAATTCAGATGGTTCAGTCAGCAGGACAGATCTTCCTGTTGAGCAGACTGCGGATGTTAACTTTGTAGCCCAATACTCATGCTAACCACAAAGACTAGAAATCCACAATGAACGCAATCGTCTCCCGTCTTCGCCAAACCTCCCCGCTTAGGGACTCAAGCGAACACGCGTTCACAGTGGTAGAACTTCTGGTCTTTTCATCGATCGTTCTTTCTCTTGCTGCAATAGGTTATAATAGTATGGCAATTTTCAGCGAAGAAAGAAAATTGCGGGCGGCAGGAGTTGAACTCGTCGGTTACCTTGAAAATGCAAGAACGATGGCGCAATCAAGCAACATGCCATGTTCGATAACGATTACAAACGAAGTGGGTGGAATTTTTTCTCCCCAAACTTCCAGCGGCACCAACTCATGCCGTGATCCAGGCTCAATTGTTACCACCTTGAATCTCAGCCAATTCTCTGGAAGTGATAACCTCAGAGTTCAAGTCGCTCCAGGATCAGGCAATGTTCCTTACACTTTCACACCGGAAGGGACAACTCGTACGGGAATTACCTTTCTGATCAGTTCCACCTCCATGAACCAAGGAAGCTGGTGCGTAGACATCCAGCCTCCTGTCGCCACGGTTCGTAGGGGTTGGAGGCAACAAGGATCCAGTACATGTAACTATGCTGTAGATCAATGAAAAAATCACTGCTGACTCGCGCTACAGCGGCAAAAGGAATCAAGGCAAAGTCTGGGTGGGAAAAAGGTGTCTTTCTCGCCGATCTTCTCGTTGGCGCGGCGATTGGTAGTGTTCTTGTTGCTTCTCTTGGTGGACTTGCCTTGATATCTGAATTAAAATACAATCGAAATGCGATAGAAAATCAGAATTTGCAGCTTAAGTGGTCACGAAGCTTGGCATTCATGACTAACGAAGCCCAGCAGGCCCACTGGATCAGCACTGAGCCATCACTCCCACTGGGCTATCCCTGTAGTGGAAGCACTCCCTCTAACCCTCTCGTCCTGGACGGCCCACCCAGTCCTGATAATCCTGAAATCCCGACCTGGAGAATCGTCTATGGCGTTCGGGGGAATGGTACTAACTCAACACAATGGAAGGGTGTCAATCGACTCGTCCGATGTGGACCGTCTTTTGAAGCCACAGCGCGAGATGATCGTCCCCAGCAGCAATCGACGACGTCGGATGTCATGGAAGCTGCCGTCAGCGCCAACTTGAATTCAGATGGAAGTTATACCGAAACCCTTATTACTGATCAACTTCCAGAGTTTGCAGATATTGGCTGTCCAAACAATAATACTCCAGGTACATGTAAACAACCTTTTGATGTCAGGCTGTTTTCACTTGGGACAAGAGATCGCTCCGCTCTCGTCAATCTCTTTCTCCGTCGAGGGGATGGTCTACTTTATCCGAATCCGAGTCCGACCAGATCCGGAGGGCGTTTTCACACTCAGCTGAGTGCCTTCCGCACACCAAGCTGGACCTCAATCCCCGATGATCGCTGCTTAACTCAAATCAATGCGCTTGGCAATGCAGAACCCATAGATTTGACAGCATGCCAAACAACCCGTGAAGACTCATCCAACCGACGTGTGACGAATAAAATGTATAATATTTCCAGAGGAGTTGGGAACTACCGTATTAATGCCTGTGGTCTAACCTGTGACGGTCCATTGAACACCGATGTGAATGAGACAATTTTTCTCAATGCCCCTTATTCCAGCTTCACCACATTTCAATATTCAGCCACAGACTCATCTCCTTGCAACCGTCAGAGTTGTTATATCGAAGGCAATGGTCAAAGGGTCCAAATTTTTGATGGCAATATGTTGATCTTTACTGATCGTTTTATCCGCCTTTGATGATTTCTGGCAGAGACATTCAAGATCTCGAGAACGCTGTCGCGCTTGCCCGAGGGACGGAGAAAGCTCAAGCCGAAGCGAGACTTCGACATCTCGTTGCCAGAGGAATACGCCAACCAAAGGCTTTTATGGTTCTAGGCGTGTTGTGCGGCGAGCGGGGAGATTTTGCCCAACGAAAACTATGGTTTCAGCAGGCCCGTCTTCTGGGAGAGCAGACAGGTGAAGCTCCAGCTTTACAGCTGCTTCTCAACCAATCCGTGGATGCGCTCCAACAAGGACAGCCCGAACAGGCCATAGCCTATGGGGAAGAAGCCCTTGTTCTTTACCCTCAAGAGCTCGCGGTTCACCTCCATCAGGCGCGGCTGCTGGCGCAGTTGGATCGCGGAGCAGAGGCTGACCACCATTTGCAATGGGCACTGCACAGCCTGGAGAACCTGCCGATTGACTCTGGGGATGCCTTGGAGGGCTGGAAAAATCTTGCTCAGGCACAGCTTGATTTATATCGACTTGATGATGCTTTGGCGACATACAGCCAGCTGCTGAAGATTGAACCAAACGATCTTGCCTGCCTGCTCACAACGAGTAAACTCCTGATCCAGAAAGGATCCATTGATGAAGCCATGCCATGGCTATTGAATGCCTTGGCCTTGGATCCAGAAAATGTTGAGGTTCTCTACTGCAATGCCTTCGCCCTTAAAGCCATGGGTGAGCTGGATCAAGCTGTGGATTTATTGCGTCAAACATTGACCCTTCATCCAAATCATTTAAGCGCGTCCCAGTTGCTTGTGAGCTGCTTGATTGATCAAGGGGTGCTCGCAGAAGCAGCAATGATCTGCCAAGACGTGCTGCAGCATGAACCGATGGACGATGAATGTCGGCTTGGTCTCGCTCTTTGCCTGCGTGGATTAGGAGACATGGCTGAATCACTTCTTATTCAAAAGCAGTTGCTTTCAGAAGCACCCGCAAACTTTGGCATCTTTTCCTCCTGGATGTTTACCACCTCCATCAGTGATGTTGTTTCCTCAGATGAAGTCTTATCTACAGCAGAGATATTTTGGAAGGGAATTCATGTGGATGATGTTGCAACAGTTCCGGTACTGCGGACCTTCGACGCTGCTGGCCAGGGTCCTCTCCGCGTGGGAATCCTCTCAGCGGACATCGGCGAACATGTCGTTGGCTTGTTTTTAGATTCATTACTGCGATACCACGACTCCACCATCTGCCAGATGGAACTGCTTTCCATGCGTCGTCATTACGACCAAATGAGCGCAGAAATCGTTGGGCTTGCCGATGGTTTTTACAGCCTGGAAGGACTGTCCATGCAAGCCGCCAGGGATCGCATCAAACATCAAGGGTACGACTTGATCGTAGATGTCTCTGGACATACCAGAGGCTCTGGTCTTTATCTTCTTGCCGAGCGTTGCGCACCAACCCAAGCCCATTACATCGGCTATCACGCCACAACAGGCTTATCAACGATCGATGCCTTCATTGGTGATGAGGAGACAGCAGCCCACGATCTGCAACCGCAATTCCGCGAGCGACTCTGGCGATTGCCGCGGCCCTGGCTGGCCTTCCCGAAGCAACAACACCCTTTACCGCGAGCACGATCAAGGATTGAGACCGTTCGCCCCGTGTTCGGGTCCTTTGCTCAGAACACAAAGATATCTGATACCACGTTGACCTTCTGGGCCGAGGCCTTGCGTCGGGTTCCCGAAGCCGTGCTGATGTTGAAAAGCCGTGGACTGCAAGAACAAGCGATCCGGCAACGGTTGGAGGAGCGCTTCCAACGGCTTGGCATTCATCCAGGCCGATTGACATTCGTGGCGCCTGTGGATTACTGGAGAGAGCATTTAGAACACTACAACTATATCGACATTGCCCTTGACACCACTCCCTGGAGCAGCGCCACAACCGGTTTTGAAGCCCTGGGGATGGGCGTGCCCCTGGTGGCCATCCGTGGCTCGGTGATGGCGGCACGCATGGGAAGTTCTCTGCTCAAGGGTCTGAACCGCCATGAATGGATCAGCGATACGCCAGAGACATTTGCCGACATCGTGGCCAAACTTTGCGAAGATTTGCCTCGCCTTCGCGCCAGCAAAGCGAAATTTCAAGACGAGGTTCTGCAAAGTCCACTTTTCGATGGCCAAGACCTGGCTCACCAGGCCACGCAGCTGTTCGCCGATCTTGTGGCTTCGCGGCGCGCCTGCTGCTGAATCCAGCCAATACAGTCCAAAAGCGCAGCGGGGCGGCAAGGCAGTAAGGCAGCAGGGCGGAGGCAAATTGCCCATGAAAAAAGCAGGCCAAGACAGACCTGCTTTGGAACATTATGTTGATTGGGGTTGCGGATGCTGTCGGCGCGAGGCCTGGATCAGGCGCCCACCGCGCAGGAGAGGGTTCCGGATGCATCCACGGTGATGGTGGCGCGAGTCCCGGTCCCAGCGGTGACGTTCAAACACTTCAGGTTGTCCACGCTTTGACTCCAGGTGGCCGCGATGGAGCCACCGGAGGTGTTGCAGGTGAAGCTTCCTCCGAAGGTGCTGGGAGCCGTTGGAGGAGACCCTACCTGGGAGACAACGAAGGTTGAACATTCTTTGGCCAGACCAACCACCTCACCGATGCGCGCACCAGCCTCAGCGGTGTTGCGGGCGGTCAGGTAACGGGGAACAGCCACGGCCGCAAGAATGCCGATGATAGCCACCACCACCATCAGCTCAATCAAGGTGAAGCCCTTGGCAAGCCGCTTCCGACGCCGCAGGCTTTCGAGGAGAAGAAGTTGCGTCTTCGTTCTCATGGGTCTCCAAAGAAATCGATTTCGAATTTACTTTAAGCGAAAAGGAAGCCGTCTTGCAACGGCGAGCAAATTCAAATTTCTTTTCAATCTGGCGTTGCAGGATAGGGTCTCCAACACGAGTTGAGCAAAGTCGCAAGAAAAGTCATTGAATAAGAGAATATTAAGCCCTGCTCCCTCCCAGACCTTGACCTGACAAGGACGCGAGGGCCGAGACCGGCAAGAGCGAGAAGGACGAGAAGGGCGTGACCCATTTCTGGTCCGCAATGACGACGCGGAAACCGTCCACCAAGAAGCGAGAGACGGCGGGGCGTGAGGAAGTCGTCTTGAGAATGGCTCTCATTCTTCAACAAAAAAGCAGGCCTTTTGAGGCCTGCCATTGACACCAGAAAGGATGAGGATCTCCGGCGATCAGGCGCCAACAGCGCAGGAGAGCGTACCGGTGCTGTTGACGGTGATGGTGGCGCGGGTTCCGGTGCCAGCGGTGATGTTCAGACACTTCAGGTTGTCCACACTCTGGCTCCAGGTGGCCGAGATTGTGCCGCCCGTGGTGCTGCAGGTGAAGGAGCCTCCAAAGGTGGAAGGGGCGGTGGGAGCCGAACCGACCTGAGAGACAACAAAGGTGGAGCACTCCTTGGCCAGACCGACAACTTCACCGATGCGGGCACCTGCCTCAGCGGTGTTGCGCGCAGTGAGATACCGGGGAACAGCCACGGCCGCGAGGATGCCGATGATGGCTACAACCACCATCAATTCGATCAAGGTGAAGCCTTTGGCCAGGTTCTTGCGACGGCGAAGGCTCTCGAGGAGCAGCAGCTGAGTTCTTGTTCGCATGGGCTTGAGATATCGGGGTGGATCCTAACGCCAATTCACAGCGGATAAGGGATCGTTTGTGAGCATATTCATATTTTCTTCCAATTCGCCCAGGCTGGGCTGTCTCTTGCCGCGACTTGGTTAAGTTTGTGAGAAATACCCTGCTAGAGATGAGCTCCTTTCGGCCTTCTTCCCCGCCTTCCCTCGCCAGCCGCATGGCCCGATGGGGAGCGTGCATTGTGGCGCTATACGCCCTGCTGGCCCTGGCCACGCCGGCGCTGGATCATCTGGGTCTGCTGCCCGATCCCAACGCCGGCCTGTCCAATCCCATCGACGCCCCTCCCTCCTGGAGCCATTGGTGTGGCACCGATCGCCTGGGTCGCGACGTCTGCGCCCGGACCCTGGCAGGCAGCGGTGTGGCTCTGCAGGTGGTTCTTCTGGCTTTGGGACTGGCTCTGCTGATCGGGGTGCCCCTCGGCATGGCCAGCGGCTATCTGGGGGGCCTGGTCGATCGTCTGCTCGTCCTGGTGATGGACACGCTCACCACCCTCCCCGTGCTTCTGTTGTCGGTGGTGCTGGCCTTCCTGCTCGGGCGCGGACTGCCCAACGCCGCCGCTGCCCTCTGTGTGGTTTATGTGCCCCAGTACTTCCGCGTGGTGCGCAACCAGACGGCCCAGGTGAAGGCGGAATTGTTTGTGGAGGCCGCTCGCTCGCTCGGCGCCGGCCCCCTCTGGATCCTGCGCCGCTACCTGCTTCGCAACGTGATCACCTCCGTGCCGGTGCTGCTGACCCTCAACGCCGCGGATGCCGTGCTCGTGCTCGGGGGCCTGGGGTTTCTCGGCCTTGGTTTGCCGGAGACCGTGCCGGAATGGGGCAGCGATCTGCAGCAAGCCCTCACCTCCGTGCCCACAGGGATCTGGTGGACCGCGCTCTGGCCTGGCCTGGCCATGTTTGTTCTCGTGCTCGGTCTGTCATTTCTGGGAGAGGGCCTGGAGCAGTGGCTCTCCGCCACCCCCCAGCGCAGCAGCTGAGACGCCTCTCCCTCACTCCACCCGCAACGTGGGATCACTCAGCAGCAGGCTGGTGAGGTACAAGGATTGCCAGACACCCTCCTCCCGGCGATCGAGTTCTGCCAACAGCAGAGCCACCAGGTCGTAGGCCTGGTAGAGCTCATGGAGCACAAAAGCCGCCGCCTTGAGCTGTTGCGTGCTCCATTGGTCGCGGCGTCGGAAATCGCGCACATACACCGCATCGCCCCAGATGGTCTGGCTGATGGGCTGCCAGGGATTCTCCGCCTTGCGGAGGGGGAGGAACGGACGACCCTGGAGCGAGGAGAAGCGCAGGAAGGTGAAGCCCTGGCTGCGTAAAAAGGCATCCACGTCGGCCATGAGGGGCTGGCCCGCATAGAGCTCCACAAACTCCACTTCGCATTGCACCACGGTCACCTCCGCCAGGGTGGCGAGGCCATGGCGCAGCACCATCAGCTCGGCGCCCTGAACATCCAGCTTGAGGAAATCCACGGGCCTCACCTCCGTCAGATCATCCAAACGGCGGGTGCGCAGCCGCTCCCGTCGCTCGACGCGCATCAGATCACCGAGAAAGGGAAAGAGGTCCACCGTGGCGGGCTCAGGTGGAAAGAGAGAGGAGGTTATCGGCGCGTTGGTGACATGCAGGGTGTGTTCCTCCCCATCCCCCAGCGCCACGGGGAGATAGCGCACGCGACCGTCCCAGGCCGCGACCTGCTGGTTGAGGCGTTCGCAATCCACGGGCAGCGGCTCGAATCCGATCACCTCCGCGCACCCCTCCCCGGCCCAGCGCACCCAGGGCTCAAGGTCGTCACCCAGGGCCATCGCCCCCACATCCAGACAGCGGATGGGTCGCTCCAACCCCAGAGCGTCGAACCAGGGACGGGAGGCCGGCGCCTCCGGCTCGGGCGCCTCGGGAAAGCGGGCTTGCACCATCCGCAGGCGCTCGGCCATCGCCGGAGTCGCCAGGCCCAAAGCGCTCAGCCGTCGCAGGCGCGGCAAGGCGGACGGGCCCGTGAAAAAACTGGAAAAGCTGCCGAAGCATTCCAAAGCCTCCAGGGCGGCGGACTCCAGCCACTCACGCGTCCTGCCCCGCGGATCACCCGTGTCATAGGCGGGATGGGGCGCCAGACAGGGCTCCTCCAGGCTGGACGCTTCCTCGGCTGGGAGCTGGTTCAGGAGCTGGCCCAGGGCCTCCACGGCCCGCTCCCGTTCCCCCAGATCCAGCGCCACCCGGGCCAGGGAGGCCAAGCGTCCGACAGACGCTGCAGTCGAACAAAGATCGCGAAGCCAACGCGCGCCGCGCCGCAGGGCGCCCAGACGCTCCGCGAGGGGCAGGGCCAGCGACCGCGAGGCGGTCCAGGCCGCGATCGCCTCCTGGTGACGCGCCGCCGCCGCGACCTGGTCGCCCCCAGCCGCGGAGGCCGGATCCGTTGCCGCCTCCAGCACGTCCTCCGCCAGCAGCCAGCCGCCCGCCGCGAGGGCCGCCACCCGGTCGGGTTTGGCGGCGAAGAGATTGAGCAGATAGCCGTCGATCCCGGCCGACAACGCCTCGGGCACCAGGGCCGACAAGCCGGGCACCAGGCGAAAACAGCGATAGCCGAGCGCATGGAATCGCTCCACAAGCTCGAGATGGAGTTGGGCGCCCTCCTTGATCTCAAACATCACCAACGGCGAGGTCTCACGGAAGAAGCGCCGCCCCCCCTCCAGGATGCGTTGCTCCTCGCCCTCCGCATCGATCTTCACCAGGTCCACGTCCTGCCAGCCGAAGGCGTCCATGCACGCATCCAGGGTTGTGACAGGCACCGCTTCTCCCTGCCCGTCAGAAGGGGGGGAGCCGTGGGGGCCGCCAGGCGCCAGGCTGTTCAGCTCGGATTGTCCGGGCGTGCGCAACCAGGCGGTGCCCTCGTGGTCGGAGAGGGCCTGCCGCTGCAAACACAGCCAGGGGGTTGCATTGGCCGCGATGCTGGCGGCGAGGTGGCTGGCGGTGTCGGAAGCGGGCTCAAACGCCCACACCGCCCCGGTCGACCCGACGCGTCGGGCCAGGCTGAGGGCATAGACGCCGTAGTTGGCGCCGATGTCGATCACGCGCTGGCCCGGTTGAATCAGCCGGCGAAGAAAGTTGATCTCCTCCTCAAACCAATCCCCTTGCTCCCGCAGGACATAGGCGGAGAGGAGCTCCAGGGAATCCGGCACGGAAATCAAGGTGCCATCCACGAGGCGCACGGTGAGGGCTCGCGACGCGGCATCGTCGATCTCGGCTGCAGGGACGGCCATGGGGAGTGGATTCTGGGGCCAGAGTATGCGGCTTGGTCCAGGGTTGAACGGCCGTTCGCCGTGGTCCTCCAGCCACCCATCTTCACAACGGTGCTCCCTGCGCCTGCACAGGAAAGGGTGTCCTGTATAGGGTTGCGCTTTGATTCCTTCAGCCATGCCCTGGTGGATGGATCTGGTCTTGCTGCTGGTGGGCCTGGCCCTCTGGCTGCTGGGCGACAATCACACCGACGACGTGATCGGCCTGTTGGAGAAGATCGTGGGTGTGGCGGCTGTGATGGTGGTGCTCCTGGGCGGCCGCTGGCTGTTGCTGGAAGGGGCCGCGCTGGCCCTGGCCCTCTGGCTGCCCAGCGCTTCCCGGTTTGAGCAGGGCCCCCGCGGATAAAGCCCCCCGGGCGGTTGAAACAACCGCGGCGGCCCATGCCAGTGTCGGCTTGATCTCCCGTGGTGGCTTGATGGTCAGTGATGGCTTGATGGTCAGTGATGGCTTGAGGGTCATGGGCGGCTTGAGGGTCAGCACCGCATCCGCAGGGTGCGCGGCAAGGATTCCTGGATGGCTCCCTCGGCGTCCAAGGGGGGATAGGGGCGCCCCTCCCGACGGCACCAGGCGGCCACCTCGGGGTAGGCCCACTCAAACAGCAGGTCGCGATGGCGCTCCGCCGGCACCCCCTCGCCCCGCTCCGGCAGCAGGCCCGCGGCCCGGCGTTGGCGCAGCGCCTCGAACAGCAGGGTGGCCGCCGCGACAGAGACGTTCAAGGACTGCACCATTCCCCGCATCGGAATGAACACCGGCTGGTCGACCAACGCCGCGGCCTCCGCGCTCAAACCCCATTTCTCCGCCCCCAGCACAAAGGCCGTGGGACCGGTGTAGTCCGCCTCCCCGTAGTCGATCGCTTCCACCCCAAGCTGGGTTCCCACCAGCCGGAAGCCCTGCGCCTTGAGCTCGGCCATCGCCGTGGTGATGGACGCGTGCCCGCGGAGCGGCACCCACTTCTGGCTTCCCTGGGCCGTGCTGTTGAACGTTGGCGGCCGCCCCTGGCGGCAGACCGCATGGGCCTCGAGGACCCCCACCGCATCGCAGGTGCGCAGGATGGCGGAGAGGTTGTGCGGCTTCTCCACCTGCTCCACCAGCACGGTCAGGTCCGCCATGCGCCGATCCAGCA
>CAYVWU010000014.1:0-24359 GCA_964455575.1 uncultured Cyanobium sp. | reverse complement strand
TGAACGTGGTGGGATGCCAGATCGGATCATCCGGGCTCAGGCCCACAAACCAGCGGAACAGCAGGTTGTAGTCGAGCTGCTCCAGCAGCAGACGCTCCGAACGGATCCCGTAGATCGCCTGCAGCAATGAGGCCAGCAGCAGCTGCACCGGCGGTAACGATGGCCTGCCTTCTGAGGCATAGAGTTGGCAGAGGGTGGGATTGAGGCGATCGAGGGCCTGATCTGCCAGCTTGCGGATGCGCCGCAGTGGGTGACTGGCCGGGATACGATCCTCGATCGAGACGTAGGAGAACAGGGAGCTGCTGCGCTCCTGCTGACCTCGCATCAAGCCTGGGGCAGGTGCCCCATTTTCGCGGGAGTGGGCGGGTTTTTAAGCGAACTCATAAGCGCCGGCACGACGCTAACTCTCCTGTGGCAGAGAGCCACAACGCTAAGACACAATGGGACCAGCATTTGCCTGGGCCATGGCTGGATCCGCGTCTGCCCATAAGGCCGCTACCGCGACCCGTGAGGGCACGAGCCAACAGAGAGCTGGCCGCAGGCGGCGCACCAGCGCCGACCCTCAGCGGGCCCAGCAAGGGGCAACCGCCGCCACCACAGCAGCGCCCGCCGCACGGGACCGCCTGAGTCGCCTCCAACAACTGGCCGGTGCCAGCCCCCAGGTGGCGCAGTTGCGGCGGCTCCAGGCGCTGGCCGACGCCCGATTCGCGCCGGTGGCCCATGTGGCGGGCGACCCAGAGGAAGAAGATCTCTTCCAGGGGAAATTCACCAGCGCAGAGCATCTGCCCCAGCTCCAGCTGGCGCCCCGTGCCAACAATACCGGCCTGCCCGACCAGCTCAAGAGCGGCATTGAATCACTGTCAGGCCTGTCGATGGACCATGTGCGGGTGCACTACAACTCATCGCAGCCGGCGCAGCTCAATGCGCTGGCCTACGCGCAGGGTAGTGACATCCATCTAGCGCCCGGTCAGGAGCAACACCTGCCGCATGAGGCGTGGCATGTGGTGCAGCAGGCGCAGGGGCGGGTGCGGCCGACGATGCAGATGAAGGAGGGGGTGCCGGTGAATGACGATGCTGGACTGGAGCAAGAGGCAGATGTCATGGGGGCGCTTGCTTTGCGGCCGAATGCACATCGGACAGGAGGCGACCAACCCTCCAGCGCGTTGCCACACCGCAATTCAGAGTCGGCGACCAGTCAAGCCGTGGCGCAGCGCCAACTTAACAGAAACAAAAAATGTTTGCACTCCTGCGCCTCAAGCATGCCTGCTGCATTTCAACTTCTTAAAAATCATGCAGGCAAATTCATTGGGGACGAGAATCTGGGCATAAATAATACTAAAGAAGATGTCCAAAGTTATGTCAGTGATACCAAAAACGATAGACTCAAGCGCCTTGGATTGCTGCAAGCCTGGAACAAGAGACAAAAGCCAATACAATGGATTCATGTTCCGGAGGATTTGGATCCGGGCAAAGTGGAAATGCGGCGAATGGATAATTTTGAAAACTGGGATTCTGATGAAGACACAGATATTGCAATTAAAGAAACTATTGAAAATAAAATGAAACCAGAAAAATTAACACTGAAAAGACAGAATGGTACAATCATTACAGATGTACCGCACCTAGAGCTTTCTGATGCCATACGCCTGGGAAGGCAGATCGTAAAACAGAATAAATACGATTGTCTGCCGTTCGTTGTGCAAGTCGGGTCACAATATATCGAATATAACAACCCGGCAGGCAATAAAGATATCTATGCAACGCCCCTTGAAGAAATTGGCAAAGCTACCTTCAAACGGGAAGGAAGAGCCGCTGATTTCAGCTTTGCTAACTTGACGCGTAAGCTCAATGCTGAAGCCAAGAGAAATCCAGAGCCTAAGAAGCAAAGACTCGATGATATATTTTCCACTTTTTATGGCAAGAGCGGGTGCAATCTCTCCAAAGCACAGTCGGAGACAATTGCGGCAATTTCCTGCGATTTTATGAAGGGAAGCAATGCCATCAAATTTATAGAAGAGGCTCGGATGCAACTGGATAAAGAAGGCGAACACAAAATCGAGAATTATTTCACCGGAGATAACCCTATTTATATACCAGCCCAAAAACGCGGGCGCAAACGTGTGACCGAGGCTACTGAAGAAAAGAAAAAGAAACAAAAGAAATAATGGGGGGCAGATCGCGAGCCGGCGCCGGCAACACCCACCTCAACGATGCATTCGCGAGCCGCAGGCAAGCCCTGGTCACAACGCAGACCTTGTGGCTGCTTATTTGCTCCTCGCCCTCCTTAACACATGACTCGTGCGCACTTAGGCTGTGCTCAATTAGGAGGATCGCTGTGAACACCACCCTTTCCGCTGACGAGAAAATCACGGTGAGCGATCATCCCGAGCGACTGCGTTCAGATGTAGCGTTTGCTTCTATCTGGGGCGTCAGCCCTTTGCCCGCCAGTTCGGGGAAGACAAACCGACATCGCCTTAATTGCATGAGTCAACGCGCCCCGCCAACGTGGTTGACACCGAGCAGATGCGGCGTTCCGCCTCCTCGATGCGCGCCAGGGCCCGGGCTACCGCCTCGGCAATGCGCGATTGGCGCAGCAACTCCACCTGCTGGGGCCGGCCGAGGGCGTCGAGAAAACGGGCCTCATCGGTGATGGCGGTGATCTGCAGACTGTCGAGATCAAGCCCCAGCCGACGCAGATCGTCCTCGGCTTCCGCGAGCATCGCCACGGCGAAGGCGTCGCGGTCGGCGTTCACCTGTTCCGGCGTCAGAGTGGCCAGCACCCCCCGCAGGTTGCTCTCCAGCGTCACCTGCGCCAGCGCCTTGATCTCCTTGGTCGTCTTGCCGAGCAACCGCTTCACCGCGGCGTGAATCGCCGGCTCGCGGCTGGCCACCTTCACGTTGGCTACGGTCTCCACGGGGACGCGGATGCCGCCGCGGGTGAGGGCATTGCGCACCGCCAGGGGAATGATCAGGTTGCCCACATCCATCGCCGCCACCTCCTCCACCAACGGAACGACGAAGCTGCTGCCGCCCTTCAGCAGCCGGTAGCCGATCAGGCGCTCCTCGCCGCGTTGCCGTCGAGTGCGCCAGCCATGGAGCACCAGCACCTGGTTGGGTTGACACACTGCATACCAGGAGCGCACACCCGTGACGGCTGTCAGGCCGCCGATGAGCAGATGCAGGGAAAACAGAGAGATCACGGCTTGGAGGGGGGAAGGGTGAGGGCGGAGAGCACATCGATCACGGAGCCGCGCACGTTGAGGCGCACCAGCCCCCGCTCCCGCGGACCACAGGGCGGCCGCAGCGGCCCCAGCTGGCCCACGAGATCCGCGCTGGTGACCAGGCTGTTGCCATGACGCATCGCCAACAGGGGGCGCCACACCAGCAGGGCCGCCAACAGGCTCACGCCGATCAACCAACCCAGAACAAGCGCGAGCACCGATTCACCAGAGGCGTGGGGGTAGACCCCCCGGACTCCTTGTCCTGGTTCCGGTGCGGGCGCTGTGATTCAGGGAGCGGTCAGGGGGGCGCCACCGGGCGCTTCTTTGTCGCGGCGCAACACCAAATCGTCCTGGCGCAACACAAAGAAGAAGGGTTGCTCCATTCCCTTCGCATCCATCACCCCCAGCAGCGCGCGGGGCTCCAGGCGACGGAACACATCCAGGATCGGCAGCGCGTCGTACACCATGGTGGCCGTCACCTGCCCCCGGTGGAGCGTGGCGCGCAGCCGGGCGGCCGAGCCGCGGGTGGCCACCACCGGCGCCAGCCAGGGGAACAGTCCCCCCAGTGGCGTCAACCGCGCCACCCAAGGCGCGCATAACAGCGCCATCGGCACCCAACCGGGATTCACCGACACCAACCCTCGCCCCGCGGCGTGAAACACCAGGGGGTGCACGTCTTCCAGGCTCTCGAACCGCTTGCCCTGCCAGCGGAAGGCCTCCAGCACGCCATCCAGGGGATGGCCCGTGGGGAAGCCCTCCCCGCGCCAGGCGCCGATCATCTCCTCCGGCGCCACGGTCGGCAGCCCATCGAAGAGGGCGAGGGCCGCGGCGGTGTCCAGGTGTGCGCTGGCCATGCCGTCAACCCGCTGAGGCCTGGGCCAGGGCCGGAATGGCCGTCACCAATTGCGGGAAGATGAGGATCAACAGCACCACCGAGAGCTGCAACACGATGAAGGGAATCGCGCCGCGGTAGATGTCCCCCGTGGTCACCCCTGCTGGCGCCACACCTCGGAGATAGAAGAGGGCAAAGCCAAACGGCGGGGTGAGAAAGGAGGTCTGCAGGTTGGCGCCGATCACCACGCCAAGCCACAACAACCCCTCGGGACCGAGCAGCTGGCGGGCGGTGGGCAGCAGCAGCGGCACGACGATGAAGGCGATCTCGAAGAAGTCGATGAAGAAGCCGAGGGCGAAGATCACGAGCATGCTCACCGCCAGAAAGCCCGTCCGCCCCCCCGGCAGATGGAGCAGCAGATCGCTGATCAGCACATCGCCGCCCACGCCCCGGAACACCAGGCTGAAGGCGGTGGAGCCGATCAGGATGGCGAGCACCATCGCCGTGGTGCGCAGGGTGGAATCGCTCACCTCCCGCAGCGCCGCCCGGCTGAAGCCCCCCTGGCTGGCCGCGAGCGCCATGGCCCCCACGGCTCCCAGCACCCCCGCTTCGGTGGGGGTGGCGATGCCGAAGAAGATGCTGCCGAGCACGAGCAGGATCAGCCCCAGAGGCGCCGCCAGCACCTTCACCAGCCCGCCCGCCGTCAGCGGCGGCAGGCCTGTGGTGTCCAGGGGTGGTGCCAGCTCGGGGCGCAGGGCGCTGATCACCACCACATACAGCGCGAAGGCGCCGCTCATCAGCAGGCCCGGAATCACCGACCCCAGGAACAGCTCCCCCACCGGCACCCCCAGCTGGTCGCCCAGCACGACGAGCACGATCGATGGGGGGATGATCTGACCGAGGGTGCCGGAGGCGGCGATCACCCCCGACGCCAGCGACTTGTCATAGCCCGCCCGCAGCATGGCGGGCAGGGAGATCAGCCCCATCGTCGTCACCGTGGCGGCGATCACCCCCGTGGTGGCGGCCAGCACCGTGCCGACGAGCACCACCGCCAGGGCCAGGCCCCCCCGCAGGCGGCCCATCAGCCGCCCCATGGTTTCCAGGAGACGTTCGGCGATGCCCGATTGCTCCAGCATCGCCCCCATGAACACGAAGGCCGGGATCGCCAGCAGGGTGACGTTGCCCATGATCCCGAAGATCCGCTGGGGCAGGGCCGCCAGAAAGGAGGCGTCGATCACCCCCAGGGCCATCGCCAGCGCGGCGAACACCACCGCCACGCCGCCGAGGCCGAAGGCCACCGGGTAGCCGCTCAGCAGGGCCACCACCAGGCCAAGAAACATGCCGGGTCCCAGGATTTCACCCGGCTCGACGCTGATCACCCAACCGAGAAGTTCGATCTCCATGGCTCAACCCTCTCCGCCGTGATCGTGAACCGACAGCCGCGGGCCGTGAAGCAGGCGGATGGCTTGCGCCACCCCCTGCAGCCCCAGCAGCAGAAAGCCCAGGGGGATCAGGCTCTTCACCCAGTAGCGCGGCAAGCCGCCCGGATCGGGCGACATCTCCCCCAGCCTCCAGGAACTCAGGGTGGGCTCCACCGAGGCGATCAACACCACCAACACGAACGGCAGCAGCAAGCCCAGGGTGCCCGCCAATTCCACGCGCGCCTGGCGCCGCGGATTCCAGCGGCTTTGGAGCACATCCACGCGCACGTGGTCGTCCCGCTGGAGGGCATAGCCCATTGCCAACAGAAACATCATGTCGAACAGATACCACTGCCCTTCGATCAGGGCATTGGAGCTGAGGTTGCGCCCCACGGCCAGGCCCGCGTAGCGCCCCACCACGTTCCAGGTGCCGAGGGCGAGCATCAGCAGCAGGGCCCAGCGACCGAGCCGCGCCGCCAGGCGATTGATGGCGTCGATGCGGTCGGCCAGACGCAGCCAGCGGTCGCTCATGACGCCTCCTTGCTGTCGCCGAAGGCGAAGCGGGCGTAGGAGAACTCGTTCACCCGATTCCAGGCGAAGACATCGCGGCGGAACCCTTGCCACTGGTCGTAGACCTTGCGGAAGGTGGCGTCCTTGGCGTTGTCGGCGAGGATCTGGTCGGTGGCCTCCCGGGCGGCTCGCAGGATGGCGTCGCCGTAGAACTCCAGCTGGGTGCCGCCCTTGATCAGACGTTGCAGGACGCTGGCGTTGAGGGCGTCATAACGGCTCAGCATCAGGCCGTTGGCCTCCTGGCAGGCCGCCTGGAACATGGCCTGATACTCCGCGGGCAGCCGGCGCCAAGCCTGGAGATTCACCAGGGCCGTGAGGGTGGGACCCGGTTCCCACCAGCCGGGGTAGTAGTAATAGCGGGCGGCTCTGTTCAAGCCAAGCTTCTCATCGTCGTAGGGACCGGTCCATTCGGCGGCGTCGATGGCGCCCCGCTCCCCCCCCGGCAGCACCTGCACGTTCACCCCCAAAGCGGCCATCACCTTGCCGCCGAGGCCAGGGATGCGCATCTTCAGGCCTTGAAGAGAGGCCAGTCCCGCCAGGGGGCGCTTGAACCATCCGCCCATCTGGGCGCCGGTGTTGCCCGCCGGAAAGCTGCGCACGCCGAAGTCGGCGTAGAGCGCGTTGATGGCGTCCAGTCCGCCTCCCGCCTCCAACCAGGCGTTCTGCTGCTGGGCCGTGAGACCGAAAGGCACGGCGGTGCCGAAGGCCAGGGCGGGGTTTTTGCCGAGGTAGTAGTAGCTGGCGGTGTGGCCGCTCTCCACGGAGCCGTTCTGCACCGCCTCCAACACCTCCAGCCCCGGCACCAGCTCCCCGGCGGCGAACGGTTGAATCAGGAAGCGACCGTCGCTCATCTCCCGCACCCGGCGGCTGATCGTTTCCGCCCCGCCGAAGATCGTGTCGAGGGAGTGGGGCCAGCTGGTGGCCATGCGCCAGCGCACCAGAGGCAGCGCCGCCCCCGCCTTCACATCATCGGCGCGCCGGATGCGGCAGGCGGCCAGGGCGCTGGCGGTGGTGGCCACGGCGGCGGCCCCGAGCAGGCGCCGTCGTCGCGGGGAAAAGTCAGCCATGGGCAGGGTCAGCGTGGGCGTGAGTGTAGGGAGGGCTGGTGGAGATTCCCCTCCCGTCAACGCCTTGGTTTGGGATGGGACCCGCTGATGCAGGCGCCGCGTGCCCCGGGTCACCACGCCAACCTGGCCTGGCTGTCTGCGGCAGGTTGAGGGAGCACTACCTTGAAGCAGCGCTGTTGATCCTCTGCATGGCGCCAATGCCCAAAAAAGATCCTTTCACCGAAGGGTATTGCTCGATGAATTCCGCAGCGGTGAATTCTCCTGTTTCCAGCTCCTTCAGAGCCTTCCAGAGCGCTGTTGTTTCTGGACATGCATCAGAGAAGATGTCGTGATGCACGATGATCTTGGCGTATTGTCGCGCCAGCATGTGATCCGCAAGTGCTCCTTTCATGCTGTGGTCGCCATCGATGAAGACGAAATCAGGACGCCTTTCCGCAAACATCGATTGCACATTGTGGCTCGTGGAAAAATCTTGGACAAACTGATAAGCGATGCCCTGTTCAAGCAACGTCTTTCCGTATCGTTTGATCATGGGGGTCTCGCCAATTGGATCGATGGCAATTGCCGAGGTCAACGGTGCGCCTATGCGTCGCAGCCACTCGCAGACAACAATAAAAGTCCCTCCCCAGCGCGATCCGATCTCGACATAGCTTGTGGTCTCCCCGGCGTGATCAGCGAGCCAGGTCAAATAGCGTGATAGTTGGTTTGGATATTGAAAGACGTGCAGGCCTGTACCCATGAAAGAGGAGAGTTCTTGCGGCTGTTCATGCAGGTTCTCATTGTTTAGTCCTAAGGCGGGAATCAATTCGTTTTCGAGGTAGGCGATGTCCCTGAGCTTTTCATTTGGAACCCCTTGAATCAATGATCTGGCCGCCAGTGATGCGCCATCATTGTCTTGGAAGTACTTCCAGCGATCTTGGAGAGGGTTTGTTTTGTGAGTCAGTCTTTTCAGCGTGCGTCTGAGCATTAAGGGTCGGGTTTTTTTCCTTGTCTTGCCTAGCGCTCAGGGTGCGCCATGTCAAGCTTTCGGAGCGTCGCCGCTGCCTTCCCGCCCGCCATCGCCCCTCTGCTCCCCGCCGTGGTCCCGATCCGGGAGCTCTTGCCCCGCCCCTGGGATTCAGAATCGAGCCTCCGGACTTGCGTTGAGGTCGGACCCTCCTCTTGCCGGCTGATCCGGCGATTCCCGCAGGCGCGGCAGCAGTTGCACCAGGTTGCAGGGGCGGGTGCTGACGTCCAGCTGGGCGCGGATCAAGCGATCCCAGGCGGTTTCCACCGCATCGCGCGATCCCGGCAGCACAAACACCAGCGTGCCATTGGCGACGCCGGCCAGGCAGCGGCTCTGCAGGGTGCTGGTGCCGATCGTTTCGAACGACAGCACGCGAAACAACTCGCCGAATCCCTCGATCACCTTGTCGAGCAGGGGCGCCACCGCCTCCGGGGTGCCATCCCGCCCCGCCAGCCCCGTGCCCCCGCTGCTGATCACCACCTGCACCGTCGGATCCGCGATCCAGCGGCTCAGTTCCGCCCGAATGCGATAGCGATCATCCGGCACGATCACCCGCTCCCGCAGCCGGTGCCCCTCCGCCTCCAGCCGCTGTCGCAGGGCTTCGCCGGAATGGTCATCCGCCAGGGTGCGCGTATCCGACACCGTGAGCAGGGCAATGGCCAAGGACACGCGTTCAGGGTGGCAGGGACCACCATTCTCCCGTCCCCGCGGCACCAGGGTTGGGCACGGGGGTGTCGCCTGGGTGGGCCTGTGCCTAACCTGTTGGCAATGAAGCGTGAAGCTTTCTCCAGCTGGCACGCGCTGGGCCTTCGGGGTCCTTCTTGATGTCAGCCTTCTCACCGTCACGCCCTGTCATGACCGCATCCTCCAAGCCGTCTGCCGTTGTGGTCGGGGCCGGCATCGCTGGATTGTCCGCTGCCTTTGTGTTGGCCCAACGGGGCTTTCAGGTGACGGTCTACGAGAAGGAGAAAACGGCGGGCGGCAATCTTGGCGCCACCCTCTCGCAGGCACGCCGCCGACGTTCAGCAGGCGTGCATGATGTTTTCGAAGTCTATCCCCATATGTTTGGGGATTGGTATGTCAACTTCTGGCAACTCATGGAGGCGATTGGCAGGGGCAAAGGCGATCGGGAGACCTGGAGAATGATGTCAGACTTTAAATTCTTGGACAAGCCTGACGCGACAGAAGCCCGCCTTCGCCCCGCTTATAAGACGCTGCGAAATAATGGCGCGCTGTCGAGCGTTTTGTCGAATCTTTTTTCCGGCATCATTCCCGCTCCAGATATGTTTCTTGCGGCCTATGCCGCCCTTGGTCTGCTGGCCGATGATTTCACCGATAAAGATGATCTCAATGTTGCTACATTGAATGACTTCTTGAATACACGCTTCTACGGCTCCAAGCACGTCACCCGGTTCTATCAAATGGTGATTCTCTACATCTGGTCCCTGGATGCGGATGAATCCTCGGTTTATGCCTGCCAACGTTTCTTTCAGTTTCAATTCAGGCGGCCAACGCCGACCGCCTGGGTCTTGAACTCCGGCGACGCCTACACGAGCATCATTCTGCCGCTGATTCATCATTTACAGACCAAGTATGATGTCAAGTTCTGCTTTGATACCCCTGTTGTCGCCGCTTCATTGAATGCGGAAAAAACCAGCGTTGAACAACTTTTGGTCATCGAAAACTTCAGCGAGAACCGCAAGTTCAAGCCGGTGCCGAAGACGCCGCAACGGATCTCTTCATCTGCGTACGTCTTTGCCGTGCCTCCCGAGACGCTCTCGGCGCTTGTGCAAACATCTTTCCCTGTCTCCAGCCGCCTTCGGGATTGGGCTTCCGACTCGAAGCTGACACTCTGTTCGAATAGATTTGGCATCCTGACGGATGTTCGCCTTGGAGCCGCCTCTGCTCAGGCAGCGTCTCCTGCCGCATCGGAGGGTGTGAGCGAGGAGGAGACAGCACCCAACGAAGACCCCTTGCGCACGCGGGCTGCTGGCGATCCTCCAGCTTCTTCCAGCCCTGTGCGACCGGCCATTGTGGAGGCGATCCCTGAATTGGCGACGACAAAAACCTTCAGCGCTGAGCCCATACCAGTCCTCTATGTCGCCTTTGAAAAAGGAGCCGAGATCATCTCCCTGATCCCTCCAGATTGTTATGTTGGACTGACAGACTCCAGCTATGCACTGACTCTTGTTGAGATCACGAGAGAGTTTAAGACTTCTAACCCGAACTTATTTTCCACGTCTGATCCGATTGGCATGGTGATTGCTTTGGCGGCGTCGGATTATGGAGAACTTCCCTTTTTCCGCACCCCACCAGCGAAGTTGGATCCACTGGTGAGCGGCGAGGCGAGCACATCTGTGGAGCCAGGCTACTTGGAGGAGAAAACAATTCAGTTGCTGCTCGACGAAGCTCGTAAATATCTCCCTATTCATGAGCGTGAAATTGAATGGTGTTTCTTCCGCTCTAACAAGAACCATCGCTTATTCCTGAACGATGTTGAAAGTGCTCGCAATCCCGTCAAGACAACCTATCTGAACCCCGCCAAGTCTCGGCCAATCGTTGATAATCTTGCTTTTGCCGGTGATTTCTGCAGTCAAGATGTGGTCATGTCCACTGTTGAGGCCGCTGTGGAGAGTGGAATTCGTGCCGCTTTGCAGCTGGAGCCTGGCCTGGGACTCAAGCCCTCCCACAGGCACAACGAAAAGCAGCTGAGGCTGCAACGCCACAGTTCATATCCAAAAGCTTGGATTACGTCGTCCAAGTTGATGTTGATGCCCTATGCCGTGCTGGCAAAAAGTTGCTCAGATTTTAATCTCTGTCTGCAGACAGTCAGCCGCAGCCAACGGGATCCCACGGTGTTGAAGCAGGAGCTCTTGCCGCAAATGCTGGGCTACTGGCCCCGTCAAGCCGCGATGTGTCTTGGTGCCACTCAGGACGCCATGACCACCATGACGTCCCTCGCCACCCAGAGCATGATCATGTCGTCGGAGCTGGTCTGGTCCATCTTCAGCCGCCGCTGAGTTTG
The DNA here is from genome assembly GCA_964455575.1 of uncultured Cyanobium sp. Taxonomy (GTDB): domain Bacteria; phylum Cyanobacteriota; class Cyanobacteriia; order PCC-6307; family Cyanobiaceae; genus Cyanobium. The sequence goes on along the minus strand of CAYVWU010000014.1, from coordinate 13,217 downwards.
CGGGTTTCCGCTATCAAGGCATACAGAGGTTCGGGATCGTTGGCGAACAGTTCCGCTTCCTTTCGGGCCTGGCTGACGACCTGATCCAGATACTTTTCGGCTTCAGGCAGTTGTTTTTGGAAGGCGTTGGCAAGATGTTGAAGATCCTCATGCGTGGGATGGTCGTTGCTGAAGAGCTTGCCAATCTCCGGATCACGAATGGCTAACGCTGCAGGCAGGGTGAGAATGCCATCCCTCAAATCCTCAACTCCTCCGCCTCCGAGCGCCGCACTGCCACGGACATCACCAACGTCGTCGCAGCCATGATAAAGAAGTCCAATCAACCCCCCAAAGGTGCGCAGGCGCCCGGTACGATCGGCCAAACATGCACAGATCTCGAACATTGAACCCGTGTCCTCAGCTGCGATATGCCGCCAATCTTCAACGCCTAAAACCCGCCTTCGCAACCGCCATTGCATACATTCAGCGACCCCGAGCCTTTTCATCAATTCCGAAAATAGTTGGATCGCTTGTGCATCTGTTCCCAGTATTCTATAACCTTCAGCCACCATGTAGCCCGAGGCCATGAGGGCATCCAATTCGCCAAACTTGTGGTGTAATGTTGCCCGGCCTCGACGCTCAGGAGATTTATCCAGAATGTCATCGATGACCAAGGTCATGTTATGGAAGAGCTCGATGACCACAGCGCAGCGGATCAGCCAATCGGGTATGGGCAATCCAGGTACGAGAGACCTGTAGGTGGAAAATATGGTTAAGGGACGGAAATACTTCGAACCTGACATGAATTGCCAGCGCAATTCTGGGATCATTTCCTTGTCGCAGCTCTCCACCCACTCCGCGATCTGGGTTTCCACCAGAGAGACTTCGTGATGCAAATCCAGGTTGTGAACAAACGATAAGGTCATTGCTTCGATGAGTATGCTTCAGGGGAAATGATGTCAGTGTGCTCCTCGCTTAGAGCGGCGGTCTGTTGTGGCCCTCTTTATGGTGGTGGGCCTCGGCCTGAGCCAGCTGTTCTGTGATCAAGGCCAGCTGGTGCTGAAAACTTCTCGCTTCGCGAGATGCCGTATCGCCGATCTCCCTTAGAAAGCTGCGGATGTCATCAATCAACAGGGCGTGCCGGTGTCTTGCGTCCGCATCTGCATAGTTGAGTGAGAGCAAAGAGGCCTGATGCTTGTAAAGAATAGACTGAATTGAATAACTGTAGCTTAGTGAGCTGGAGGCTGCGGCGGTCAGTGCTTGCAGCATGGCTCGGGAGATTGCCGCGACATCGGTGGCCTCTTCGCCTTCCGGGGTGCGGGTGCTTGCATGGCCTGGCGGGATAAGCGATTGGGAAAGAGTCAGCCAATGCTGAAACACTGATTGATAGTTATTCATCAGTTCTTCGATCGCAGAGTTCATGCCAGAACGTTGTCAACTGCGTGAATTGTATCACCGCTGTTTGTTAAAATCGCCGCCAGTTGCCCTGGCCTGGCGCGCAATCCTGACTTGCTTCCGATTCTTGTCAAGTAATCCAAACAGTTGATCATGTTGTCTGTGATGCCCTGTGCCGTTTGCGGAACGGTCAACCCTGTTGATCACAATTTCTGTTCCCAGTGCGGGACGGGGCTGCGCACAACTCCCTGCCCTGCTTGTGGTGGTCTCAATGCACCTGGGCAGGTGGTCTGTGAACGTTGTGGTGGCTTTCTCAAGGAGAAGGGTGATCAGGCCTTGTTTGACCAACTGGATGAGCGCAAGTTTGTCACGGCCCTCTTTGCCGATATCAAAGGCTCCGTGGCCCTGCTCAGCGAGCGGGATATTGAGGAAGGGCGCCGGATTTTTGATACCGTCATCCTGCGCATCAGCTCTCTGATCAGACGCCACGAGGGGACTGTGATTGATACGGTGGGCGATGGGGTTTTTGCCCTCTTTGGCGCGCCGCGCTCTCTGGATGGCCACCCTCATGCCGCTGTGAATGCGGCCTTGGAGATCCAGGACAGTATGGCCAGTCAGAATGGATCAGAGCCCTTGCTGGCAGATATTCAACTGCGCATTGGTATCGATACAGGGGATATCATTTGGCGCGCTCTGCAGGTAGGTCGTGTCATGCGGCACTTGCCAATTGGCCAAACCGTGAACCAAGCGTCCCGATTGCAGGAGGTTGCAGAGCCGGGCACGGTCTTGATTGGTGAGAGCACCTATGCGTTAGTGAAAGACTATTTCAACTTCACTCCATCGAAGGACCTTGTCCTCAAGGGAATACCCGAGCCCGTGAAGGCTTATGAGGTGCTGAAGCCCTCGGATGTCTTTCGAAACTTGCAGATTTCCATGAAGCGTGGATTGAGTCCCCTTGTTGGCAGAGAGAGGGAGTTGCAAACCCTCATGGTCTCTATCCAACGCTTTGCATGCGGTTCTGGCACCGCCATGATTCTTGTTTCTGAAGCCGGAGGAGGTAAATCCCGTCTCCTGCATGAAGTCACCAAAAGTCTGCAAGATAACTTTCGTATTCTCGAGGCCTTCTGCATCTCTCATCTGCAGTCTTCTCCATGGTATTCCGTTGTTCAGCTGACCAGAAACCTGTTGGGACTTTCGTCGGGCCTGTCAAGCCTTGAGGCCAAGCGGAAGATCGAGGCCGCCATCGAATCGCTGGATCCTGATCTTCTGGACGAACTGCCAACGCTGTTTCAATTTCTGGATCTGGATCCCGGTTTGGTCGTGCCAGCGAATGCGGATCCAACGGTGCGCAAGCGCAAGTACATTTCTTTGCTACTTCGTCTCCTGATTCTGCAGGCTAAACTCCAACCATTGGTGGTGATTATTGAGGATCTTCACTGGTTGGATCAGCAATCTTCATCGCTTGTCGATGCGATTTTGTCGATCACGCATGACCATCCAATCTTCCTTTTATGTACAACGCGCCCAGAGGGGCTCGGCTCTGCCTGGCGATCGAATCAGGCGTCGATTCTGCAGCTGAGCAATCTTGAGTTCAGCGCTACGCGCGAATTGATTGAGAGTCTGGTTCCCGGTCAAGCCATTGGGGATGCTCTGGTTGGAGAAATCCATGACAAAACCCAAGGCAATCCCTTCTTTATCGAAGAAATCGTTCGTTCGCCCCAATTCGTCAACTCCCTCTTGCCAGATAAGCAGTCTTTTGATGTCGATTCACTTGTCATGCCATCAACGATTAAGATGGCTATCTCCGATCGAATTGATCGGTTATCTAAAAAGGAAAAAAACATCCTGCAGATTTTAGCTGTCGCTGGCATTCGTTGCCGCATACCATTGCTTGTGAGACTGGTCGCGGATGATGAGGCTGGAGTCTTGAAGGTTCTGTCTGATTTGGAGGATCTTGGCTTTGTTGTCAATCCCAATCATGAGGATGATATCCATGTTCAATTTGGCCATGTCTTGATTCAAGAGGTGGCCTATTCATCCTTGCTTCGCGATCAGCGGGCCGCGCTTCATGAGCATATAGGCGATACGATTCAATTCGAAGTCAGCGAGGTGACGAGCGAGATTCTTCCTGAGCTTGCCCACCATTATCTCAACTCTTCCAACGATGGCAAAGCGGTTGAGCATTTGCGCTTGGCCGGAGAATCCGCCATCCAGCGCTCCGCCCATCAGGAGGCTCAAAACTATCTCAAGCTTTGTTTGAAACGTCTGGAGAAAAGCCGGAGTCTTCAATCGAAGTCAACCTGTCGTGCCCAGCTCTGGTTGTCCCTTGGGGTCTCCCTGCAGGTCACGCTTGGCTATGCCGCCGAAGATGTTAGAACGGCCTATGAGAATGCGGTGGAACATAGTGAGGAGGCCAAAGAAGCGGAAAGCCTGCTTGCTGCTCTGCGTGGTTATGGGATTTTTAATATCGTTAAAGCGAACTATCCTGAAGCGGCTAGGATTGCGGACCGTCTTAAGCAATATGCCCAGGGGGATGCCGCTTTTGCTTTGGAGCATCTCATCCTCAGCGGTCTGTCCTACTCCTATCGCGGCGAGTTGGAAAAGGGGGCGAAGTTCTATCAAAAGGGTTTGGAAATCACGGATAAGCCCGCATCGGCAACAACGATTCAATATTCCGGCTATTCTCCGGGAATCTGTCATTCCTATTATGCTCTGAATGCGCTATTCGCTGGCCACCTGCGTTTAGCGATCCATCACGCTTACAAGGGGCTGGAGGTCGCCCTTGACAGTGGAATCCCTGTGGCCATCGCCCAATCCCGCGGCATGTTGGCTCATGTTCTGTTCTGTCTGTCTGAATTCAGCCAGGCGGATGAGCAACACCAGATCAATATGGCTTATGCCGACGACAATGGTTTTGCTTATTGGTCTCTGCTGGCGCGGATCTTGACCTGCTGGACGAAGGGTTATTTTCGCAATGAACCCTCCTCTCTGGATGAATTGCAGGCCTATATCTCCGCTTATCGAGGCAGTGGCGCTCTGATTGGCGTCCCCTGGTTCCTCAACCTTCACGCGGAGCTGCTCAGGCGCTTTGGTCGTGCCAGGGAGTCTCTGGTGGTTCTTGGGGAGGCCGAAGGCATCGCTTCCCTGACGCAGGAGCGGTTCTTCCTGGTGGATACCTTGAGGCTGAAGGGCGAATTGCATGCAGCCCTGTCTTCAGAACCCGTCTCTCTGGTGGCAGCCCAGTGCTATCGAGAGGCCCTCAATCTCGCCCGCGTCCAGGGATCCTGGTTGCCGGGGATCCGCGCGGCCTTCCCTTTGGCGCGTTTGCTGCAGCGCCAGGGTGACCTGGAGGCGGCGCGTGCCTTGATCGCGGACCACTACAAGCGAATTTCCTGGATTCCTTGCCCAGACCACGAGGAGGCCCAGTCTTTGATGAAGGACTTGTCCCTGAAGATCTGATCTTCGTTTCGGGGCTGCCGTCGGCCACTCCCCTGGCGCGATTGCCCAGTGCCCCGCGGAAGACAAGGATCTTGTGTCCGTTTGCTTTGGTTCCCGTCCTGCCTGACGGTCTCACCCCCACGGTTGCGCCCTTTATAATGGTCGCTTATGCGCCCGCCATGCCCATGGCCAGTGGGTACCGGATTCTTGACGTCATCACCCCTGACCTGAGGGAGAAACTCCTGCATGATCATCGGGTTGTTTCGGTGCCGGCCAACCACCACCTGATGTTCGCTTCCGATTGGGGCGAGGATGTTTATCTGGTCCATTCCGGAATCGCCAAGGCGCGCAGTCTCAGTCAGCAAGGCGAGGAGACGGTTGTTTCGTTGATGGGACCGGGGTCACTCATCGGTGATCTTGCCGTCTTCACCACGCTGTCCCTGCGGACGGTGGATGTGATCTCGCTGACACCCATAACCTTCTGGAAGCTCCGCCATCGCGCGCTTCAGGAGGCCATGGACAGCAGCCCGGCCTTTGTGCGCGTCATCGCGTGTCTGCAGGCCCATCGGCTGTGTTCCCTCGGGGAGCGCCTGATGTTGATGAACGAGGATGCCACCACCCGGTTGTTGGCCACCTTGTCCGTGCTGGCCCGCCTGAATGGACCCAAGGATGATCCCTTCCAGCCCATCCCGGCCATTCCCCAACAGGAGATCGCCGTGATCTCCGGCCTCTCCAGGGGAACCGCCTCCACGCTGATCAACAAGCTGCGGGGCAATGGAACCTTGGAACCGTCGGATCATGGCCTGCGCTTCACCACGCTGGCTCCCCTCCAGAAGCGCGGACTGCTGCCCCCGCTGACGCCCGCCCAAGAGTCGCGCTGATCCCTGCCGAACCCCAGTGCCCTCCCGCCCCCCCGCGTCCGAATCCCAGCCCGCCTCCCAAGCCCTGCCCGCGGTGCGCGTGCGCCTGTTTGCCGCCCTGAGGGAGTCTGCGGGGTGGAGCGAGCGGGAGGTTGTTTTGCCCGAGGGCTTTGCGCGCGCGCCCTGCACCCCCCGCCGCCTCTGGCCAGACCTGGCCTTGCCCGCCACCGGTCTTCCCCCCGCCCTGCCGCCCGGCGTGCGGGTGGCGATCAATCAGCGTTTCGCTTCCCCCGACACCCCGCTCCAACCCGGGGATGAGCTGGCGTTTCTCCCTCCGATCACCGGAGGCTGAGTGGCCATGGCATCCCGCGCCCCGGCGTTGATCCTGGTGAGCCTGCATCCGGAGGCGCTGGCGCCCGGGCCGCTGCTGGAGGACTGGCAGCGGCAGGCGGAGCGCGCGTCCGGCGCGGCTCCGGCGGCGACCAGCGTGTTCATCGGACGGGCGCGGGGCACCACGGACGCGGGTCTGCCGCTCGACCGGCTGGAGTTGGAGCACTATCCGGGGATGACGGAGGCCGAGCTGGCGCGCTTGGCGGCCGCGACCGCGCAGCGCCACGGGGTCGGGGTCGTGGGCGTGGGCCATCGGGTGGGGCTGGTGGCGCCGGGGGAGGCGATTGTGGTGGTGGCGGTGCTGGCCGACCGGCGCGGGCCGGCGCAACGCTGCTGCCAGGAGGTGTTGGAAGCCCTGAAGCACGAAGCGCCCTTCTGGAAGCGGGAGTGGAGCGCGGGCCAAGGCGCCTGGGTGGCGGGCAACACGCCCCTGCGGGAACCGCTGCGCTGAGCCGTGGCCGGCGGCGGCGGGCGCCAGGGCCTTGCGCGGGGATCAGAAGATCGGCATCCGCAGCAACTGGGCCCAGAGCCGCTGGCCCGCCTCCAGGTCGCCCAGCTCCGCCGGAATCTCCAGCAACAGATCCGCCCCCTGCAGGGAGCCGATGCGCGAGGAGGCCTGACTGCCCTCCACCCGCGCCAGCAGCTCCCCCTCCGGGCCCACCCGCATCTGGGCGCGGGCCAGCTCGGGGCGGCCCGCGCCGCGCCGCAGGGGCGTGGCCAGGCGCACCCGCAGCCGGGGCAGGGGTTCCGGGGTCGCGCCCTCCAGGGCCTGCAATGCGGGCCAGACCAACTGCAGGGCCGTGACGGCCGCCGCCACGGGGTTGCCCGGGAGTCCGAAGAAGGGGCGACCGCCGAGCCGCCCGAAGGCGAAGGGCCGGCCAGGCTTGAGGAACAGCTTCCAGAACGCCACCTCCCCCCGCTCCTCCACCAGAGGCCGGATCCAGTCGGCATCGCCCGCGGACACGCCCCCGGTGCTGACGACCACGTCGCAGCGTTCCGCCAGGGCCTCCAGGGCCTGGCCCAGCGCTTTGGGCTGATCCGGCACCAGCCGGCGCTCCGCCACCGGCTGACCCAGCCGGGCCAGGAGCGCCTCCAGAAGGGTGCCGTTGCTCTCCCAGATGGCGCCAGGTCCGCGGGGTTGGCCGGCGGGCACCAGTTCATCGCCGCTGATCAGGAGTCCCAGTCGCGGTTGGGGACGCACCACCAGGGAGGGCACGCCGCAGCCGGCCACCCGGGCGAGATCCGCCGGTCCCAGGCGGGTTCCGGCCGCCAGCAGCTCCTGCCCGGCGGCGGCCTCCTCCGAGGCGCCGCGGATCCAGGGGTTGGGGCCCGCCTCCGCGTTCAGGCGCAAGGCGTCGCCATCCCGCTCCACCAGCTCCTGCGGCAGCACCCGGCCCGCCTCCTCCGGCAGGGGAGCGCCGGTGAGGATGCGGATGGCCTGGTCGGCCCGCAGCGCGCCGTCGAAGGGGGCGCCCGGAGCGGAGCGGCCCACCACCCGCCACCGCGTTCCCGGCGGGGGAGGGGTGGGGTCCGCGATGGCATAGCCGTCCAGGATGGCGGCGCGAAAGCCCGGAACCGCCTCCGGCGCCTGGCAGGGTTCCGCGCTCACTCGGCCCAGGCAGCGGCTGAGGGGAAGGCGCTCGCTGCCCGCCAGGGGGGTGAGCGCCGCCAGCACCCGCGCCCGCGCCGCGTCCAGGGGCAGCCCCTCGCGGGGGAAGGGTTCAGCCATGCTGCGAAGGGCGCGGACGTCTCATGGGGTCATGATCGCGTCAGGGTGACGCCAGGGGCCGTTCCGGCCGCCCTCCTTTTCCAGCAGTCGCACGGGGCCGATCGTCATCGCGGGATCCACGGCCTTGAGCATGTCGTAGAGGGTGAGCAGGCCCACCTGCACGGCCGTGAGGGCTTCCATCTCCACCCCGGTGGCGGCCGTGGTGCGCACCCGAGCCCGCAGGCGCAGGCCCGAGCCCTCCGGGGCCGGTTCGATCTCCACAGACACCCCGGCCAGGGGCAAGGGGTGGCAAAGGGGGATCAGGTCGGCGGTGCGCTTGGCCCCCTGGATCGCCGCCACCCGCGCCACGGCGAGCACATCCCCCTTGGGCGCCTGGCCGTCCCGCACCAGCGCCAGGGTGGTCGGCGCCATGGAGAGGAAGCCCTCCGCGGTGGCGGAGCGGGCGGTGGCCGGCCGATCGGCCACATCCACCATGCGGGCGGCGCCGCGGCTGTCGAGATGGGTGAGGACGCCGGGGGGGGAGGACTCCATGGACCAGGGGGGGTGGAACGACGCGTGTGGCAAGCGCCACAGCCGGCTCCGTCAACAGGCCGACTCCACCACAATGCAGGAGTGAAACTCCGACGCGTCCGCCATGAATGATGGCCTCACCCTCGCCTCCGTCTTGCTGGTCGGCAGTGGCCTGTTCTGCCTGAGCACCCTGTTCTTCGGCACCAAAGGCGGCTTCTACGACAGCGACGACTACGACGGCAACGGCACCGCCCACTGAAGCGTCCCGGCGCGGCTGAGGTTCAGGGCAGGCCCAGCCGCTCGGCTTCGGGGCAGTCGCCTGTGGTGGCCAGGTCTTCGACGGCGGTCACCCGGCTGACGGTCGCCAGCTTCGTGCTCACGGCGCCGATGGAATCCAGCCGCACGCACACCTCCCAGCTCATCCGCTCCTCGGCCTCTTCGTCCTCCTCCTCGTAGCGGAAGGTGACCAGGTCGGCATCCACATCCACCACGGTGGCGTCCTCCAGCCAGCATTGCTGATCTTTCAGAAACACCCAGACCGGCCGCTGTTCGACACAGTATTGAGCAAGCTTGCGGTGCAACATGCCGCTGCCGCGACTGCTGGGATCTTAGGCAGCTTCACCACCCTTTCCGTGTCCGTGATGACATCCCCTTCGAACGACCGACCGGCGGACGCCGAAGCGATCCGCCTCCAGCTGCGCAGCTGGCCCGAGGTGGAGGCCTACCTGACCACCTGCAAGGGCATCATCCTTCCCCTGGGCTCCACCGAGCAGCATGGCCCCACCGGCGCCATCGGCACCGATGCCCTCACCGCCGAAGCCGTCGCCCTGGAGGTGGGTCGCCGCACCGGTGTGCTCGTGGCCCCCGCTCAGGCCTATGGCATGGCGGAGCATCATCTCGGCTTCCCGGGCACGGTCAGCCTTCAGCCGACGACGCTTCTGGCGGTGCTCCACGACGTGGTGCTCTCCCTGGCCCGCCATGGCTTTGAGCGGATCTTCGTGATCAATGGGCATGGGGGGAACATCGCCACCGCCCGCGGCGCCTTTGCCCAGGCCCACAGCTCGGCCGCGGCTCAGGGGCTGCCCGTGGCCCCCCGCCTCCGTTGTCAGCTGGCCAACTGGTTCATGGCCGGTCCGGTGATGCGGGAGGCGCAGCGGCTCTATGGCGACCGGGAGGGCCATCACGCCACCCCCAGCGAAATCGCCCTCACCCTGCATCTGGAGCCGACCCTCCAGGCCCAGCAGCGTCCCCTTCCGGACCCCGCCCCCGCCGGGCCGATCCATGGCCCGGCGGATTTCCGTCAGCGCCACCCCGACGGGCGCATGGGATCGGATCCGTTTCTGGCTCGGCCCGAGCACGGCGAGCGTTTCCTCGACCTGGCGGCCACCGCCCTGAGCGAGGATCTGCGCACCTTCCTTTCCTGAACGCTGGCCATGGGGCGTATCACCGCTGCTGACGTGCGCAAGGTGGCCGAGCTGGCCCGACTGGACCTCCCTGAGGACCAGATCGCGCTCTACACCGCCCAACTGGAGCGGATTCTCGATTACGTGGGCCACCTGCAGCAGGTGGACACCACCGGCGTGCCCCCCACCACGCGCGCCGTGGAGGTGGTGAACGTGACCCGCCCCGACGTGGTGGAATCCACGGAGGTGCGCGAAGACCTGCTCAACCTGGCTCCCCAGCGGGAGGGAGAGTTCTATCGGGTGCCGCGAATCCTCAACGACGCCGGCTGAGCCGGCAGCGGCGTCAGTGCGGCGGGGGCAGATCCGGATGCAGGGATGGGGACGGGCGATCGACCGTGGGCCTCAGGGGAGACACGGCGGTGCGATGAAGCAATTCGAGGATGCGCCGACGTGAATGGCGGGTCGGCATCAGGGCCGCCAGAGGCCTGAGCCGGCTGCGGCGCCGCTTGTGGCTGCGCACGCCCAGGAGGATGTCGTAGAGGAAGTTGAGGGCATCGGCGCGACTTTCGAACAGACCGAGCCGTTGGGGTGACCCTTTGGCGTCCAGCAGGTGGCGGGTGGCGAGGTAGGCCGGTCGATATTCAAACCAGGGGATGGAGGGCCAAAGATGGTGAACGAGGTGGTAGTTCTGCCCCATGATCAACCAATTCATCAGCCGACTGGGGTAGACGCGCGCGTTATGCCAGCGGCTGCGGGATTGAAAAGGGCGATGGGGCAAGTAGTCGAAGAACAGTCCCAGGGTGACACCCACCATCAGGGCCGGGGCAAACCAGCAGTTGAAGATGAAGGGGAGAAAGTCGAAGCGAATCGCCGCCAGAATGATCAAGAAAAAGGTGGCGCGCTCCAGTCCCCAGGCAAACAATTCATTGCCTCTCCAGAGGGCGCGCTGGAAAAAGAAGACTTCGTGATAGAAAAACCGCGGCGCAATCAGCCAGAGCGGGCCGAAAGTGCTGACGATGTGATCGGGATCGTGCTCGGGATCGTTGACGTGGGCGTGATGCTGAAGATGCACCCGCGTGAACACCGGAAAGCTGAAGCCGAGCAGCAGCGCCGCGCCATGGCCCATGACCGCGTTCCAGAAACGGTTCGGGTGGGCGGCGTTGTGGCAGGCGTCGTGGATCACGGTGCCCTCCAGATGGAGGGCCAGAAATCCGAGGGCCAGCAGGACGGGCAGGGGCCACCCGGCGCCGAACCAGCCCCAGATGGAGAGCCCGGCCAGGGCATAGCCACCCAGAAAGAGGGCCACCGTGGGGTTGAGGGCCGACGGCGGATCAAGAAACTCTTTCGGAACCGTGCGCAAGGCATGGGGCACGGAGGCGGTGTAAGGCCTGCTCGTGGAGGATGCCAGCGAGGGCGTCGGGCAGGGCGGCATGGGGGGAGTCACCTGGAGCAGGGAGGACACCGCTGAGCGGACCACACCTTAAACAAACGCATCAATAGGCGAGAGAGGACCGGTCTCAGGCGGTAACGCGGCGCCAGTCAGGCTGGAGTTGAAAGCGCTCCGCAAAGGCGGTTCTGAACTCCTCCAGGGTGGCGAAGCCGCAGTCCAGCGCCAGTTGCGGCAAGGAGAGGTCGCCCTCGCTCGCCAGGCGTTGATGGGCCCAGCAGAGGCGCTGCACCCGCAGCCATTCCAGGGGGGCGCAGCCGAAGGCGGCCTGAAAATGCCGCCGCAGCCGCGTGCGACTCAGTCCGGCCCGCCGCTCCATGCGGCTGAGGGTCCACTCCCCTTGAAGATCCCCCCGCAAGGCGGAGATCAGATCAGCGAAGGCCGAGGCTTCGCGCCGTTCGAGGGGCTGGTCGACCGGGGGATCGGGGGTCAGGAGCCGGGGATGGACCAGCAGGGCGATCAGCCGCAGGATCTTGTCGTCGAGGCCCAGCCGCCCGGGGAGTTGGGAGGGGTGACCGTCGAGCAGGTCGATCAGCCGCAAGGTGCGCCGCAACGCGGTGAGCAGGTTGCCCTGGGGCGGATGGAGCTCCAGCAGCTCCACGGGGCTCTGGATCGGGGCCAAGGGCGGGACCCTCTCGGGACCGCCGGCCATCGTGGTGGCCGCCTCGGCAATGGCCTTCGGGCAGACGCTGAAGATGACCCCGCTGCAGGCGTTGGTGTCCAGGGTGAACGCCTCCCCTGGCAGCAGGAGGGCGTTGTGGCCGGCCCGGGTGCTGTAGGGCCGGCCGTTGATCTGGAAGTGCTTCTCCCCCACGAACGGCAGGGTGAAGATCGCCTTGTCCTGGGCATGGTTGGCGCCCCGGAGGGGGGAATGGGCCGCGGCGGTGATCTCAAGCTGGCCGGCCCGCACCCCGAAAGCCCGGTGGGTGAACGGTTGCATGGCGTCCAAGGGCGCGAGCTCCCGCAAGGGCACCGCCCGGGCGATCTGCTCGGCCAACGCATCCGGGTCGCGCTCCATGCGCGCCAGGCGGTGGCCGAAAGCCAGGGGGGGTGGCGCGCAGGAGGTCATGCCTGCAGCTGCAGCCTGTCGAGATCGGGGTGGTGGCTCTTCAGGTGTTGCAAGCGGGCCAGGAGCAGGCAGTGGAGGTCTTGAAGCCGGGCGTGCTCGCCCACATCCGCGCGGCAGACAAGGGCGAGCCGATTGGTGAACAGGGGACCGGAATCCAGCTGGGTCAGGGCGGGGAAGAACCGGTGATTCAACGGCGTGGTGTAGCACAGGCTCACCTGATCCGCGGTCTGGCCCTCCCAGCAGTCGGTGTCGTAGCGCCGTTTGCTGATCGCCAGGGTGCCGAGCCCGATGCCAGCGCAGATGGCATGGGTGCGTGGGTAGCCAGCCTGGGGGATCATCGGGAGGGGAAACCGCTTCAGATCCGCCAGGGAGAGGTGGCGCTCACCGGCCAGGGGGTGCGCGGCGTGAGCCAAGAGGGTCACCGGCTGGCGGGCGAGAGGCCAGACGATGGCGGGGAAGTCGAGGGAGGCGGGGATGTCATCCGCGGCATCGGTGAGCCAGGCGTCGATGACGCGATCGCGAAGGAGCGCGAGAGGGGAGGCTGTGCCCAAGACATCCAGGGGACCCACGCACCACCCCGGCGGCGGCGGTTTGATCAGGGGGGCCGCCCCGGTTGGAAAGCCCTCCAGCCGCAGGGGCGCCTGGCCGAGCAGGCGGGCCACCTGATGAATCTCGCGCTCCATGGTCAGGAGCAGGTCCGGGCGACCGGTGATGGTCCATTCTCCCTGTTGACGCTTCAGCCGCAGGTCGAAAACCTCTGAGCATCGCTGGACCCGGCGGGAGATCGTGCTCTGATTGCAGCCCAGGGTCGCGGCGGCCTTCGGACCGCTGCCATGCCAGAGAAACAGATCCAAGCCAGCGAGATCGTCCAGGGTGACCACGGGAAGACTCAGCCCAGAAGACGGCTTAAAAAACCATAGCGATGATTGAAAGGGGCGCGTGGATGCCCACCGGGGGACTTGAACCCCCACGACCGAAGCCACTGGAACCTAAATCC
>CAYVWU010000013.1:11815-24936 GCA_964455575.1 uncultured Cyanobium sp. | reverse complement strand
CCCACCGAGAGCCCCCCCGCGCGGAAAGCATCCTCTTGTCCTTGATGCTCGCGGGGATCCAAGCGGTTGAGATGCACCTCCGCCAGGTTGCAGTGGAAATCGGCGCCCAGGATTTCGCCACAGGGATTGAGGCCATACCGGCCGAGGCGGTGCTCCAGCTCGGCGTCGCTGAGGCCGGGATGGTGCAGCGTCAGCCAGCGTCCGGCTTCCTCCCGTCCCTGATCGCAATAGATGTCCACGAACTCGTCCCGCAGCTCCCGGGTGGGGAGCAGGTCGGCGTTGGAGCGGGCGATCGCCTCCGGCGCGAACTGGATCGCGCCCTCCCCGGACTGGAATTGCTTGGTCACGGCCTCCAACACCGTCTCCAGGCTGGGGCGCCGATGAAACACGCGGGTGTGATTGGCCATGCGCAGGGCGTCCCGCTCGGGATCAATGCGCCAATTGCCTTCGCTGTCCTGCTGCCAGAGATTGTCCTTGGCCTGGGCGGCGGCGCTGTCATCCGCGGAGAACTGACGCATGCCGGCACTGCGCCGGATGTTGCCGGCCACGATCGTCACCGCCGCTTCGTCAATCAACAGGCAACACTCCACGGACGTGAGCTGACGACCGCGGGCGCGGTTGAGAATCTGGGCCACTCGGCCATAAAGATCCTTCAGCTTCACCGGATTGGCCATGCCCCCAAATCCCTTCAGACGCTCCCCGACGGGGCGTACATCCGAGAGATCCACAGCGACGGCAATCGGCTCAGGACCGAAGCGCTCATCACTGCTCAGTTGCAGCAGCAGGCGATAACTTTCCACCCATCCCTGGCGGGTGTCCCCCACCTTGATCGTGACCGTCTGTCCCTCGATCGTGTGGGTGGTGCGCTCCTGGCGAAGCTCGGGTGGCGTGGCGCCGATGTTGGTGACGCTGACGATGTGCAGCGCGTTGCGCACGGCCGGGAGGCGTTCAATCAGATGGGGCTCGATGATGGCGCCGGTGCCGCAGCCCATCATCGCCAGGTCCATCATCAGGGCGAAGGCCTCCCAATCCACCAGGTTGGTGGAGGTGCAGTTGTAGGCGCCGCTGAAATTGTCGGGTTGGACGATCCAATCGGTGCCGCCGATCCACAGCCAGCGGCCGGAGGGAAGCGCCTTCTGCTCCAGCTGCATGCGCCGCAGCAGCGCGACCTCCGTCTCGGAGAGGTTTCCGAGCTGGCGCAGACCCTCCAGGTTGCGTTCGACCACCTGCCGCCAGCTCTCGCGGCCCGCCGGTCCCTTGCGGCTGTAAGTCCGGTAGAAGACCGGATTGGCCGCGGGCGCCGAGACGGGGAAATCGCCGGCGGCACGAAGGATGGCGTCGCTGACGGAGGCCGTGGCGGGAGTCGCGGAGAGGGTCACGGAAGCAAGAGCCCCACATGGTCACGGGCACCATAACGCCACCGATGGGGCCCGTGCTGCTCACGGTGCACTAGCCGCAGTGTGTGGCGCAGGGAGGGCGGGTCTCGCTGGCGAGGGAGCCAGGACGGTTCGCCGCTCTCTCCGGGAGGGCTGGCGCGAGGGGCGTTGGACCGGCGGCCGCTGGAGGGGGTTGTTTTGGTTGAATGACCAGCGGTGGATCGGGGTTCGGGACCCCTGCCGGCATGAAGCGCGTCTGCGAGCCCGAGTTGATGGACGATCCGCACCAGGCGCGCATCTATGCCGAGGCCGATTTCGCCAGCACCGATCAGGCCTTCACCGAGGCGGTTCTGGCCCTGCGGGCGGCGGCCTCCCCCGGTGTCGCTCCCCCCCTTGGCGCGGCGGCAGCGGAAGACGGCCCGCCCGTTGAGGAGCGGATCTTGGACCTCGGCTGCGGGCCGGGCAACATCAGCTTCCGCTTGGCGGCAGCCCTTCCGGAGGTGCCGCTGCTGGGGCTGGATGGGGCCGCGGCGATGGTGGAGCTGGCGGAGCGCCGGCGCCAGGAGGCTCCGAATCGCTGGCCGCATCTGCGCTTCGCCCGGGCGTGCCTTCCCCTTCCCGCCGGAGGGCTTCAGGAGCTGCCGGCGGCTTTCGCGCCGCCCTATTCCCTGCTGGTGAGCAACAGCCTGCTCCACCATCTCCATGACCCCGCCGTGTTGTGGCAGGCGGTGGCGCGCTGGGCCGCGCCGGGGGCGCTGGTGGTGGTGCGCGACCTGCGCCGGCCCGCCAGCCCCGAGGCGCTGCGGGAGCTGGTGGAGCGCTACGCCAGCAGCGCCCCCCCCGTGCTGCGTCGCGACTACGCCGCCTCCCTGGCGGCGGCCTTCCGGCCCGAGGAGGTGGAGGCCCAGCTGGTGACAGCGGGTTTGGAGAGCCTGCGGGTGGAGCCCCGAGACGACCGCTATCTGGAGGTCAGCGGGCGCCTGCCGGTTTGAGGGGGGTTTGGACTGGCAGGCTGGGGGGATGAGCAGTTCCTCCTCCAACGGCGCCTCGGCCGCCTCTGCCCCGTCCATGTCGATCGATGAGCTGGCGGCGGCTGTGGCGCGGCGTCGCAATTTTGCGATCATCTCCCACCCCGACGCCGGCAAAACCACCCTGACGGAAAAGTTGCTCCTTTACGGGGGCGCCATCCAGCAGGCGGGGGCGGTGAAGGCCAAGGGAGAGCAACGCAAGGTGACCTCCGACTGGATGGAGCTGGAGAAGCAGCGCGGCATCTCGATCACGTCCACCGTCCTGCAGTTCGACTACAGCGGTCGCACCCTCAATCTGCTGGACACCCCGGGCCACCAGGATTTTTCGGAGGACACCTATCGCACCCTGGCCGCGGCGGACAACGCCGTGATGCTGGAAGACGCGGCCAAGGGCCTCGAACCCCAGACCCGCAAATTGTTCGAGGTCTGCCGGCTGCGCCAGATCCCCATCTTCACGTTCATCAACAAGATGGATCGCCCTGGTCGCGACCCGCTCGACCTGCTCGACGAGATCGAGAAGGAGCTGGGCCTGGCCTGTTGGCCGGTCAACTGGCCCATCGGCGGGGGGGATCGCTTTCAAGGGGTGATCGATCGCCGCACGCGGGAGGTGGTGCTCTTCGAGCGGGCCCAGCGGGGGCGGCAGAGCATCGAAGAGCGGTTGTCCCTCGACAGTCCCGAGCTGGCGGACCGGGTGGAGGCCGACCTGCTCGCTCAGGCCCTGGAGGAGCTGGAGCTTCTCGATGGGGCGGGGGAGGCGCTGGATCTGGCGGCGGTGCATGCCGGCACCCTGAGCCCGGTGTTTTTCGGCTCGGCGATGACCAACTTCGGCGTGCGGCCCTTCCTGGATGCCTTTCTCGATCTGGCCCAGGCCCCCACGGGACGGGCCACGAGCGAAGGGGTGGTGGATCCTTTGCGGCCGGATTTCAGCGGTTTTGTTTTCAAGCTTCAGGCCAACATGGATCCGCGCCATCGCGATCGCATCGCCTTTGTGCGGGTCTGCTCGGGTAGATTTGAGAAGGATATTTCCGTTCGCCACGCCCGCAGTGGGCGCAGCATCCGGCTCTCGCGGCCGCAAAAGCTCTTCGGCCAGGATCGGGAGGTGGTGGAGGAAGCTTATCCAGGCGATGTGATCGGTCTGAACAATCCGGGCATGTTTGCCATTGGCGACACGCTCTACGTGGGTCCCAAGGTGGAATATGAAGGCATTCCTTGTTTCACCCCGGAATTGTTCGCCTGGTTGCGCAATCCCAACCCTTCGGCGTTCAAGAGTTTCCGCAAGGGGGTGAATGAGTTGCGGGAGGAGGGGGCGGTGCAGGTGCTTTACGACACCGATCTCAGCAAGCGGGATCCGATTCTGGCGGCCGTGGGCCAGTTGCAATTGGAGGTGGTGCAATACCGCCTTGAGAACGAATACGGCGTGCAGACCCGTCTGGAGCCCCTGGAGTTCAGCGTGGCCCGCTGGGTGGTGGGCGGTTGGCCGGCTCTGGAGAGCGTGGGCCGCCTGTTCAACTGCAAAACCGTGCGCGACGCCTGGGATCGACCGGTGTTGCTGTTCCGCAACAGCTGGAACCTGCAGCAGCTGCGGGAGGATCATCCCTCCCTGGAGCTGAGCGGCGTGGCCCCGGTGGTGAGCGGCATCGAGCCGATTGCCCTCTGAGCTGAGCGGTCAGCGCGCGCGTCGGCTTGGCTCACCTGGGCGGTTTTCTCACGCGCTGGCTGGACAGATCCGCCAGAATGCATTTACGAATTGTAAAAGGGCTCGTCCTCTCGGCATGTCCCATCCCTTCTGGCTCGCTCGCCCTCGCAGTGACGGCGGCTCTGATTTCGTGAAGTTTCTTCCTGGTCTTGATGGTGTGGAAATCCGGGAAGGCAGCCACCTGCCTCCGCAGATGCCGCTCCTCAAGCGCCGTTGGCGTCTGGCGCCGGCGGAGGCCGAGGCCTGTCGGCAGCGGCTCTTGCAGGAAGCGGGCTTCCGACGCTCCGACCCCCTTTTCTGAGGGTGGTGGCTTTAATGGGGAGCGAGCGGCCAGCACCATGACAGAAGGATCGCCTGACCCCTACACCCTCCTGGGGATTGCCCCGGAGAGCAGCTTTGAAGATGTGCAGTCCGCCCGCCAGGCCAAGTTGGAGGCGGTCGGCGACGACCCCCTGGCCCGTTCGCGGGTGGAAGCCGCCTACGACGCCATCCTCATGGATCGGCTGAAGGAGCGTCAGGCCGGTCGGGTGAGCAGCGCCGCGCGGTCGGCCTCCCAGAAGGAAACCGTCCCCACCCCACCTCGCCCGCCGCTCGCCCAGTTGCCCCAGCTGCCCTCGCTTCCCCTGCCGCGCCTCGGGGGAACGGCCAAGCCGGGCCGTCCGCTCACCTTCTCCCTGGCGTCGGGTCGGGAGCGCTGGTTTCCCTTGATTGCCCACGGCACCCTGCTCGTGCTGGCTCTGGCCCTGCCGAGCGCCGCCCCCGATTCCTTGCTGGCCCTGGGGGCCTTGGCCACCGTGGTCAACCTGGTGCGCCGCAACGGAGGCTTCTTCCGGGCGGTGGGTTGGGCGCTGCTGCTGTTGGTTGTGGGTCTGGCTCTCGCACTGGCCCTCTACGCCGGCCTCGCCCTGCCGGTGGGCGCGGCGATGTGGATCCAGCCGGTTCAGGTGCAGGCGGCCCTGGCGTTGCTGGTGCTGCTGCTGGGAGCGCTTTTCATCGGCTGATCCCGGCAGAGCGGCCCGTCGCGGTTCCCGCGAGGGGCCGCCTCCTCAAGCGGCCTCGAATTCCGCGATCAGGCTCTCCAGTTCCTCCGCTTCCACCCCGTAGACGGCATTGCAGAAGTGGCAGGTGAGTTCGGCGCGGCCGTCCTCCCGCAGGATGCTGCTGAGCTCGTCGCGGCCGAGAAGCTTCAGGGCGCCCACGCTGCGCCGACGGGAGCAGGGGCAGTGGAAGCGCACCTCCTGGCGGGCCTCGGCCCATTCGAGGGGTTGGGGATCGAGATCGGGAAACACGTCCTCCAGCAGGAGGTGGAGGGCATCGCGGTGGGTGTCGAGTCGCTCGCTGAAGCCGGTGATCTCCCGGCAGCGCTCCTCCAGCAGGGTCACCAGGGCCGGATCGGAGGCAGCCTTGGGCAGCACCTGCACGAGCAGGCCCCCGGCGCAGCGCACGCCCTGGCTGTCGATCCGCTCCCCCACAAACACCGCCGAGGGGGTCTGCTCGGAATGAAGCAGGTAGCAGGCCACGTCATCACCGATGCCTCCGCTCACCAGCTCCACGGTGCTGCTGAACGGCTCCCCCTCGCCGATGTCCCGCACGACGTGGAGGTAGCCGGTGCCGGTGGCGCGGCGGAAGTCGAAGTGGTGCTCGCCATCCGGGGTCTGCACCAGATCCAGCTCCAGGCCGGGATGGCCCACGTAGCCCCGCACGGTGCCGTTGCGTCCCGCGTCCACCATCAGGCCCCGCAGGGGGCCATCGGACTGGATGCGGAGGTTGACGCGGCCATGGGCCACCTTCATGGAGCTGGCGAGCAGCAGGCCGGCCGTCATCGCCCGTCCCAGCAGGGCTGTGGTGAGGAAGGAGAGGCCGTGGCGTTTGCGGGCGTAGCGGCTGGCCAGCGTGGTGGTGACAGCCACCAGGCGGATGCCGCCCCCCGCGGCCGTGGCCCGCAGCAGTTGATCAGCCATCTCCACCCCGCCAGTTCAGGAGCATCGTAAAGAGACGTCCTGGACGAGAGGTCGCAGAAGGCCGTCCTCCAGCCGCCAGCCGTTGGGGATGCGCGGCAGGAACACCTCCGGCTCATGGGTCACCACCAGCACGGCCCGGTCCTCGGACAGGGTGACCAGGAGGTCGAGCACGCCGTCGCGCATGTTCCAGTCCAGGCCGGCGGTCGGTTCGTCGAGGAGGAGCACCTTGGCGTCGCGCAGGAGCTGGGCCGCCAGGGCGAGGCGCCGCTGCTGGCCGCCGCTGAGCTGCTCGGGAACGGCGGTGAGGGGCAGATCGGCGAGGCCCACCCGGGCGAGCACGGCCTGGAGGGTGGCGGTGGGGAGATGGCGCTGGCCGAGGCGCAGGTCCTGGCCGACGGTGAGGCCGAGAAAGTGGCGTTCGGGGAACTGAAACACCAGGCCGCAGAGCCAGCGCCGCTGGCGGGCGTTGAGGAGCTCGCCGTTCCAGCGGATCGTGCCCCCATCCGGATCCGCCAGGCCGCAGATCACCTCCAGCAGGGTGGTTTTGCCGCTGCCGCTGCGGCCGGCCACCAGGGTGGGCGTGCCGGGCGCCAGGCGCAGGTCGAGACCGCGCAGCACCGGTTGGGCGGTGGTGGCGGGGTGGTAGCGAATCGACTGAAGCTCAAGCATTTCGCCAGCTTGCCGTCCCGGGGGCAGGCGAGGTGGCAGCCTGAGGCCAATCGCGCCGCCGCTGCCGTGGATGTTCGCTTTCGCGAGGTGGATCCCTTCAACTGCTGGTTCTGGCTTCGTTTCGCCCATCCCCCCGGTCAGGGGGAGCGGGCCTATGTGGAAACGGCGTTCGACAGCTGGTTCTATCTCGGCAAGCTGGGGGGGTTCAACGCGGAAAACCTCCAGGCCCAGGAGGCGGGCGCGGACCTGAGCTGGCTGGCCTGGGAGCGGGACACGGCGGAGCGGGCCCTGCCGGCCCTGATGCACAACATGGGCGCGA
The DNA here is from genome assembly GCA_964455575.1 of uncultured Cyanobium sp. Lineage (GTDB taxonomy): Bacteria > Cyanobacteriota > Cyanobacteriia > PCC-6307 > Cyanobiaceae > Cyanobium. Next base: position 17,887 of record CAYVWU010000013.1, on the reverse strand, counting down.
TGGAATATCAGGGCGAGTGGGCTCGCTGCTGGCTGGATCTGGGCACAAGCGACGCCTTTGCCCTGGATGTGCTGATCAACACCCTGCGCCAGATCGATCGCGATGTGGTGGAGCTGCTGGAGCTGGTGATCGGCGGGCGCAACGAGGATTGGCCGATCGAGGACGAGCCGGAGAGCCTCTTCGCGGCCGGCAACGGCGGCCCGCTGGGTTGAGGCGGTGGCGCGGGAGAGGCGGCGGCTGCTCATCCCCCCCGGCCGCGTGGCCCAGCGTTTCGCCCTGCTTCCGCCCGAGCGCCACTATCTGACGCGGGTGTTGCGCCTGGCGCCAGGCCAGGGCTGTGACGTGGTCGATGGGGCGGGGCGGCGCTGGGGGGCGGTGCTGACGGCGGCGGGCGAGCTGGCGTTGGAGCAGCCCCTGGAGGCGCCCCTGGAGGCGCGGCCAGCGCCGGCGCCAGCCCTGGAGTTGGCGGTGGCCGTGCCACGGCAGGAGGTGGAGCTGGTGTGGCGGATGGCCACCGAGCTGGGCATCGACCGCCTGCAGCCGTTGGTGGCCGAGCGTTGTCAGGGGCGCGAGCGCTGGCCCCTGGAGCGCTGGAACGCCATCGTGCGCGAGGCCTGTGAGCAGAGCGAGCGGCTGTGGGTGCCCGAGCTGGCGGAGCCGCTGCCGGCGGCGGCCTGGCTGGCGGCGCCCGAGGAGGAGGAAGCGGCGGGGAACGCGCTGGCGAGCCCCCCGAAATGGGCGGCGGGCGAGGCGCTCAACCTGCTGGCCACCAGCCGGGGCGACGGGCGCTCGCTGCTGCCCAGCCGGCTCGCGGCCAGTTCCCCCGCCACCCCTCCGCGACGGGTGCGGCTGGCGATCGGGCCGGAGGGCGGCTGGAGCCCGGCGGAGGAGGAACTGGCCCTGGGGCGTGGATGGGTCGCGGTGAGCGCCGGACCCACCATCCTGCGGACGACCACCGCCGCTGTGGCGGCGGCGGCCTGGTTGGCGGGTTGGCGGGCGAGCCTCAGCTCTTCATCATCCCCTTGGCCATCTCCTTGAAGGCGCCCAGGTTGGCGCCCGCCTTGCGGCGACGGCGGGGTGTGGCGCCGCCGGGCACGACGCACTCGGGGGCGAAGGTGGAGAGGGTGGGCGCTGGACGGCTGGCGGCTTCGGCGGCCAGCTGGGCGGCGATCTCCTCAGCGGTGGTGCGCGTGGGCGCAGCGGCTTCCGCGGCGGCGGGAGCGGCGGCCGGGGCTGCAGCGGCCTGAGGCGCGGCGGCCGGCAAGGGGGCTGCAGTGGGGGCCGGGGCTGCAGCGGGGGCGGCGGTCGCCGCGGCGGAGGACTCCTTGGCTTTCGCTGGCGCCTGGGCCGGAGGCGCCAGGACCACCTTCACCTCCGCGCCCTTCGCGGCCTTGTCCTGCTCGCTGCCCGGCTCGGTGAGGTCGAGGAAAAACTTCTGCTTCCGGAAAAAGAACATGACCGGTGGGCGGCGGCTTTGGTGTGCCGATTATCCGCCGCCACGGCCCTGGCGCCGCCAACCCTTAGACCTGTGCAACAGATCCGCCGTTCCATGCCGCCGCTCGCGTTGTCGTTGCCCAGCCAGGACGGCAGCCACTGGCTGGTGGCGCTGGCGATCAATGCCGTGCTCATCGCCCTGGCCCAGCGCGCCCCTCTGCTCACCCCCGCCGGCTGGGTGCACGCCGGAGTTCTGGGCACGGTGCTGTGGGGAAGCCTGGGCTGGCGGGGCTGGCTGGCCGTGGTGGCCTATCTGGCCCTCGGGTCGGCGGTGACGAAGCTGGGCTTTCGCGTCAAGGAGGCCAGCGGCCTGGCCGAGGGGCGGGGGGGGCGGCGCGGACCGGAAAACGTCTGGGGATCGGCCTTGGTGGCGGCCCTGCTGGCGCTGGCCACCCCCCGGGCCGGGCTGGAGGCCACGCGGCTGCTGGTGGGTTTTGCCGCCAGCCTCGCCGCCAAGCTGGCCGACACCTGCGGCAGCGAGATCGGCAAGCGCTGGGGGCGCCACACGGTGTTGATCACCACCCTGCGCCCGGTGCCGCCGGGCACGGAGGGGGCGATCAGCCTGGAGGGCACGGCGGCCAGCGCGGCGGGCAGTGCCCTGATGGCCACCGTGATGGCGACGCTGGGGGTGATCGACACCCCTGGCGCCTGGGCTCTGGTGGTGGGAGTGGGCCTGGTGGCCACCCTTTTGGAGAGCCTGCTGGGGGCCACCCTGCAGCAGCGTGTCGCCTGGTTGAGCAACGAGCTGGTGAACGGCCTGCAGACCCTGGTGGCGGCCCTCCTGGCCCTGGCCCTGGCGCCCTGGGTTGCCGGGGCGACCTGAACCGCGGGGGCTTCAGCCCGCGAGTTCGTCCACCATCCGCTCCGAATCAGGGCGCCAGGCCTCGGCTCGGGTGCGCAGCTGCCGCAGGGCGGCGTTGCAGCGCCGCTCGGCGAGGCGTGGATGGAGTCCCAACCTCTGGCCCAGCTCCACCCAGGTGCAGTCCAGCAGCACCCGATCGAGCACCAGCTCGCGCTGGAGGGGGTCCAGGCCGCGCAGCTGGCGCCGCAACCACGACCGCTGGGCCCGCTCCTGGCGATCGGGCTGTGGCGGCCCCTGGAGGGGCAGGGAGCGGGGATCGGCCAGGTGGTCCAGCCAGGTGCCTTGCCCGTCGCCCTCCAGCTCCTGGGATTGGGCGGCATCCAGGCTCAGGGGGATGGCGGTCTGCCGGAGGTTTTGGGCCGCATCCAGCTCCTGGAGGGTGCAGCCGAGGGCGCGGGCCAGCCCCTGGTGCCCCAGGGGCGGCAAGCCCGCGACGCGGCGCTGCTCCAGGAGGCCCTTGGCGCGTTGGTGCAGGTCCCACACCTGCCGCGGCGGCCGGATCCAGGGTTCCCGATCGCGGATTTCATGCTGGATCGCGCCGCGCACGTAGGGCACGGCAAAGGTGCTCAGGCAGCGGCTGCGGCGGAGGTCGAAGGCCTCCACCGCCCGGATCAGCCCCTGGCAGCCCACCTGCACCAGATCGTTGTGGGGCAGCTGGCTGACGCCGTGGAAACGCGCCGCCACGCTGTGCACCAGGCCGAGGTTGGCTTCCACCAGGCGGTTGCGCCAGTGCAGGCGGGTGGCGCCGTCTGTGCTGGCGGCGTAGGCGGCCAGCCAGCGGCAATTGAGGCTGGAGAGGGCGGCGCGGTCGCCGGGGGTGCCGCGATGCAGGGAGCGTGGCGAGAGCTGGGGGGATCGAGGAGGGCGGTGGGGGCGCGGCGCTGGGGCCATGGTCTTCTGGACGAGCTGTCCTCAGCATCAGCACTCCGCCCCGTGCTGCCATCCACCGATCAGGGGATTTCACGCTCCCCCGGTTGGGGGATGGGGGCTCCCCCAGTCGGGGGATGGGGCCTCCCCCGATCGGGGGAGGGGGGGTGGCTTCGGAGGCCAAGAATCCCTGCTCTGACGGGATGCGTCCTTGGGCTCCACCGTCCGGGCGTCGGGGAGGGCTTCAAGAAATCTTCCGCTCCAGGCTGGTGATCGCGTCGCCAGCCAGAGGCCAACGCGCTGTGGTTCTTCACAGCTCCCCTTCGTCAAGGAGGAGATCGAGTTGTTGGCGGAACTGGAGCTTGAGGTCGGCGCTGTTTTGATATTCAGTGTAAAAATGGCCAAGGTTCTTGAGCTTTTCTTGAAAGCGCCAGAGGGAGTTGAGAGCCTCGCGATTGCCGAGATTCGCGGAAACATCGGTCTTCATGAAGTAGGTATAGATCAGGGGTCTGCCGGAAGCCATGAAGGCCTGATGGGCAACATCGAATTCCTCTTCTGTATATCGACCGGTTTTGGTTTTGAACAAGCTGACAAAAATGTCACAACTGCGGACGGCTTTGTTGTATTCATCCTGCAATCGCGTTTCGCTCATGGCGTCAAGGAAATACTCCCAGCGATTGATCTTGAGGTAGAGGCTTGACTCTGTCAGGCGATCATTCAACTGGCGTAAATACAAATCAAAAGAATCGCGTTCATCCTTGAGTTCCGCAGAGGAGGCCAGGAAGATCTCAACCTTTCGCAGTTGGCCATTCACCCCGCTGGCCTCCGTGGACCAGGCAGGCAACGTGTCGAAACGCAGGCCGTCCAGCAACGCGAGAACAGACACATTCTCATAATTGTCGGGGCATTCGATCGAGAGCTTGCCATCCGCCTTGCGCTTTTGCAGCCGGGGCTCCTCATAGCGGGCCGGCGTGAAGGATTGGCGGCAGGTGGCGCAGCTGCAGGGCACCAGCTTGCGCACCTTGTCCCGAAGCCCTTCAAACGTGGCGTTGAGCGCATCGAGATCACTGGCGATCACATCCCGGAGCGCTTTGGCTTCCGGTCCGCGGGCCCGCAGTTCGATCTCCTGGCCGCTTGCTGCGGGAAGGAAGGCCAGCAGCTGGGTGTCGCCTCTTTGAAAGAGGGCGCCAGCGGCCCAGCAGAGCTCGGGCCGAAGCACGAAGCGGTGCATGCGCACCATCAGGCGATTGATCAGTCCCTTGGGCAGAAAGTCATAGTGATAGGTGAGCACCAGGTCGTCTGTCTGGGCCCAGTTGGCAAAGGCCTCTGGAGCGGAGGGCGAGAGCAGCTGGGGCGTCAGCCAGGTGTCCTGTTGTTGGTCGGGAAGCTTGTAGCACAGCTCGAATTTCTCCATCAAGGCGAGCAGTTCAGGATGCATGTCCGCATCGCTGGAGTCGGACCAGATGCGTCTGCAATCGAGGCGGTTGAAATAGCCCTGCCGAGCTTTGGTGGGTTCATCATCCAGCACCTTGAACACAGCCTCAGTGGCCCAGTCGTTTTGCAGAATCACAAAGCGGCTGAGCAGGGGATCGTCCTGAAAGTGCAGAAACACCCCCAGGTCATGGAGGTAGCGGCTGAGCTTCAGGGCTCTCGCCCTGTCAGCGGGAAGATGCTTCTCATAGACCTGAAAATACTGTGCCTGAGTGATGTAGGGATTGTTCTGCTTGAGGGCATCAATCTCCAGACGAATCTTCAGCCACTGGGCGGGCACGGCCTCGCCCACATGGGGCAGTTGCTGCACGTGGTAGCGGATGGCCTCCTCCAAGCCGGCTGTGGCGTTGGCCTGCTCCAGGTTGCCAGCATGGACCACCATCACGTTGGGGAACCGACCCTTGATGCCGGCCTCGTCAATGCTCTTGCTGCGGCCAGCCTTCTCATTCTGAAAGATCAGCACTGGGCTGGCTTCACTCAGCGTTTCGATCATCTCCAACCAATACTTGAAGCCTTCATCATGAACGCTCCTGTTGTTGCTGCGAGTGTCATCGACCAGCACATATAAAGAACGCTTGGTCAAGAAGAATTGGTGGGTGGCGTGATAGATCTGCTGCCCGCCAAAGTCCCAGACGTTCAGCCGAAAGGGGTGGCCCTGTTGCGTAACGAATTCGTGGCGATGGATGTCGATCCCCTTGGTGGTTTCCTCCTCCTTGGGCAATGGCAGCTCCTGTTGATAAAGACGGCGTAGCAGGCTGGTCTTGCCAGCGCTGCCTTCGCCCAGGATCAAGACCTTGGCTTCATAGAGATGATCCTCGCCCTGGACTTCAATTTCGCGTAGATAGTTGAGAACGGCTTCATGGCCCTGCCGAATGATTTCGGGTGGGGGATGGATCAGGGGGCATCCGTAGACGTTGATTCCTTCCCTTGCAAATATGTTGTCTGTAACTTTCAGTCCGGCTTCCACCAGAGGCCTCAGAGGTGCAAGATCTTGAACTTTGGTATTAGTAAAATAAAGCCACCTCAGCTTCTTCAGAGCCACCAGGGGGCTCAGGTCGGCAATCGGGTTGTTTGAAAGGTCGAGTGAGGTGAGTTGTGTGAGAGCGGCCAGAGATGCGGCTCCCGCATCACCGATTCGGTTGCCCCAGAGGTTGAGTGAGGTGAGTTGTTTGAGAGCGGCCAGAGATGTGGCTCCCACATCACCGATCCGGTTGCCAAAAAGGGTGAGTGAAGTGAGCTGTGTGAGAGCGGTCAGAGATGCCGCTCTCGCATCACCGATACGGTTGTCCGAAAGGTCGAGTGAGGTGAGCTGTGTGAGAGCGGTCAGAGATGCCGCTCCCGCATCACCGATCCGGTTG
>CAYVWU010000013.1:0-11715 GCA_964455575.1 uncultured Cyanobium sp. | reverse complement strand
GGTGAGCTGTGTGAGAGCGGTCAGAGATGCCGCTCCCGCATCACCGATCCGGTTGCCAAAAAGGTTGAGTGAAGTGAGCTGTGTGAGAGCGGACAGAGATGCCGCTCCCGAATCACCAACCTGGTTGCCAGAAAGGTCGATTGGGTCGTTCGAAAGGTCGAGTGAGGTAAGTTGTGTGAGAGCGGTCAGAGATGCCGCTCCCGCAGCACCAACCTGGTTGTCCGAAAGGTCGAGTGAGGTGAGCTGTGTGAGAGCGGCCAGAGATGCTGCTCCCGCATCACCGATCCGGTTGCCCGAAAGGTTGAGTGAAGTGAGCTGTGTGAGAGCGGCCAGAGATGCTGCTCCCGCATCACCGATGTTGTTGCGCGCGAGGTTGAGTGAGGTGAGCTGATCGAGTTCCGCCACCCGCTCGGCCAGCTCAGGCACCTCTTCCAGCAGCTGATACACAACAGACCCTTGAAGGAGATCCTCCGGCCATGCATCTGGGTCGTATCTAAGCCGAACACCAGGGCCGAGAAGGATCAGCTCAGTTGTGCCCTGTTCCTTCAACGCCGCAAGCAGGCCATCAAGATCCGCGGCGGTTAGGGGTTGCAGGCGAGGGGGAGGGACAGCCATCAGGAGCGGGTGGATCGCGGACAGGTGTGGTGGCGCTCACCGTTCGTTGGCGTCCAACCTGGCGTCATATGCTCTGTCCACTGGCAAGGCCCCCAAACTAAGACAGGTTGCAGGCTGGGCCCCCAGCGGCAACGGCAGCTGAACTGTTCCCGCCTGGCCCACCACCCGCTCGCTCCACGCCAAGTCTGCCCTGATCTTGCAGTCGGCTAGCAGCCGACAAATCGTTGAAACCAACCGCGATCCGCCGACACTCAAACCTGGTCTTGTTCAGCCTCAATCGTCTTGTTTTTCCGGTTGCTCTTCACGAGGTCCGCCGCTACCTTGACCATGCAATTCCGGGGACACATAAAGAAGATTGGCCCCACCACTGCGCATCACAAGGATGGAGAAGCGGGAGGGAGTTGTGCTGGGTGCGTTGGTTGCCTCCGGGTCAGCTGTGGCTGTCGAGCCGTCGGCTTGGGGCAGGCTGCAGAGGGCCACGCCCTCGCCCTCTCTCCGCTCCGAGAGAGAGAGGATCAAGCTGCGTTCCCCATCCAGTTCGATCACCAGCGCGTCGCCTTCCAGCGGTTGCCGGGTGCCGTCAGCGGAAACTGTGTAGGCCTGGAGCTTGCGAAAGCTGGAGGCATATTGCGCCCATTCGGTGATGGTGGTCGCGTGATCGCTCATTGACTCTCAAATCTGCGGAAGGGAGCGAGTGCCTGCGGAATTGCGGATGGGTGGTGGCTCGCAAAAAAAGGAGCCTGAAGGATCAGGCCCCAATCCGGGCGTCAGTTGTTTTTGCCCGTCAGCCCTTCGATGACATCGCCCACGGAGGCGGCAGCCTGTTGAACCTTGTCTTTCAGGTTTCCGGCCGCGTCCATCAGATGGGCCTGGACTTGCTTGGCCTCTCCCTCCGCCCGCATCTGCTTGTTCCCGCTGATCTCGCCAGCGGCAGATTGCAAGCGACCCTCGGCGTCTTTAGCGCCGGCTTTGATTTTGTCTTCGAGACTCATGGTCGTTCGGCAATGGGATGAAACGAGAACAGGTGTGATCACCTGCCTCTGGTCGAAACCTAGCCACGTCGCAGGGAACTGGCCAAAATCGATACTTTTCCGCCATGGATGAGCCGCCCATCAAGGCCGCCCCCAGGTCAGATCACGAATGAGGATGTTTCCGGCCTCCCGCGTCAGCGTCAGCGTGACCGCCTCACTGAAGCCAGCGCCAGTCAAGGCGACATACACAACAGCCAGATCTTCAGGCTTCTTCCCCGGCCAGGCCTCCACCGTGGCACTCTCCACAATCTGCGCCGCAAGGATCGGCCCGGACGCATAGGAGATCATGGCCTCCACGGCGGCCTGAATGGATTCAGGAGACTGGGTGGACCTCGCCGCGTGCGTCAGCATCGACCAGGCACTCACATAGTCTTGATCAATAATCAAGCTGGCAAATTGAGCCGCGAGCTTGAGGCAGGGTGCATCTGATTTCACGACTGTTGACGATCAAAACTTCCGGTCATGACCCGATGATCGAGATTCTCCGGGAAGTCACAGGCACGGCGTGGCTTCCCGAGCAAAATCTCAGTTGGCGAGCCGGGCTGACTGGTGTTCAGTTCGAGAGGCCTTTCCAGCCGTCCTCGTAGCCCGCCTGGTAATACGACTCGTTGCGAGAATCGTAGGCGTCATTGTGCCGTTCGTACGCCATGCTCATGTTGGCTTTGCGGTCCTGACGGCCCGCCTTGTAGCCGTCCTTGTAGTAATCACATTTGTTGCCCACCCAGGTGTCGGGACACTTGATCGGTTTGGCGCTGACGGGTTGCACGCTGATCAGAGGGGCGGCGGCGGTGACCAAGGTGGCGCTGAGGGCCAGACCAGCAAGGAAGCGCATGGAGATCAATGGCGGGAGAGGGCTGCAGGGGGAAGGGGCGGATCGCCCGAACCCCTGAGATTCAGCCCACGCTGCCGAGCGACCCAGACGCAAGCAAGCCCCAATGTTGTTGAAACGCAGGTTGCTGAAATTTGTTGATCTCCAGCGCCTGGTCCCCCAATCGTCGCGGCCCCATCCTGAAGCGGTGCCACCAACCCCGCCGATGAAGCGTCTGCTCCGCCCGCTCGCCGCCGCCGTTCTGCTCCTGTCCGCCGGCTTCAGCGGCAACGCCTGGGCGGGTTCAGGCGCGTTCGGCAAAACCCTGTCCCTGCAGGGCATCAGCTTCCAGGTGCAGGCCACGGGCGAGGGCTCCCAGCAGCAGCTCACCATCACCCCCCGCGGCGGCAAGCGCCAGTTCAAACCCATCACCCAAACGGTCGACGGCCGGGTGGTGGGGGCCGAGGTGGCAGACCTCAACAGCAACAGCTTGCCCGAGCTTTATGTCTATGTGCAGAGTGCCGGCAGCGGCAGCTACGGCCAGCTGGTGGCCTATGCCGTCATCAACAGCGACCAACTCTCGCCGATCTATTTACAGGAACTCAGTGGAGCCTCGGCCAAGGGCTACCAGGGCCATGACGAGTTCAGCGTGGTGGAGGGGTGCCTGGTGCGCCGCTTCCCGATCTATAAGCCCGGCGACAGCAACGCCAAGGCGACTGGAGGCCTGCGCCAGATTTGCTACAAGCTTCAGAAAGGCGAAGCCAGCTGGCTTCTCAGGCCCACAAGCGTGCTTCAATTTTAAGCCCTTTGAATGAAGATGAGTGGGGGTTGGTGACATTGGGTGGGGCTGTGGCTGCCAACTCCAGCTGGTGAACCTCCCTGGTGTAAACAGTCCAACCAGGCTCTTTTTCACTCCCGCAAGCAACTTTCAAAGCTGGGATTGTCCCGGTTCAATGGACAGATTGCTAAGCCTCTGAAGCCAATCACCTACGGATCAGGCTTGAGTCTTGAGAAGGTCGCGGCCACAGGATTCATCAATTGCGATGAGTTTCCTGACGATGAATCTCCAGAAGCTGCTGCACAACCCCATCCCCTCTCCCGCCCCGATCAAAACCCTCACCACCCCACCGGCGTCGCCAACTCCCGGGGCCGCAGGCCGGCCCAATCGTTGAGGGCGGGCCAGCGCCGCACCCGCTCGAAGAGATAGCGATGGCCCTCGCTGTTGCAATGCAGGCCGTCCTCCGCCAGCCAGAGGGGCCAGCGGGGCTGCTCCAGAAAGGCCTCCAGCTGTGGCTGGAAGGGCACCCCCGCCTCCATGCAGGCCTCCTCCAGCAGCCCCTCGTAGACGCGCACATCGGCCAGGGAATACCAGAGCACGCCTGCGAAGGGCATCGCCTCCTCCACCACCGGCGTCAGCCCCAGCACAAACACCGGCGCCAGCGCCCGGGCCTCGCGCAACAGCTGCTGCAGGCCGAAGAGAAAGGCCTCGGGCGCCAGCTGAGGGCGGCCGTCGGGGCGGCCGACGCGGGCGGTGTCGTTCAGGCCCACCGCCAGGAGGATGCCCTGAGGCGTCTGGCGGCGCAATTCCCCCCGGGCGCCCACCTCCCCGTGGAGCCGGGCCGCCACCCGCTCCAGGCCATCGCCGCGCACGCCGAGGTTGTAAAGCACCGGTCCCTCCGGCAGGCCCATCCAGTGGCGGCGCAGCCGTTCGCACCAGCCGCCCTCCTCCGCGTCCCCCCAGCCGAACACGCCGCTGTCGCCGACGACGGCCAGCTTCTTCGGGACGGGCAGGACCATGGCGGGGACGACCGACGCCTTCAGAGCTTGGCCCGCAGCGCGTTCAGCCGCTCCAGACCATCGAGGATGGTGGCGTTGGAGGCGGCGCAGGACAGGCGCACGCAGCGGTCGTCGCCGAAGGCGATGCCGGGCACCAGGGCCAGGCCCTCCTCGTCCAGCAGGCGGTTGCAGAGGGTCATGGAGTCCAGCCCCCAGGCGCTCACATCCGGGAAGGCATAGAACGCCCCCTCCGGGGCCACCAGCTTCACCCCCGGCAGGGCGGCCAGGCCATCGAAGAGCAGCTGGCGGCGTTCGTCGAAGCGCGCCGCCATCTCCCGCACGCCATCACGCGAGCCCTCCAGAGCCGCCAGAGCGCCGTATTGGGCGAAGGTGCAGACGTTGCTGGTGGACTGGCTTTGCAGGGCGCAGGCCGCCGCCACCACCGTCGCCGGGCCATAGAGCCAGCCCACCCGCCAGCCGGTCATCGCCCAGCCCTTGGCGAAGCCGTTGGCGATGAACAGGCGCCCCGCCAGGTCGGGCGCCAGGGCCGCCAGGCTGTGGTGGCTGTGGCCCGGGGCGAGCAGGGCCTCGTAGATCTCATCGCACACCACCGCCACCTGCTGATGGCGCCGCAACACCTCCGCGATGCCCTCCAGCTCGCTCCGCCCGAGCACCATGCCGGTGGGATTGCTGGGCGTGTTGAGCACCAGCAGGCGGGTGGCCGGCGTGATCGCGGCCTCCAGTTGCTCGGGCGTGAAGCGGAAGCCGGCGCTGGCCTCGGTGGGCAGCAGGCGCACGTTGGCGCCGGCCAGCTCGGCCATCGGCGGGTAGCTCAGCCAGCAGGGCGAGGGGATCACCACCTCGTCGCCGGGGTTGAGCAGCACCTGGAACAAGTTGTAGAGGGCCTGCTTGCCGCCGTTGGTCACCAACACCTGCTCCGGCGTGGCGGGGACCTGGTTCTCCAGGCGCAGCTTCTCGGCGATGGCGGCCCGCAGCGCCGGCTCCCCCGCCACGGGCCCGTAGCGGGTGTGGCCGGACTCCAGGGCGGCGGCGGCGGCCTGGCGGATGAAGGGCGGGGTGTCGAAATCGGGCTCGCCGGCGGACAGGCTGCAGATGTCGCGCCCTTCGGCGCGAAGCTGCTTGGCCTTGGCGGCGATGGCCAGGGTGAGGGAGGGCTGCAGGGAGGCGGCCCTGACGGACAGCTTCAGCGGGGCCGACATCAGGGCGGGCACGACGAATCTGGAGGCGTCATCCTGCCCTAGGCCGGCGCGCTTCGTTGCTTCGCCGTTTGTTAAGGAAAGTTCACAGCATTTGGTGGCCATGCCCGCTCCCGACGTCCCGCCCGCCTCCGCCTCTCCTCCCAACCCCGCCCCGGATCCCGCTGCCCCCCCCGCAGGCCCGCTTGCCGGCCCCCCCGCAGCCCCAGTCGCTGGCCAGGACCTCCAGCGTCGGGAACCGCCGTTGCCGGCCCTGGAGGCCCTCGCGAGGGCCTGTGCCGACTGTCGCCGCTGCCCCCTGGCCGCCGGCCGCCAGCGGGTGGTTGTGAGCCGCGGCAACCCTGCCGCCCGCCTGATGGTCATCGGCGAGGGGCCCGGCGCCCAGGAGGACGCCCAGGGGCTGCCCTTCGTGGGCCGGGCCGGACAGCTGCTCGATCAGATGCTCGCCAGCGTGGGCCTCGACAGCAACCGCGACGCCTACATCTGCAATGTCGTGAAGTGCCGCCCGCCGGACAACCGCAAGCCCACCCCGGAGGAGATGGCCGCCTGCCGCCCCTGGCTGCTGGAACAGATCGACCGTGTGGATCCCGCCCTGATCGTCCTCGCGGGGGCCACGGCCCTGGAGGGTGTGCTGGGTATCAAGGGGGGGATCACGCGCCTGCGGGGGCAGTGGCGCGAAGGGGAGGGCGAGGGCCTGGCGGGCCGCTGGCTGGTGCCGATCTTTCACCCCTCCTATCTGTTGCGCAACGCCTCCCGGGAGCCGGGCAGCCCGAAGTGGCACACCTGGCAGGACCTCAAGGAGTTGCGCCGTCGCCTCGATCAGCTGGGGGGGTGAGGCCCCTGGAGGGACAAGCGTCAGGACTTGGCGCAGAGGTCAGCGAGACCCATCGATCAAATGTGGACGAGGCGGGTCGAACGGGGGTGGCTTTTGGGAAGGGCTGGCGTGTGCAAACTTGCCGCTGAAGAGAAGGGCACCCCGTTCTCTCGCCGTCTCCAGGCTGCAGTTCTTGTCTCCGAAGCCTCCGCGCAATTGAGCGGCTATGGAGGCGGCGGCAACCCTGGCTTTCCCAGAAAGCCGCCAGGCGCGAAGGCAGACGGCCCCCCGCTGATCCCAGCCCCCCTCAAAAATGGAATCCGGTGATGGAGTCAAGAGGCTCAGGTCATCGCTGATGTCGATGGCCACGCCAGGGGTGGTGTGGCTAGACCCATCGCCAAGATAATCAGCTCTCATCAGGTTTATGCAGGCCTTGTGATATGGAGCCAGTGAGACGGATTTGAACCTTCGCCAAGGGTGATAGCCAAGGCGTAGACATTTGCCATAAGCTCCGCCAGTGCAGGTGAGTTGCGGTGTCTCCTGACCTTCCTTGTACGCCAGGGCCCAGCTGGAGCCTGTGCTGTCAGGCAGGCAGAAAGGGATGGTTTGACCATCGTTTTTGACGATGTCAACCTGCATCAACCAGAGACCAGGTCCGGACGGCGAGGCTGCGTCTCGCTTGACCTTCAGCAGGTTCAGGCAAAGTGGCCGAGCGTTGTTCTGGCTGCGGTAGGTGAACAGGCCAGGCTTGGGGGGGATGATGTCGTCCTGTTTCCAGATCAATGGAAGCTCGTGTTGACAGGTGTTCCGCGAAGACGGTTCCGCTCTTCCAAGCGACTGTCCGGAGGGCAGCGCCCTAGCCTGGGCGCAAAGAATAAAAACAAAAAAAGCTCTCACCACTGTGGCGGTGAGAGCTGGAGCAAAGCAGGAGCGGCGGCCCGGGTTCATCAGAAGCGCATCACTGGCTCTTCTGTTGGTTCTCATCCGTTTGGACTTGGGTGGTGACCTCCGGGTTGATCCCGTGAGAATCAGGGCCATTCCATCCCCTTTTCGCTTCGGCCGATGTGGCGGCAATTCCCAGGAGAAGGACAGCGACAAGAGTGAGATTTTTCATCGGGGAAATGATGACTGATTATGGTTAGCACTATGGATCTGAATTGTCAATCAATCTGTTCAGGAGGCCCCGGATGTTCCCCGCGACTTGCGGCTCGTTGTCCGATGGTGTTCATCGTGTCGCCCCGTCCCTTGTCGACGTGATCGAGCCACAGCCAGCCTCCTTCCGAAACAATCCAGCCGTTGCTAAGCAGGAGAGGCAGCCCGACCGCTTCCCCATGTCTATCGCGTCCCTGGAGGCCTTTCTTGAGCGCGCGCTGGCGGAGCCGGAGCTGCGGCGCCAGCTCGGCGAGGCCCCCGACGCCGCCGCCGTGGCGGCCATCGCCCGGGCGGCGGGTTTTCCGCTGAGCGAACGCGACCTCTGGCAGGCCACGGCCGCCAGCCCCGACGACCTGCCTCCGGCCCCGGACGCCCAAGGCGTCCCGGACGCCCCGGACGCCCCGGGCGCCCCGGCCACCGCCGCCGCGACCACCGCCGCGACCGCGGCCGGGTCGGGCCCGTTGCCGGATCCCTGGCTCCCGGAGGAGCCCCTCACCCGCTTTGTCCATCACGCCCAGGGCGACGCGGCCTTGCGGGACGCCCTGGCCGCCGCCCCGGATGCCGACGCCGTGGCTTCCATTGCCCAGGGCGCCGGCTATCCCATCAGCGCGGTGGATCTCTGGCTGGCGAGCGGCAGCACCCCCGATGAGCTGGCCGCCAGCTTGCGCTCCGGTGGGGACGGCGACACGGGCAACGGGGATCCGATCGCCCCGGAGAGCGAGGGCGTCGCCGGCTCAGACGCCGCGGTGGCGGGGGTTGGCTCGGCGCAGGCGTCCGCCGTGGGCCTCCCGTCTCCATCCGAGCGGTCCCAACCGACCGAGCCGTCCGAGCCGTTCGAGGGGGCCCTGTCCGATCCCCCGGTCGCCGCGCTCCGCGCCTCCGCCGAGGAGGCCATCCGACTGTTTTTGGGACAGGCGGCGGCGGATGCAGGCCTGCGTCAAGCTCTCGCCAGCGCTCCGGATGCCGCCGCGGTGGCCGCGATCGCCGGGGAGGCGGGCCACCCCATCGACGAGCTCGCCCTCTGGCTGGCCAGCGGCGCCGCCTTCGAGGAGGTGCAGCCCGAGCCGGAGCCCCCCACCCTCGACGCCGATCCCCTCGCCCTCTTCCTCCGCGCCGTGGACGTGGACCCCGACCTGCAGCTGGCCCTGGCCAGCGCCCCTGACGCCGCCACGGTGGCCGCCATCGCGCGCATCGCTGGCTTCCCCATCACCACGGCCGACCTCTGGGCCGCCAGCGACGCGGAGCCCCGGGATCTGGATCTGGAGCGGATGGTGCTGGAGGAGTTGGTGATTGAACAGATGGTGATCGTCGGCCCCTGAGCCGCCTTCCCTTCGCCATCCAGCCTGGTTGCCAGTGAAATACCGCGACTATTACGCCACCCTCGGCGTCGAGCCCTCGGCCTCGGCGGAGGAGATCCGCAAGGCCTATCGCCGCCTCGCTCGCCAATACCACCCGGATGTGTCCAAGGAGGCCGGCGCCGAGGACCGCTTCAAGGAGGTGAGCGAGGCCTATCAGACCCTTTCCGACCCGGAGAAGCGGGAGGCCTACGACCAATTGGGCCGCCATCGCCCCGGGGAGGACGTCCAGCCCGGCCCCGAGTGGGACACCCATTATTGGCAGGAGGGGGTGGCGGAGGACGTCGACCTGGCCGATCTGTTGGAGCAGATCGGCTTCCAGCGCGCCGCCCGCCGTCGCGCCGCCGCGGGCGAATCCCCCCGCGCGCGGCGCGGCCAGGACTACGAGATCGCCACCAGCCTCACCCTGGAGGACGCCGTCCGCGGCAAGGACATCACCGTGGAATTCAGCGTGCCGGAGCTCGGTGCGGAGGGTCGGATGCGGCGCACCACCAAAACCGCCCGCATCCGCGTGCCCAAGGGGGTGAGCGATGGCGAGCGGTTGCGGGTGCCGGGCAAGGGAGCCCCGGGACTGGGCGAGGGCAAGCCCGGCGATCTTTATCTGGACATCCGGCTGGAGCGCCATCCCCTCTTCCAGGTGGTCGGCCACGACCTCTACCTGGAGCTGCCCATCGCCCCCTGGGAGGCGGTGCTCGGGGCGCAGGTCGAGCTGCCCAGCCTGGAGGGTCCGTTGACAGTCACCATTCCCGCCGGAGCCCGGAGCGGTCAGAAACTGCGGCTGGCCGGCAAGGGTCTGCCCCGCCGCTCCGACGGCGCCGGCGATCTCTATGGCGTGCTCCAGATCGTCACGCCCACCGTCCTGAGCGAGACGGAGACTGCCCTCTTCCGCGAGCTCGCCGCCAGCTCCACCTTTGATCCCCGCGCCCACCTCCTGGGAGACTCCACCCATGGCTGATGCCCCCCTGCAACCCTCCCCCTGGGACGAGACGGTGGAGCTGGAGGAGCTGATCGCGTCCTCGGGCCTGGAGCAGGAGGAGGTGCTCGAGCTGGTGGAGATGGGCGTGCTGGAGTGTCGCGGTGGCGGGGGCACCGCAGGGGGTGGCGCTCCTCTGCTGTTCATGACGCGCACGGTGATCCAGGCCCGCCGGGCCGCCCGCCTGCGCGATGACTTCGGCCTGAACACCCCCGGCATGGCCCTCGCCCTCACCTACCTGGCCCGCATCGAGCGCCTGGAGCATCGCCTGCGGGAGCTGGAGGCGGGCCAGCCCTGAGAGCGACTCAGAGGAGGTGGTGATCGCCCGGGTCGGAAAGCCCCTGGTGCGGCTGAGGCCCGTGGGGTTTGATTCACCACCAGGGCGGCTCGGCTTTTTGGCGGGCACAGCGCGGGTGGAGGCCGATCTCAAGCGCGACTTCGCGGCGGAGAGCAACGCCATGTTTCAGCTGGATGGCGAGCCGCCCTCGCAAGGCACATCACGGGAGTTTTGCTGGACACCCAGCTCCTGCTCTGGGCTGGCTACGACCCGCAACACCGGGGCAGCTCCCTGGCGGCTGAACGTGTGGATCGACGGAACGACATCTCTTCTTCAGGTCGATCACGTGTTGGCGGTGCGGCATCTGTCTTGGATTCACCGCGATCCCTTGGATCGGCGGTTGGTGGTGCAGGCGAGTCAGGAGGGGCTGTGCTTGCTCACGGCCGATCGCACCCTGGAGGGCTACGGCGAAATGGGGCGCCGCGGATGCGGCGCATCCTGATGCGGATGCATCGGAAGGGCTCAGTCCCCAGGAGAAAGAGATGCCGCCGGAGTTATTGGTAAGTTAAAGGATCATTCTAACAAGTCTAAGTTCTGCTAAATTTGTAGTTGGTGCTGAATGGATGGTAGCCGAGAGGCAGGGTTTTTGTTCGTTGATTCTGTCAACCAGTCCACGAATCATTCGGTGAGCGTAGCGGGTTGGGAAAGCTCTGGAAAACCATGCTGCGGTCAGAAAGGGATTCACCACTTTCATCATGTGGATTCTGTGGACCTGGCTGAAGTCTCCAGAAAACACAACGGAAGAGCGGCTGCGAATCTCGGCTTCAGCGATCAGAGCATCAATCCGATTCAGCTGTTCACGGCTCGCCAGCTGGTGGGTATCGACGATCTGGTCCAGGGCCTCCATTTTGCAGCTCAGCCTCCATGGGGCAGACAGGCTGAGGAGTGACAGCCGTGCCGCTCTGAAAGGCGACGCTCGCGTCGGATGACGGTCACCCTTGCTCTGTGAACACAAGGGCTGGCGAGGCCTTCAGAAAGAGACTGACCGCATCCACAGCCCGTCAGAGCGGGGCCGCGACCATGCAATCACACGGAAGCTTTGAGCCGACGTCGCAGTTGGCGACTGGCACGATAGGCAATAGCTGTACCCAGAAGGGGCAGAGGGCCTGGAACAGGAGTTAAGCTAGAGGATGTGACATAACCGTTTCCACCCGAGAAATTGGTAAATTGGCTTTCAGCAGGCCCGCCCAGAGAATTATAAATGTTAACATCATTTGATCCAGCCTGAAACGAAAACCCGTCAACGGTAACAATAATCGGGGAAGTGAGGCTGCCGTCCCACTTGAAATCATTGGTGGCGCTCTCGAAAGTGCTTAGACCAGTGATTGGATACACAGTTCCACCGCGGTTATAGGTTCCATTAATGCCTAGTATCGAATACAGCGTGCCAGGAGTTGGTGTCACGTCCGCCGTTGTAAAGGTTCCGGAGCCAAACTGATCTGCAAAAGAGGTATTGAAACTCCAGTTCCAGGTCGTGATGGCCTGGGCTGGAGAGGCCTGAATCAGGCCAGCTCCAAGCAAACCGAAAGCAATTCCAAAAAAAGTCTGGTTGAGTCTGGACATGAGAGAAGAAATATCTTAAGTAGGGCTTGCTGAGAAATCCAAATCCACTGCAACGCAGTTGATTCTAGTTGCGG
>CAYVWU010000012.1:0-25032 GCA_964455575.1 uncultured Cyanobium sp. | reverse complement strand
CGTGCAGGAAGGGCAGGTGGCGAATCGCCTCTTCGGCGTTGTCGGAGAGAAACTGCACCGGTTTGCTCAGCCGCATCCGGTTGAGATGGGTGGAGAGGGCTCCCACGGGTGGAGAGATCGACATGTCGTTGTCGTTCAACACCACCAGCAGCCGGGTTCTCGGCAGGTGCCCGGCATGGTTGATCGCTTCGAGGGCCATGCCCCCGGTCAGGGCGCCATCGCCGATCACGGCCACGCAGTTGAAGGTTTCCCCGCGTCGATCCCGGGCCAGAGCCATTCCGAGGGCGGCCGAGATGCTGGTGGAGGCATGGCCCGCGCCGAAATGGTCGAAACGGCTCTCGCAGCGCTTCAAGTAGCCCGCCACCCCGTTTTTCTGACGCAGGCTGGGAAAGTCCCGGAAGCGGCCGGTCACCATCTTGTGGGGATAGGCCTGGTGTCCGACATCCCACACGACACGATCCTTGTCGAGGTCGAGGGTCTGGTACAGGGCCAGGGTGAGTTCCACGACACCCAGACCCGGCCCCAGGTGCCCTCCGCTGGTGGACACCACCTCCAGATGGCGTTCGCGAATCTGACGGGCGATGGCCTCCAGTTCCGCCGTGCTCAGACCGTGCAACTGATTGGGATGGGTCAGCTCGCTCAGATGCATCCTCAAGCTCACGGTCGGACACGCAATCTAAGACTTTCGCTCCAGGGGACGGCCACGCTGGCGACGGTTTTGCCCCCCGGAGCCCCCTCCCTGGTCCACGGGGCCACAACTTGCCACACTTGACCCATGAGCCAGCAGCCAACATCCTCGACTCCCTGGGTGAGCGGGAGCCTCCCCGAGGCCCAGCGCGATTCCGAGAGGGACGGTCCCGAGCCCAGCCCTTACCTGCAGCGCATCCTCCGGGCGCGGGTGTACGACGTGGCCATCGAGTCGCCCCTGGATCGCGCCCCCAACCTCTCTCGGCGCCTGGGCAACCGGGTGTTCCTCAAGCGGGAGGATCTGCAACCCGTGTTCAGTTTCAAGCTGCGAGGGGCCTACAACAAAATGGTCTCGCTGTCGGCAGCGGATCTGGAGCGGGGGGTGATCGCCGCCAGCGCGGGAAACCATGCCCAAGGCGTGGCTCTCGCCGCCGAAAGGCTTGGTTGTCGAGCTGTGATTGTGATGCCGGTCACCACCCCGGAGGTGAAGGTGCGCTCGGTGGCCGCCCGCGGAGCCGAGGTGGTGCTGCATGGGGACACCTACGACGAGGCCTGCTCCCGGGCCCGTCAATTGGAGCGGGAGCGCGGCCTCAGTTTCATCCATCCCTTTGATGATCCGGAGGTGATTGCCGGCCAGGGCACCATCGCCATGGAGATCCTGCGCCAGATCTCCACCCCGCCGGATGGGATCTACGTCGCCGTCGGCGGTGGCGGGCTGATCGCCGGCATTGCGTCCTATGTGAAGAGTCTCTGGCCCGGGGTGGAGGTGATCGGTGTGGAGCCTGTGGACGCCGATGCCATGACCCGCTCCCTTGTCCGGGGAGAGCGCGTGCGCCTGGACAGCGTGGGCCTGTTCGCCGACGGCGTGGCGGTGAAGGAGGTGGGCGCCCACACCTTCGCCCTCGCGCAACGCTATGTCGATCGAATGGTCACGGTCGATACGGATGCCATCTGCGCGGCGATCAAGGACGTTTTTGAAGACACCCGCTCGATCCTGGAGCCTGCTGGTGCCTTGGCCATCGCTGGCCTGAAGGCGGACGTGGAGGCGCGCTCCCTGCGCGATCGCGACCTGGTGGCTGTGGCCTGCGGAGCCAACATGAACTTCGGTCGGCTGGCCTTCGTCGCGGAGCGGGCTGAGCTGGGGGAGGAACGGGAGGCGCTTCTGGCCGTGGAGATTCCCGAACATCCCGGCAGCCTGCGGCGCTTCTGCGCGCTCCTGGGCCAGCACAGCCTGACGGAATTCAGCTATCGATTGGCCGATCCGCGCTTGGCCCATATTTTTGTTGGCGTTCAGATCCGCGATCACAACGACACCGATGCCCTGATCAGCCGCCTGGAGAGCGCGGGGTTTCCCTGCCTCGACCTCAGCAAAAATGAACTGGCCAAGTTGCATCTCTGCCACATGGTGGGGGGCCGCCTTCCCGCCAGCGCCGCTCCGGCGGGCTTCCAGGGCAGAGAACTTCTCTACCGCTTCGAATTCCCGGAGCGTCCGGGTGCCTTGATGGCTTTCGTGAGCGCCTTGCACCCGAATTGGAACATCAGTATCTTTCACTATCGCAACCATGGCGCAGACGTGGGGCGCATCGTTGTGGGCGTGCAGGTTCCTGAGGGCGAATTGGCGGAATGGGAGACCTTCCTTTCTTCGCTTCCGTATCGCTATTGGCAGGAAACGGACAACCCTGCCTATCGATTGTTTCTTGGCGAGAGCGCGCCAAGTTCTCTCCAGGCCGTGGAGCCGTTGCCGGTTTGATCACAGGCGGTGGCCATAAGGGTTGAGAAGCAAGCCGCAACGGTAGACTGGAAATTCATTCTTTGTTGATCTGAGTTTTGATCAGTCATGTCCGCTGCTGATCCCGCTTTCGATCAGCCTGCTCCCGGGGATTTCGCCATGGCGAAGATGTCAGCCGATCCGAGCAGACGTCTCGCCGCGGCAGAGGGAGACCCAGTGCTGACACCTGAGGAGGCGTCAGGTGTGCCTGCCCCCGATACAACGCCAGCAACCGCTGTTCCCGATCCCAAAGAGAGCAAACCCCAGCGTGACGCCAAGGACACCGCCAGCGAGCTGGCCGTTGTCGAGGTGCTCACCGGTCTCTCAGAAGCGGCCCGCCTGGAGGCCATTCTCTATTTGAAAGGCAGGCCGATGAGCCTTGGCGAGCTGGCCACGCTCACCGGCATGGATCGCGATGCCGTGGAGCTGGCCCTGATCAGTCTGATGACCGATTATGCGCACCGCGACACCGCGCTTGAGATCTTTCAGGACGGCCAGACCTACAGCCTGCAACTACGGCAGGGCCTCAGCGATCTGGTGCAGGTCCTGCTGCCCGTGGATCTGTCCACTGCCGCATTGCGAACCTTGGCCACCATCGCCTTGAAAAAGCGAATTCTGCAATCTGATCTGGTCGATCTACGCGGCTCTGGCGCCTATGACCATATCAAGGAGCTACTGGCTCAGAATTTCATCGAGCGCAAACGCCAAAGCGATGGTCGCTCCTATTGGCTCACCCTGAGTGAAAAATTTCATCGCACCTTTGCCCTCGATCAGCAAGGTGGGTCTCTCCCGCAGCCTCCCTTGTCCGAAGAGGGAGACGCCTCTGCCGCTGACTACATAGAATGAGGTTTGTGTTTCGAACCCCCCATGGCCGCCCTGGCGTTGATCGTTGCTGTTCTTGTCAAAACCCTTCAGATTTACTCTTTGGTGTTGTTCGTGCGGGTTCTGCTCAGTTGGTTTCCCAATCTTGACTGGAGCAATCCCGTTCTCGCCTCCATCAGTTCGATCAGCGACCCTTTCCTCGGCGTGTTCCGCGGCCTGATTCCACCCATCGGTGGATTTGACCTCTCGGCCATTGTGGCGTTCTTCTCCCTTTCGCTGCTGCAGGGCCTGCTCCAGCAGAGCGTGGTCTTGCTGGCGTCCTCCTCCGGCCTCTGACAAGCGCGTCGCGCGGATCAGGACGCCATATCCCGCTCCAGGGGCAATCGTTCGTCGCCTTCTGCCGCCCTCGTGCGCACGGGGGCATGGAAACCACGGGCCTTGACCTGCCCCACCCGAAAGGGGCCAGGGGTTCCTGCGGGCACGGCCAACCGCACGGCAAAGGGGGAACGTCCCGGAGGGACATCTCCCAGACTGCCCACCCGAGCGCGGTTGGGCAGCACGGGCTCGCCGCTGCTGTCGAGGATCACGGCGAAAAGATCCGCATCCACCACGGGACGTCCGGTTCCATTCACCACCTCACCCCGCAAAGCCCAGCAGGAGGCCACAGAGCGACCTTCGGGCTGACGACCGGCATCGGTTTCGGGGCAAGGGCTGAGCTGCACATCCTCGAGGCGGAGTTCGGCCGCCAAGCTTGATTGAGGCGCCCCCGTCAGGGTGAGCAGCAGCGTCAAGACGGCAGCGACCGTCCCGACCCATTTCCGCCATCCCGTTCTCAACGCTGGTCTCCACTCCCTGCGATCACGTTACGCTCCGCGCGACTGGCGAGCTTGGCCAGGTTGCTTTCCGCGATCGCTCCGAGATCAAGATCGAGCTCACTGGCCAGTCGGGCCAAATACCACAACACGTCCCCGAGTTCCAGGGCCAGGGCCCCACGGCTCTCCGCACTGAACTGGCCACCCTCATCGCGCAGCACCTTTTTCACTTTCTCAGCCACTTCTCCCGCCTCTCCACAAAGGCCCAGCGTGGGATAGATGGGGTTGGCCCCCACATCGGGGTAACGGGCCGTTCTGGCGGCGGCTGCCTGGTAGGCCTGGAGGTCCACAACGATCCCGTGCGGGGAAGGGTGGATGGTAGTTTCCGGCTTAACCGCTTGACCGGTCTTTCCATGCGACGCACCAAGATCGTGGCCACGATCGGCCCCGCCACGGAATCGCCGGAGAGACTCCGTGCCCTCATCCAGGCCGGGGCGACCACCTTTCGCCTGAACTTCTCCCACGGCGACCACGGGGAGCATGCTCACCGCATCGCCACCATCCGCCAGGTCGCTCATGAGATGGGCGTTCATATCGGCATTCTTCAGGATCTGCAGGGTCCGAAGATCCGTCTCGGGCGCTTCGAGCTGGGTCCCATCACCCTGGCCATCGGCGATCGCTTTGCGCTCACCTCGAGGGATGTGCCTTGCACCCAAGAGATCGCCACCGTCACCTACGACCGGCTGGTTGAGGAAGTTCCCACAGGAAGCCGGATCCTTCTCGATGACGGTCGCGTGGAGATGCTTGTGGAACATGTCGACCTCGAGGAACAAAAACTGGAATGTCGCGTCACCGTTGGCGGCGTGCTCTCGAATAACAAGGGCGTAAATTTTCCAGATGTCCAACTCTCCATTCGCGCTCTCACATCCAAAGATCGAAGGGATTTGGCCTTCGGCCTGCAACAGGGGGTTGACTGGATCGCCCTGAGCTTCGTTCGCAATCCATCAGACATCCTGGAAATTCGCGAGCTCATTCGTGGCCAGGGTGCGTCCACTCCGGTCGTGGCCAAAATTGAGAAGTTTGAGGCCATCGAAGCTATCGATGCCATCCTGCCGCTCTGCGATGGTGTCATGGTCGCCAGGGGTGATCTCGGCGTTGAGATGCCGGCGGAAGAGGTGCCTTTGCTGCAGAAAGAGCTCATTCGCAAAGCCAACAGCCTCGGCATTCCCATCATCACGGCCACCCAGATGCTGGATTCCATGGCCTCCTGTCCCCGGCCCACTCGAGCTGAGGTCAGCGACGTGGCCAACGCCATCCTCGATGGCACGGACGCTGTGATGTTGTCCAACGAAACAGCCGTAGGTGATTACCCAGTTGAAGCGGTCGCCACAATGGCCAGAATCGCTCGCAGAATTGAAAGGGATTACCCGCAACGGGTTCTCGATGGTCAGATGGCCACCACCATCCCCAATGCCATCAGCCAGGCCGTCAGCAGCATCGCGCGCCAGCTCAATGCCGCCGCCATCCTGCCCTTGACCCAGTCCGGCTCCACGGCGCGGAACGTCAGCAAGTTTCGTCCCAGCACACCGATTCTCGCGATCACCAGTGAGGTGGCGGTTGCTCGGCAATTGCAGCTGGTCTGGGGCGTCAACCCTTTGCTGATCGCACAGCAGGCCTCCACCGAAAGCACCTTCAGCCTGGCCATGGGCGTTGCCCAGCAGAAAGGGTTGCTCAAAGAGGGAGATCTGGTCGTCCAAACCGCCGGAACTTTGGAGGGGGTGAGCGGTTCCACCGACCTGGTGAAGGTCGGCATCGTTTCGGCCGTTCTGGGGCGCGGCGTGGGCATTGGCAGCGGCTCGGTCAGCGGCAAGGTGCGCCTGGCCCAAACTCCTGAGGAGGCCGCCAGAGTGGAGAACGGGGAAATCCTCGTCGTGCGGGAAACGACCGCCGCCTACCTGGAAGCGATCCGCAAGGCCCGCGGCATCATCGCTGAAATGGAAGGACGCCACAGCCATGTCGCGGTCATCGCTGAGCGTCTGGGCATCCCCGTCATCGTCGGAGTCGCCAACGCCACCCATGATCTCAGACAGGGAGAAATTGTCACGCTGGAAATTCATCAAGGTGTCGTGCATCGCGGCACCCGCAGCCACAAACTGCACATGACGGCAAATCCGCTATAACCACATTGGCATTGTCCCGGGTTGATCATGGCTCGATCCACAGTTCCATTCCGGGAAACCGCCTCCATGGCCGTGGCCACGCTCAAGGGCCATCGGCTTCGCAGCTTGCTCACGATGTTGGGCATTGTCATTGGCAATGCCTCTGTGATCACCCTTGTGGGTCTTGGGCGAGGCGCCCAGCGGCTCGCCGATCAACAGCTCACCTCTCTGGGCCCAAACGTCCTGTTCATCGTTCCGGGTCGCAATGACACCCGCCGCCAGGGATTGGATTCTCCAAAAACTCTGATCTTGGAGGATGCCCAGGCGATTGCTGAACAGGTTCCCTCTGTGCGGCGCGTAGCACCACAGATCTCCTTGCTGGAAGTGGTGCAGTCCGGCTCTCTGAATGCTTCAGCCACGATTTCCGGGGTGACTCCGGATTTTTTGCCTGTGCGTAGCTTTGAAATCGCCCAGGGCCGCTTCATCAGCACGAATGACATCGAGGCAGCCCGAAATGTTGTCGTTTTGGGGCCTGATCTGCGCGATAAACTTTTTCCTACTGGTCAGGCAATCGGCCAAAGATTGCGCATCCGAGACCAGTCCTTTGAGGTGATTGGCATCATGGAGCCCAAAGGGGCTGTTTTCGGCAACAATCAGGACGAAGCTGCTTACCTTCCCCTCAGCACAATGGTCAACCGGTTGAGCGGTCGCGACCCAACGTATGGCATCAGTCTCAGTTTCATCAGCGTCGAGGCCAAGAATGACGCCAGCATGGGAGCAGCATCTTTTCAGATCACCAACCTCCTGCGACAGCGCCACCGCATTCTTCGGGAAGATGATTTCGTCGTCCGTTCCCAGAAAGACGCCCTTTCCATTGTTCAAACCATCACAGGAGGATTGACCATGCTTCTTGCGGCGATTGGGGGCATCTCTCTGTTGGTTGGAGGAATCGGGATCATGAACATCATGCTGGTGGCCGTGAGTGAGCGAACTGAGGAGATCGGCTTGCGCAAAGCGATCGGGGCTCGCAGCGGCGATGTGCTCAAGCAGTTTTTGGTCGAGTCGTTGATTCTCTCCAGCGCTGGTGGGGCTGTAGGGGGTGTTCTTGGCGTCGGTGCCGTCACCCTCGTGGCGACCTTCACGCCACTACCCGCCACCATCGGTGCGGGAATGGTGCTTGTCACAGTGGGCTTTTCCGGTTTGATCGGCTTGTTCTTCGGGGTTGTCCCTGCCAGAAGAGCCGCGGCTCTCGATCCGATCGTGGCCCTCCGCAGCCTTTGAAGGCAGGCAGCGGGGAAAATGGATAAAACCTTAAGACTCCAGAAGTGTTGTCATCCACACCAAAGAGACCCCGGGGGGACTGGCTATAACAACCATGCTTCGCTTTGATTTTTCATTGGACCGTCTGGAAGGGAGCACGCTCAGCGAAAACACCTTCGGTGATTCCGAGGACAGAGTTTTGCTGGATTGCACGTACCGCAATTCCTCAGACCGGATGGTCATCCTCCGTTGCTGTGGCAACCAACACTTTTTTTTGGAACGGGTCGTCTTCCCTTTTGAGATTCTTGCCTTTTCTTGTCCGTCGATGAGCGAGGTCAAAATCTGGTCCCATGGGCTCTACGGACCCGAACTCTTGGAGTCGTTCAGCGCTGAGCAGCTGCTTGCCGATGTGGCCCCCGAGCCTCTCCTGCATGAAGCCGGTGGCTTGTTCCCCACCACAACGGCCCCGTTGCGCACCACACCCTGGTTGCAGGCCAGTTGACGCCGGTTGAGGAGCACCTTTCCTCTGGGCACCACAGTGATCCGCTTGATCTTTTACAATTGGTCAAGAAGCTCGCATTTCAATGAACCAGCGCTGGCGCCTCATTGTCCTTTGGGCCCTGCCTCTCCTTGTAGCTGGTTTTCTTGGTTGGCAACTTCTCAGCGGCGGTGGAACCAATCTGGCCAACAGTCCACTGAAGTCTCCTGCCAACACGGCCGTTGGCAAAATGAGCTATGGCCGTTTCCTGGATTATGTGGATACCGGCCGAGTTAATTCTGTCGATATCTATAATTCTGGACGCACTGCTGTTGTTGAGATTGTTGATCCTAATCTTGACAACCGTGTCCAGCGTCTTCGTGTTGATCTCCCGGGAATTGCTCCCGATCTTCTCAATCAACTCAAAACACAGTCCATCAGTTTTGATATTCATCCCCCACGTCCCACTCCCCCCCTTCTCGGTCTCCTCAGCAATCTCCTCTTCCCCCTCCTCCTGATCGGTTCACTCATTTTTCTTGCGAGACGTTCCTCGGGCATGCCTGGTGGCCCTGGCCAAGCCATGCAGTTTGGCAAGACGAAAGCCCGCTTCCTGATGGAGGCTGAGACGGGGGTGAAATTTGAAGACGTGGCTGGTGTGGAAGAAGCCAAGCAAGATTTGCAGGAGGTTGTGACCTTTCTCAAAACGCCTGAACGTTTCACCTCTGTCGGTGCTCGCATTCCCAAGGGTGTTTTGCTGGTTGGTCCTCCTGGAACCGGAAAAACTCTATTGGCCAAAGCCATTGCAGGCGAAGCAGGAGTCCCTTTCTTCTCTCTTTCAGGCTCAGAGTTTGTTGAGATGTTTGTTGGTGTTGGCGCCAGCCGCGTTCGAGATCTTTTCAAGCGAGCAAAGGAGAACAGCCCCTGTTTGATCTTCATTGATGAAATTGATGCTGTTGGTCGGCAACGGGGTGCTGGCATCGGTGGTGGCAATGATGAGCGTGAGCAAACCCTTAACCAGTTGCTGACCGAGATGGATGGATTTGAAGGCAATAGTGGAATCATCATCATCGCCGCTACCAACCGTCCGGACGTCCTGGATTCCGCGTTGATGCGTCCTGGTCGTTTCGATCGCCAGGTTTCCGTTGATGCTCCGGATATCAAAGGCCGTCTTTCCATATTGGACGTCCATTGCCGCAACAAAAAATTGGCCCCTGAGGTCTCCTTGGAGAGCATTGCGCGTCGCACCCCAGGCTTCACAGGTGCGGATCTCGCCAACCTGCTCAACGAGGCGGCCATTCTCACGGCCCGTCGTCGCAAGGAAGCCATCACCTTGAGCGAAATTGATGATGCCGTGGACCGCGTGATCGCTGGCATGGAGGGCAAGCCTCTCACTGACGGACGCAGCAAGCGACTGATCGCTTATCACGAGGTCGGCCATGCCCTTGTTGGCACCCTCGTGGCCGAACACGACCCCGTCCAAAAGGTGACCCTGATCCCCAGAGGCCAGGCTCAAGGACTCACCTGGTTCGCCCCGGACGAAGAGCAGATGCTTGTGAGCCGTGCCCAGATCAAAGCAAGGATCATGGGAACGCTCGGTGGTCGTGCCGCCGAAGATGCGGTTTTTGGTCATGCGGAAGTCACTACCGGTGCGGGTGGTGACATCCAACAAGTGGCGTCGCTGGCGCGTCAGATGGTGACACGATTTGGCATGAGTGACCTTGGACCGGTCTCTCTGGAGGCTGGCAATCAGGAGGTTTTCCTCGGGCGCGATTTGATGACCAGAAGCGATCTCTCGGATGCGGTGGCCGCGAAGATTGACCTGGCTGTGCGTGAAATCGTTTTCAAGTGCTATCAGGAAACCAAGGCATTGGTGGATCAACATCGGCCGTGCATGGACCGTCTGGTTGATCTTCTAATCGAAAAGGAAACCCTGGACGGCGACGAATTCCGTGCGATTGTCTCTGAGTTCACCGTCATCCCTGCCAAGGATCGTTTTACACCCGTTCTCCAGCCATCTTCAACGGCTGACCGCTCTTCCTGACCGGAGGTTTGAGATCTCAATCCGAAACCTTGATCATCATTATGACTGATCAAGGTTTTTTTTGGTCGCTTATCCGCGATAAGGCAATGCACATACCATTTCAATACGCGCAAAACGCACTATGCCTCCTTAAAAAAACTCAACCCAGTTCACTTACCGAGTTGAGTGGAAGTTAGATTGATTTCAATATGATCCCGGCCAAATCAGCGAAACCTGCCTATCTGAAGATTGCGCATCTTGTTTTCGAGGTGGAGTAATCCCCTGGGTCGGTTCAGAGAGGCCTGACCGTGCGTTTGTCGATCACTTTATCGATCAACCCGTAGTTGACGGCCTCCAAGGGGGACATGAAAAAGTCACGATCCGTATCTTCTTGGATGCGCGTCAAGGGCTGTCCTGTGCGGTCCGCCAGCTCCTGATTGAGCTTTTGCTTGAGGAACAGGATTTCATCCGCTTGGATGCGAATGTCACTCGCCTGACCACGAGCACCGCCTAAGGGTTGGTGGATCATGATGCGGGAATGGGTCAGGCTGCTGCGCTTGCCAGGAGCGCCAGCACACAGCAAAAAAGCTCCCATGCTGGCGGCCAAACCGACGCAAACGGTTTGAACGTCGGGCTTGATGTGTTGCATGGTATCAAAAATTCCCAAGCCGTCATAAACCGAACCGCCTGGGGAATTGATATACATAAACACGTCTTTATCAGGATCCTCTGCTTCTAAAAATAATAGTTGCGCGACCACGCGATTGGCTGATTCTGCCGTGACGGGCTCGCCAAGGAAGATGATCCGCTCACGGAGGAGACGGGAATAGATGTCAAACGCTCTTTCACCCCGTCCAGATTCCTCGATGACAATCGGGATCACGGAAGACAACCAGAAACTCTTGCCATCCTACCCATGGGACTCCAGGCCAGGTGGACTCCTGCGACCGGCCATCACCCCCCGGTCGGGGGTGTCGCTAAGGTCGCTGAGGTTTGATCCTGTGAGACGCGTGCGCCCCCTTCTCACTGTTGCCGACAGCAAGAGAGCCTTCCATGCTTCCTTCCCCCATGTGATCAGCCCCCTCTACAGGCGGTTGGTCGACGAGCTGCTCGTTGAACTGCACCTCCTCAGCCACCAGAGGGGGTTCCAGGCGGATCCTCTCTTTGCGCTGGGCTTGGTGCAAGTGTTTGACAGCGGCACCCGCGGCTATCGACCGGACAACCAACGGGAGCCGCTGTTTCAGGCGCTGTGTTCGTCCTGTGGGCTGGAGGCATCGGCCTTGCGCCAGCAGCGCGATCAGGCTCTAGCCTCCGTCGGCCAGCATTCCGTGGACGAGGTGCGTCAATGGATCGACCGCCAGGGCGAAGGGGCGCCGGAGCTGCTGCAGCTCGCCCTGGCCAATGTGCGTCGCCCGGATTTCCACTATTCCCGCTTGACCGCCGTCGGCTTGCTGACCCTCCTGGAGGAGGCGAGAGGCAGCGACTCCATGGATGCCAAGGCTCTCCGAGAGTTTGCCCACGACACCGCCGAAGCGATGGGCCTGTTGCGCGATCGTGTGGACAAGGATCTGGCGCTGTATGCCAACAATCTGGAAAAACTCGCCCAGGCGGTGGAACTGATGGAGGAAACCGTGGCAGCCGAACGTCGCCGCAACGAACGCCGCAAGCTCACGGACGCAGCGACAACCTCCCCTGAAGCTGGCTGAGGGGAGCATCGGGTCCGAATCCAGGGAACGGTTCCCCCTGCCACCAGAGCCAGCGGCTGCGCTGCACCACCTCCGGCAAGGCCGGAGGCAGAAGACCTCGCTGCGCCAGCTCTCGCGGACGTGCTGTCAGGCGAATCCCTCCTCGCGGCGGCAGCGCGGACAGCAGGAGGGACTTGGGCTGGCCGGGACTCGTTCCGAGGAAGAAGGTGATCTGGCTGCTGCCAGCCGCCAGCGTCTGCCGTTGCCAGCCCCCCACCACAACCCCGTCCTGCCTGGCCCAGAGCGCTGTGGGCCAGGGGATCAACGTGGAGGGGGCCTGCCTCGTCGCTGCCACGCCGTCGGACGGTGCTTTCGGGGCACCCGTGGAGGGCCCGGCGTTTGCCGCCGCCTTGGCGGCATTGGAGTCGCTGGCCTTCCCCGCGGTCGGGGCTGGTGGGGAGGTGTGGAGTCGGAATCCTTCCTTCTCCAAGGTGCGGCCGATGCGCAGCAGTCCGTCCCGCCACTGCCGCTCCCGGGATCCCACCGTCACGCTCAACTCCATGGAGGCCAGAAAGGGCCCCTTGGCCAGAGGCCGCAACACCAGTCGGAACGGCGCGTGACGCAGCAGGGCCAGTTGGTCCCTGCCGAAGCCCCAGCGCTCGGCTAGAGGTTGGCGGATGAGCTCGCGAGCCAGGAGGCCGGCCAGCAAACGCTCCAGGGAGGTGCCTTCCACCAGCAGCAGCGGATCTTCAGCGTTGGGCTCCAGCTGGGGCACCGTGGCCGGATCGACCCCGTTGGCGGGTGCCTCCAGCAGCATGCCCTCCACCGAGGCGGCCTCACCGGTCCAGGAGAGACCATCCGCTTGCAGCCCCAACGTCAGGCAGCCCTCCTGAACATCCTGAAGAAAGGGCGCGAGGGGGCCAAGCATCTCTCCCAGGGCGCTGGGTCGCCAGAACACGGCCTGGTCCCGTTCCAGGCGCGGCATGCAGCGCAGCCGCAATCCCGGAGAGGGCCGGACCTGCACCCGTAGACGATCGCCGAGCAGCTGTCGCGAGAGGGGATCGGGGGGGAATATCAGGATGTCCCCCACCCGCAGAGGGGGCACGGGCAGATTCTGAAAGGAGGCCAGGGCGATCCCGCGGGAGGAAAGCGCCAGATAAGGCTGTCCGGACGCCGCTCCATCCCAGAACTGCCACCAGGGGCGGGTCTGCGTCCGCCAGAGGCGCGTGGCCAACGCCTCCCCCAGCCGTTGACGCCAAAGCTCCGGCACTGGACGCTCCGGCGTGGCCCGGAAGCTCTGCAGCAGACTGACGCTGGCCATGACCTTCTCCAGACCGAAGGCCTGGGGGCGAGGCAGCTGGCGAAGAACCAGCGCCGGAACGGCGAGCAGGAGCAGGGTGGTGCCGAGGGTGATCGGCAGGGCCAGGCGCCGCGCGGGCTGGAACCGCGGCACCCTCCAGCCTGGAAGGCGCCACCAGGAGGGAAGGGCCTTCATCCGGTCAGAAGCCTCAAGGGAGCGCATCCAGGGCACCGTAGAGGGTGGTGCGCTGGCGCACGGGCCGATGGTGCCCTTGGGCAGCCGCCTTCAGGGCCTCTGGGGTCTGCTCCGTGCCGCCGGCGGCGCCAGCCATCGTGCTGATGTGCTCTTCCATCAAGGTGCCTCCCAGGTCGTCACAGCCCCAGCGCAGCGCCTCGGCCGCCACCGGGAGGGTGAGCTTCACCCAGCTGGGTTGGTGGTGGGCGATCCATGGGCCGAGCAGAAGGCGGGCCTGGGCCGTCAGCAGGAGCATGGCCGCGGGATCGGGTTGATCTCGACCCACCCGCGCCCGCAGGGGCGCCGGGGCGGAGGCCCCGACGAAGGGCAGGAGGATGAATTCCGTGAAGCCGGTTCTGCCCTGGCGCCTTGCCTCCTGTTGCAGGGCGCCAAGAGTGCAGAGATGACAGAGCTGCTCCAGGGGTGTCTCCACATGGCCGGCCAGGAGGGTGCTGGTGGAGGGGAGACCGGAGCGGTGCACCTCCCAGATCACAGCCACCCAGGCCCTGGCAGAGAGCTTTTCCGGGCAGATCAGCCGTCTCACGCGCGGCGCGAGCACTTCCGCGGCCGTCCCCGGCACGGATCCGAGGCCCGCTTGGCGGAGGGTGTGGAGCACCGTGCGCAAGGGAAGCCGGTCCTGCTGGGCGATGTAAAGGAGTTCCTGGGGGGAGAAGCCATGAAGATGGATCCCCGGAGCGGCTTCCCTGAGATCGCAGAGGAGGGTGACAGCCCTGTCGAGCTGGCTTTTGCTGCTCTCCCGGGGATCCAGGCCGGCCTGGAGACAGAGTTCCGTGGCTCCGCGGGCCCGGGCCTCCGCGGCCCGTTCCATCAGCTCTCCCCGGCTCAACGCAAACGCGCCCTCCTCGCCAGGTGAACGGCGAAACGCACAAAACCCGCAATGGAGCGCACAGAGATTGCTGGGGTTGAGATTGCGGTTCACCACATAGGTGACGGTCTCGCCCACCAGCTCATGCCGCCAAGCATCGGCCGCCTGTCGCAGGCGCTCGCGATCGCTTTCATTCAGCGGTGAGGCCAGCAATGCCGATCCCAGGGCGAAGAGAGACTCCAGGGGAAAGGCCGCCCCGAGGTCGTCCCGCCAGCCGCGATGCAGACGCAGCAGCTCTTCAAGCGCTCCGGACAGGGGGAGATCAGGCCTGTTGGAAAAATCCCGTTCGGTGGGATCCACCAACAGGTCTCCCGCAATGCGCCAAGCCTCTGGTTCCAGGCAGTCCAGAACCTCTGGGGGGGCGCTGGTGGCCGTCATGGTTTGCGGGTGGTTTCCGCGCGTCGCCGGCGTCGGTCTCGCCAATCCACGATGGAGAGGTAGATCACCCCGCCACTGACGAACAGGAGCAGACCCGAGGCCAGTGCCGCCAACACGGTGGAGGAGGCGGGGGAGAACAGATCAGAAATTGAGGGTGTTGTCACCGTTGCGGCCCCAGATCACCATCGCGATGGAAAACGTGAAACTGGCAGCCAGGGCAGCCCAACCAAGGGTGATCAGCATGGTGTCTGATTGTGTTCGGGTCCCAGCTTACCTAAACTCCAGCCCACCCCCACGACCCGCCATGACGCGCACGCCGCTCGCCTCCCCCAAAGGGCAGGCCACGAAAGAGCGCCTGCGGGCTCCCTACCCCCAGGTGCGCGTCATCGTTCTCGACGACGATGTGAACACCTTCGAACACGTCGTAAGGGTGCTGGTGCGCACGATTCCTGGAATGCAGCCCGACCAGGCCTGGACGTTGGCTTATCAGATTGATGGCGAGGGTGCGGCGGTGGTCTGGAGCGGCCCTCTGGAGCAAGGAGAGCTCTACCACCAGCAGCTTGCCGGCGAGGGGCTCACCATGGCTCCTCTGGAACACGCCTGAAACCCCACCACACATCCGCCGGAGAGGCCCATGGGCCGAGTGGTGATCACTCACAGCACTTATATCGAAGGACTGATTCCCCTGCTGCGACAACTGGCGGAAGACCCCCTGATCGGCACCGTGACGCCCGCGGTGATTCGTCGCACACGTGGTCGCGTGTCCCGGTTGTCCTTGAAGGTGTCCACACCGATCACCGGAGGCCACAAGGTCAATGCCCGCCGCGGGGGAACGGCTCAGGAGGTGTTCGTGGTGACGGATCTGGATCGCGAATGCCTGCAGCAGCGCCTCAATCAGCTAACGGGATTGGATGAACGCTGACCTCCCTCCATTGACCCGCAAGGGTCAGGGAGGCGGGAGGCCGAATGGGGTGAACCGCTGTGCCGTCTTGCCCCAGTGTTCGACCTGGATGAACCAGAAGGGGCGTCAAAAGCGGAGCTTCGTTTCCAGCTCAAGGCCGGCTTACGTCGCTGTCGCCGCAGACTCCCCATGTCGAAAAGGAGTCAGATCAGAAAACTGTGAAAGGCAGTCACCAACACAGCAGTTCGGGATTCATTTTACCCCTGTTTCCCTTGGCTTCGTCGCCGTGTCCGCAGGCTCCGGCCAGGGCCACACCGCACGCACCTCCGAGAGCAGCCTGGCCCGCTCCTCCTCCCTCTCAAGCACGCTCTCGGCCTCCAGCACAAAGGTGACATGGCCGAGCTTGCGGCCTCGCCGCGGGCGCTTGCCATACCAGTGGACGCGCGCTCCCCGCATCGCCGCCAGTGCCTGGCGCTGGGGTTGATGATCCAGGCTGGCGGCCGGACCGTCCTCCGGCTCATAACCGAGCAGATTGACCATCAGGGCTCCTTTCACGATCGGCTCGGTCGAGCCCAAGGGCAGACCGGCCACGATGCGCACATGTTGGGCGAACTGATTGGTGGCGCAGGCCTCCAGGGTGAGGTGGCCGGAGTTGTGCACCCGGGGCGCCACCTCATTGACCAGCAGACCGCCGGGACCAAAGAAGAATTCGATTCCCATGACGCCGACATAGTTCAAGGCGGTGACCAGAGACATCGAGACATTGCGCGCCCAGGCGGCCACCGCATGATCCACCGGCGCGGGGAAGAGCACCCATTCGCACACCTGCTCCCGTTGATGGGTCTGCACCAATGGAAAACAGCGCACCTCCCCCGTCTGATCGCGGCAGACCACCTGGGCGAGCTCCATCTCAAAACACACGCGCTCCTCCAAGAGCCAGTCCTCAGGGGTGTGGCTGGCCAGGTGGTCCTCCAGGGCGGCTTGATCCTCCAGGAGTTGGGTGCCCTTGCCGTCATAGCCCCCGTGGCTCAGCTTGGCCATCACGGGAAAGGTCAACCCCTTCGGGAGTCGTGGATCCGGAGGCGCGGCAGCGCCTGACCCGTCGCCATCGCCGCCGCCACCCACGGCGGCCTCCTCCCCGGACCCGCTTGTGGAGGAGAACGGGCTGTCGCTCTGTCCCGATTCATCGGCAGGAGGGGGTTGGCAGTCCTCCATGCCCGCCCACTGGGGAGTCGGCAGATTCAGGTCCGACAGGAGCTGTCGCTGGCTGCGCTTGTTGAGCAGGGGTTGGAGGGCGGCCAGATCCGGCAAGAAAACGATCCCCTCCCGTTCCAACGGGCCGAAGACGTCGAGGGGGACCCATTCGTTTTCAAAGCTGATCCGCCCGGCGCGCTGGGCCAACTGGCGCGTGGCCTGCGCATCCTCCACGCGGCCCACCACCACGCTGGAAGCCTCCCGGGCGGCGGGATCGGCGGGATCGGGGGTCAACACGTGCAGCTCGACCCCCAGGTGGCGTGCCTCCTGGGCCAGCATCCAGGCCAGTTGGCCGCCACCCACGATGCCGACGGAAGGGGCGGAGCGAGGGGCGCCCGCGGGAGAGGAAGGAATCACTGAGCGCTCTGAAGCGGCGACCGCTTGCTCGTCTGCCCCAACCCTCGCATGGCCTCAGCCGAGGCGTTGTTCCCCTCCGGCCAGAGCCGAGCGGAGCAGGCTCAGGGCGAGGACGATCAGAAAGAGGGCCAGGCCCACGGTGCAGGCATAGCTGATCTCCAGTTCGCCGAAGGCCTGGTCATAGACGTAGTACACCAGGGTGCGCGTGGAGTCCGCCGGTCCTCCCTGGGTCATCAGAAACACCTCGTCAAACACCTTCGTGGCGCCCAGGGCCGAGATCACCGCCACCAAAAACACGTACGGCAGCAGCAGCGGCAGGGTGACATGACGGTGCTTCTGCCAGCCCTCGCAACCGTCCAGGGCGGCAGCCTCGTAGAGCTCCGGCGGGATGCCCTGCAATCCCGCGAGGAAGATCACCATGTAGTAACCCAAACCCTTCCAGAGGGTCACCACCATCACCGATGGCAGGGCCAGGACGGGAGAGGTGAGAAAGCCGATCGGGCGAAAGGCTGATCCCAGCAGCGCGGTCAGCCAGCCATTGATCAAGCCGTTTTCGGCGTACAGCCAGCGGAAGGCGATGGCGGCCACCACCAGCGAGACGAGCACCGGGGTGTAGAAGGCGCCGCGGAAGCCATGGATCCAGGGCAGGCGCCGATTGACCAAGATGGCCAGCGCCAGGGAGCCCACCACGATCGGCGGAACCACGCCGATCAGGTAGAGGAATGTCGTCAGGGTGACGCGCCCCATCATGGGGTCGCTGACGAGGCGGCGCAGATTGGCCAGGCCGATGAAGCGAAGCGGCGCGTCCACGTCCAGGCCGCTGCTGGTGAAGCTCAACACGAGGGCCATGGCCGCCGGCACCAGCACCGTCAGGATGAGCAGTGCAAGGCCAGGGGCCAGAAACAACCAAGGCACCAGCCGCTCCAGCGGGGCGCGGCGTCTGGGGCCTGTGCCAGCCGGGTCGGCAGCGGAGAATGGAGCCATCGTAAGAGCTTACGAGCCTTCCTCCATGCGCGCCCCAGCCCCCCCCCTGCCTGGCCCGGAGAGGGTTCTTCAGGTGGCCCTTCCCCACGACCCCTATCCAATCGTCATCAGTGAGGGTGGCCTGGCGCGGTTGGGACGCTGGGTCACCTCCCACGCCGCGCGGCCTGGGAGCCGGGTGCTGGTGGTGAGCAATCCCGTCGTCCATGCCCATTACGGGGAGCGGGCGGAGCGCAGCCTGCGGGAGGCGGGCCTGGAGGTCTGCTCTCTCGTGATCGATGCGGGGGAGGAGCAGAAAACGCCGGCCACGGTGGCGAAGATCCATGACGCCGCCCATCGCCATCGCCTCGAGCGCAGCTCCCTGATGGTGGCCCTCGGCGGTGGCGTCGTGGGAGACATGGTGGGCTTTGCGGCGGCCACCTGGCTGCGAGGCATCGCGCTGGTGCAGGTGCCCACGACCCTGCTGGCCATGGTGGACGCGGCCATCGGAGGCAAGACAGGTGTCAACCATCCCGGGGGAAAGAATCTCATCGGCGCCTTTCATCAGCCCAAAGCTGTACTGATCGATTCCGAGGTGCTGGCGAGCCTCCCGGAACGGGAAATTCGAGCGGGAATGGCGGAGGTGATCAAATATGGCGTCATCGGCGATCGCGAGCTGTTCGAAGCCCTGGAACGCCACAGTGGGCGTGGTCCCGCACCGGGGCTGGGCAGCCTGGAGGCCATCGGCCCCACCCTCCTGCGCCAGATCCTGGAGGGTTCCGCGGCCGCCAAGGCGCGGGTGGTGGCCGCCGATGAGCGGGAGGCGGGACCGCGGGCAACCCTGAACTACGGCCACACTCTGGGCCATGTGGTGGAAACCCTCACGGGGTACACCACCTATCTCCACGGAGAGGCGGTCGGGCTGGGGATGCTGCTGGCCGGCACCATCGCTCGCCGCATGGGCCTCTGGGATGCGGACGCGGAGGCGCGGCAGCGCGCCCTGGTGGCGGCAGCTGGCTTGCCGCTGACCCTGCCGCCCCTGGATCCGGAGGCGGTGTTGTCCACCCTGCGCAGCGACAAGAAAGTTCTCCAGGGTCTGGTGCGTTTTGTCCTGCCGACGGCCATCGGTCAGGTGGTGGTGCGCGATGACGTGGACGAGGGCACCATTCTCGAAGCCCTCCGCGTCCATAGCGCTCCCACGCTGTCCTGATCCGCTCCCGCGGCCCCGCGGACTTGGGGCCCCGATGGCGTGCCCGACGCCCGGGTCGGGCGCAGCCTTCAGTTCGCGGCTCCACCCTCGCTGCCGGGCTCCCGCAGACAACGACTCTGAACGTGTCCGGGCGCGCGCGACGGGCCGCCGCGTTCGAAGACCAGCCAGCGAAACTCTCCCAGGGAGGCGGGATCGACGAGCCGGAGGAGTTGTTCCCGCCGGGCCAGCTCCTCCGCCAGGTTGACGCTGGCGCGCTCGCGCGTGCCGGCCAACCGTTCCGCCAGCCCCAGAGCCAGCAGCGCCTCCCCCTGGCGCCGCTCCCCGAGGCTGTGCCAGCCCGCGGCGGCGGCGGCCCTTCGGGTGGTCTCCAGGCAGAGGTGGGCCGTCAGGTCCATCTCCCCCGGGGCCAGAAGGGGATTGGCCACGGTGCGCTGGTGGCGATAGGCCAGCAGCGTGCCGTCCGAGCGTTGGGGTGCGTAGTAGCGGCGGGCTTCCATCGCGTAGTCGACCACCAACAACACGCCTTCCCGCAGCGCCTCCGCGCACGAGCGAAACCAGGGGGCCAGCCCGGGATGGGATTCCGTGCACCAGCCAGGCGGCAGGCCAGCGGCCGGGAGGCCCAGGGAAGCCAGCTCCGCCAACGCCGTGGAAGCCAAAGGGGGCCCCGGCCTGAGGGTCAGTGTTCCCTGGGAAGCGCACGCCACATGCTGCCAACACCAGCGCGACCCATCCCACACCAAGCGATCCACCGGCAGGGCGTCCAGCACCTCATGGGCGATGACCACCCCCGCGACAGGGGCCCTCCGCAGCTCCTCCCAAGAGACCCAGCGCAGGGGCAAGGGCACTCCGTCGAGGACACGCCGCTGCCGATTCGCCATGCCCGGGTTCGGCTCCAGGAGCACCACCTCCAGGCGGGCGGCCAGGTCGGGCCGCTGTTGAAGGAGGCCCGATGTCAGCTGGGCCATCAGCTGGCCCTCTCCGGGCCCTGTTTCCACGAGGCTCAACGGATCGCCGGGAATCTGCTCCAACCATTCGATCAGCTGTTGCAACAGCAGCGAGGCGAATTCGTCCCCCAGAGAGGGAGAGGTGGCGAAGTCTCCCGAGGGACCGATGCGGGCTCGACCATGCCCGTAATAGCCATGGTCGGGATCGTGCAGCGCCCAGGCCATGTAGGTGGCAAATGGCACGCTGCCACCCGCGGAAGCGAGGCGCTCCCGAAGCCAAAGGGGGGCTGGCGGGGCCGAAACCGTTGTCACGTCCAGAGAAAAGGGGGAAACATCAGAGAGAATGCCGGCCATGTGTGTTGGGGCATCCATCATGGGTCGAGGCGTGGGGAACACGGACAGGCCAGTTCAACCGGCCCGGATCACAGCGGGACTGCTGGCTGTGCTGCTCGCCCTTGTGGTGGGCTGGCTGCCGGCCTGGACGGGCCCGGCCCTGGCGGATGACAACCCGGACCTGTTGCCTGACCACCCCACACCGGTGATCGATCTGGCCAAGCTGCTGACGGAT
The DNA here is from genome assembly GCA_964455575.1 of uncultured Cyanobium sp. Lineage (GTDB taxonomy): Bacteria > Cyanobacteriota > Cyanobacteriia > PCC-6307 > Cyanobiaceae > Cyanobium. The sequence continues at coordinate 4,349 of CAYVWU010000012.1, read as the reverse complement.
GGCCAACGCAGCGCGCTGGAGAGCGAGCTCAATGACTTTGCCCGCAGCAGCGGCTGGAAGCTGCGGGTGCTCACGCAGTACGACCGCACGCCCGGCTTGGCGGTGAAGGAGTTCTGGAAACTGGATGAGCGCAGCCTCCTGCTGGTGGCGGATGAACGCGGCGGAAATCTGTTGAACTTCAACGTCGGGGATGCCTTGTTCGCCTTGATGCCCCGCACGTTCTGGGTGGAGTTGCAGACGCGCTTCGGCAATCAGTACTACGTGCGCGAGCATGGCCGTGATGGCGCCGTCCTGGATGCCCTGCACACGGTGAAAGGGTGTCTGGCCATGGGGGGGTGCCAAGTGGTTCCCGGCCTCCCAAGAGAGCAATGGCTGCTCACCCTCTGCACATCCATTCTCGGAGGGTTGATCGTGGGATTCGCGGCGTTCCCGCGACAGCCAGGCCGTCTGGTGGAGTGGTTGTGGGTGCTGCTGCTGTCGCCTTTGTGGATCATTCTGTTTGGTGTTTTCGGCGTCGCCCCGATCGTGACGCGCACCAATGATGTGTTGCCCCTGGCGCGCAATGGCCTGGGCTTTGCCGCCGCAGCCGTGGCGGCCTATCTGATCGCCCAGGCGACCCTTGGTAAAGAGCGCCTTCGCAACGACAACACTCCAAGCTGAGGAAGAAGGTTGTGCGCACGTCGTAAACATGCGCACGACATAAAAAAGGGGCTGATCTTTGCGGATCAGTCCCCGATGCTGAAACGTGTTGGAATCAATCGAGGCTCAGGCCAGCTGATCAAGGTTGATCAACTTGAACCGCTCTCAATTGGCATTCGAGGCTGTCACCCTTGCAAGACTTCACCTGCTGGATGGCCACCCGTTCCCACTGCTGTGGTGTTTTCCGCAACTGGCTGAGATTGTCCTCGTAAAAACGCTTGAGTTCATCGAAGCGCTTGACCGGCTGGCCGTAATAGCTGCTGCCAGCCAGTGTGGGGAAGGACGCCCACTCCGGCGCGAGACGGGCGGCCAATTCCTCTGTCAATTCGCCGCGATCCGCAAGGTGCAGCGCACCTCGCCGCTGGATCAGGTAGAGGGCTCCCTGGTCCTGGGAATCGGGGTCAAAGCGGGTGAGACCCAACTTCTGGGTGACCATGCTCCAGGTGGGTGGCATGAATTGATAAGCCCCCGCAGCGGCACTGGCATAGCGGGAGGAATACATGACCCGATCCGGATGACGTTCGAGGGAGGGCATGAGACTGCCTCCGAACATCACGCGGTAGCCCACATCATGGCCGTTGGCCCAGGTGCCCTCGGCATAACGGATGGTGTTCAGCAAGGCGCGCCGCTCAGGCGTGATGGCAAAAACAGGCTGAGCCGCTGGGGGAGGAGGGGGCAGCAGAGCCAGACGACGGGTGGGCTGAGGAGTGGTGAGAACCTGATCCCAGGCCTCCGTGGTCTCCGTCGCTTGACCTGGCAGTGCGGTGAGCACGCTCAAGCCCAACAGAACGGAGGCAAGAGGAAATCGTCGTGTGCGGAACAAGGGAAGGCTGGCGGAGGACAAAGGCGCGAAGCGCTGGAGAGGAAAGACGTCAAGGATTCAGCGGTGAGATCAGCGTGAGACTGCCGACCAAGGTGTGGAAGTGCGGAGAATCCGAGAGTTCCTCAGAGAAGAGTCAGAAACTTCGCGACAATTTGCCTAGTGGATGACAACACGTCGATTGCTGTCGTGACGCTCGGGAAACCGTCCATTTTTTCTGGCGGCGACGATTTCCGGGTCGCTTCCCCTCCCTCACTGGACTCTGCTCAGTTCGCCGAACAGAATCTCCAACCCTTCCCCTCGTTCCGATCGAATCTGCTGATCATCTCTTCAGCAGCCGCGACAGGATCTCCGCCGCCTGGCTGCTGCCATCCCGTCGCAAGCGCGGAGCCCGCGGGGCGATCAGCGGTTGATCGAGCTGCCAGTCGCCCCGACGGAATTCCTCCTCCTCCAGCAGGCGATGCGCTCCTTCCGCCCGCAGCCCCTTCTCCAGAGCAGGCGCCTCCGCGAATCCCTGGCGACGCACGACATGGAGCCCCACACCCTGCTGGAAGGCCTCACAGAAGGTGCTGTAGCCGGGCTTGGTCAGCATGCGCCCCGCCAGCGGCATCACATCCAGAAAACGGAGATCGGGGGGCAGAAGACGTCCGTTCGCGGCTTCGCTCAAGCGAGGATCGACGCCGACAAAGACATGTTCCGGCCAGCGCCGCAAGCCATCGGGATCGATCTCCATCCCCAAACCGCCGAAGCTGATCAGGACACAGCGGTCCCGCTCCGACGGCAACGCCAAGCGACGGGCCACCTCCACCAGATCGTGGCGGGGCGTGGAACAGGTGATCCCCAGATCCACGCTGGGCAGCTCCCACGGCATCGGCAACGACAGGGGACAGCGCAGCAGCAGATCGCCCTGGCGGTAGTGCTCCAGAGCCTGCTCCGCCCAGGGCGCGAAAGCCTCCTCCAGGGGGCCGTAGATGGCGTCCCAGCCGAAGCTCCCCAGCCAGATCAACGGCACGCAGAGGCTTCGGGCCAGCCGGGCGGCACTCGGGGGAACATCGGCCAGGATGAGGGGCCGGGTGGGTTGGTCCGCAAGCCAGCGCGCCTCCTCCTCGAGTTGCGCTGGCAACGCCCGCTCCAGCTCCTCCAGGGCGATCAGGGTGGCCTCCGGATCCACGGCCAGCGCATCGGCCTGGATCATCCCCACGTCCCAGCGGCAGGGTCGGAGCTCATAGGGGGTCTCCCCCATGGCCAGCTTGAGAAAGGCGGGTTGCACCGTTGTGGAGAGGACGATTCGGCAGTCCGGCTCCAGGCGGGCCAGTTCCGCGAGCACGGCGGTGGTGCGGGCGGCATGGCCGAAGCCGTGGCTGCTGATGCAGGCGTAAACCAACATGGCGATGTCAGGGCCTTGACGGCGGCCAGAGCAGCTGCTCGTAAAGCAAGGTGCCATCCAAACCGTACCAGCGGTGCGACACCTGCTCGACCGTTCCCGAGCCAGACAGCCGCACCCAACTCAGATGCCGCAGGCAGCGCCCCTGGGGGTCGACCCCGTGGCGCGGGGCGCAGGCGGCGTTGAGATACATCGTGCCCCGCGAATCCCTCACAAACGTGATGCGCTCGCCGCCGCGGCGGAGTTGGTGGTGCATGTGCCCGAACACCACCAGGGGGAGCGCCCGTTCGCGGCGAATGCGCTCGATCGCCATCGCCAGATCCTGATCCCCCCAGTCGCAGGAGGGAAGCTTCCAGTCGCGGCCACAGGGATCCTTGGCGTGACTGCCCAATCCGACGGGACCGCAATGGGCCAGAAGGATCAGGGGCAGGGAGGGATCGGCGGCGATGGCCGCCGCATGAATGCGGTGCACCGACTCCTCCAGCTCCACCGCGCCATAGACGGCGCGCACCGCCTTGGACAGCTGATATCCCCCCCCGGCCGTCGCCGGCCGCGCACCCACGATGGCCACCCCCGGGGGTCGCAGTTCCCTCAGCCCCCAGCCGCAGTGGCGATCGCCGAGCAGCTGCAGCTGCCGCCGGAGCCGCTCGCCGGTGGAATCATGGCCGCAGTCGTGGTTCCCCAGCACGCAGGCCATCGGCAGGGGCAACTGGGCCAGGGCCCTGGGGATGCGCTGGTGACCGTTGCTGAGGTCCCCCACCACAAGAAGACCATCGGGCGCGAGCTTCCGCAACAGCTCCTCATCCCGGCCATCCCACTGATCGTGGAGATCCCCGGCGATGGCCAGCTCCACACGCGTGTCGGGGCTGGAATTCTCTCCCTTTAGGCTGGTGACCATGGAGCACTCAGCGGGGGACCATCCCATGGGGGGGATGACAGGCCAGAGCCAGGGAGTGGGGACCCAGCAAACATCCGATCCAGTGCGCGACTCCCCTGAAAGCTCTCCATTGGACACCATCGCTGGGGAGATGCCTCCGCGGGAGGCATTGCCTGCGGCGATTGCGGCACTGAAACAAGAACGCAACGCCGTCATCCTGGCGCACTACTACCAGGACGCCGCGATCCAGGACGTCGCGGACGTGATCGGTGATTCCCTGGAACTCTCCCGCCAGGCGGCCCGCACGGAAGCGGACGTGATCGCCTTTTGCGGCGTCCATTTCATGGCGGAGACAGCAAAAATACTCAATCCTGACAAGATTGTGGTGCTTCCAGACATGGAAGCGGGCTGCAGCCTGGCGGATGCCTGCCCCGCCGATGCCTTCGCGAAGTTTCGCGCCCAGCATCCCGACCACTACGTGGTCTCCTACATCAATTGTTCAGCCGCGGTCAAAGCGCAAAGCGATCTGATCTGCATCACAGCCGGGCTGCGTCGCAAGCCGGATGAAT
>CAYVWU010000011.1:2316-25359 GCA_964455575.1 uncultured Cyanobium sp. | reverse complement strand
GCAGGTGGCGTCCATCGGGGATCACCTCCAGCTTCACGAAGGTGTTGTCTTCCTGGCCGGCCAGCTTGGCCAGCTCCCGACCCAGGCGGGCCACCCGGATGGCCTCCTCGGCCGTGGCACAGCCGGCGGTGTTGGGGAGCATCCAGATTCGTTGCCAGTCAATGGCCTCCATCAAGCCCAGGTGGCCCTGGGCCTGGCTTTGAACCCGGCGCACGGCCACGGTGACGATGGCGCAGTCACTGGCCTCCAGGCTGGCCTGCATCAACTCCAGGGAGGGATATTTGCCGGTGCCGGTCATCAGCCGGCTGGCAAACCGCCGGCCGCCGATCACGAGCTCATCCCCGGTGGCATCCGCGGACGGGCCAGACCGGATCTCAGCGGGAGCGGTTGGGGATGGCAAGGGGCACATGGGAGGGAGCCTTTCCCGTCACAGCCTTCTAGTGTGCGTCGGCAGCCGCTCGAACGTGATGCCTCTGCCGATGGCCCTGGCTCCCTTCCTTCTGGCGGCCAGTCCCACCCCCGCCCCCACCGGGGAGGTGTTCTTCCCCTTCACCGCGCCCATCGTCGCCCCCGAAGTGACGCCCACCCAGGGCGTGGAGTCCTACGACCCCGTGGGGCGGGCCCAGCTCATCGCCGAGCGGATCCCGCGCACCTGGCGCGGCACCTATCGGCCCTTCGGCGGCGGCGCCACCGTGCCTGCGGTTCTGCAGCTCCGGCAGGTGACGGCACTCGGCCAGATGGTCGATCTGCGCGGCGAGATCAGCCTGGCGGGTCGCCTGACCCCCGTGCAGGGCAACATCAACGCCAAATCGAATCAGCTCGACCTGCTCGTCCTCGGCACCACCCTGGCGACCCTCCTGGAGCCCGGCGGCGAGTTTCAAGGCCAGCAGGGTCTCTCCCTCAGCGGCTGGCTGCCTGATCGGCTGACCACGCCAGGGGGGCGCCTGCAGCTCAGCCCGGGGCCCGCACCCAGCTCCCCCCCTGCTTCGGGAGGAGTGGTGCGCGGTCTTTGGTGACCGGGGATCAGCGATTCAGCGGTGCCGCCAGAGCCCGGAGGGCTCAGGCGGCGGGTGGCGTGGACACTCCAGCCCGGCGGTCCAGGGACTTCAGGCGTTTGAGGGCGGTCTTATTGCCTGGTTCGAGGGTCAGGGCCTCGTTGTAGCTCTGGCGGGCCTCCTCCTCCTTCCCCTGTTTTTCCAGGGCGAACGCGAGGTTGTTGAGGGCCACTGGATAGTTCGGCTGGGCTTTTAGGGCGGCGCGGTAGTGACGGATGGCCGCGGGAAGCTTGCCCTGGGCGGCCAAGGCAAAGCCCATGGCGTTCTCCATCAAGGCAATGGCCTCCGGCGGACAGCTCTCCGCCTGGGATTGCTTGAGGGCGCTTTTGAGCGTGTCGGCGGCCTGGCCGTACAGGCGCTTGCGCAGCTGCACGGACGCCAGCTCGTAGAGGCTGGCGGCGTCCAGGGTGTTGCCTTCCGCGGTTCTGGCGCCTCCCAGGCGGGAGAGGATCACCTCCTCGCGCCGCACCTTCAGGATCTGCCGGGCCACCACCACGGCGGCGATGGCCAGCAGCCCGATCAGGCCAAGCAGGTAGGCATCGGGCAGGAAGTCGGCCATGGGGGGAGAGGCGCCCTCAGGGCAGGGCCGTGGTCACAACGGTGCTGAACGCGGCGGGATCCGCGATGGCCAGCTGGGCCAGCATCTTGCGATTGAGGCGGATGTCCGCTTTTTTCATCCCACCGATCAGGCGGCTGTAGGTGGTTTGGTTCTGCCGGGCCGCGGCATTGATCCGGGCGATCCAGAGGCGGCGGAAGTCCCGCTTGCGCCGACGACGGTCGCGGTACGCGTTGCAGAGGGCCTTCATCACCCGCTGATTGGCTGTGCGGAAGAGGCTGCCGCTGCCGGCACGGAACCCCCTGGCCAGCCGAAGGATCTTGTTGCGGCGTTTGCGGGCGACGTTGCCTCTTTTGACGCGGGTCATGGCTCAGTGAAGGGATGGAGAGTCGGTCGGGACGGGAGGGGCCGCTGGGCGGCCCGAAGGGATTCAGGCGTAGGGGAGCATCAGGGCGACGTTGTCGCTGTCGCGCTCATCCACCACGGCCATGGTGCCCAAATAGCGCTTGCGCTTGGGGCTCTTGTGATCGAGAAGGTGGTTGCGGAAGGCCCGCCGACGCACAAACTTCCCGCTGCCGGTGGCCCGAAACCGCTTGGCGGCCGCTTTACGGGTTTTCAGTTTCGGCATCTCAGCCCAACGCACACAAACAAGCAGAGTACGACGCGACTTCCCCCCCTTCCAAGCCCCCGCCCATGCCCCCTCGAGTTCGCCCGTGCCAGAGCGCCGTCGCCATGCCTTCCCCCAGGGTGTTGGCGACCCACTGCCTTCTGGGGGCGACGCTCCTGCTCAACGGGGGCTGCCGCGCCTCCGATGAGGCCCCCCTTCTTCAGTGGCCGGTCGCCGCTCCCCCGGCGATTCAGGCCCAGAATCCCGTGCTCTGGGTGGCTTTGGCGGCTCGCTTGGGGCCTTCATCCTCCGCCGCGGCCGTGGAACTTGCTGAAGCCGCCCCATTGCGCCTGCGAGCCGCCAGCGGCTCCCTCACCCTCGAGGACGCGGCCGGACAGCGGCTCAGCGCCCCGGAGGTCACCCTCCGCTGGCGCTGGGAAACCCTGCCCCGGCCCCTCCTCGTGCGCCGGCGGGTGCTGGGCCCCTTCGCCAGCCATGAAAGCGCCGAGGCGGCCGCCCGACCCTGGCTCGCGGCCGGTCGCCAACCCGTGATCGCCAAGCCAGGGGATTGGGAGGTCTGGGCGCCCGCGGATGCGCCCGACCCTCCCGGGCGCGCCTCCCGGCTTGTGGAGCGCCGGGAGGCGCGTCGGCTCGTTCTGGCGTCAGAGGGCCCCAAGGGCACCCAGATCTGGCGGGGGCCGGTCCGGCTGCAAGCGCCGGCCGGCCTGCGCTGGGGCACGGGGATCTTCCGGGGACCCTTTCGCCTGCTCCCCGATGCCCACGGCGGTTGGAGCCTGGTGGAGGAGGTCCCCCTGGAGCGCTACTTGGAGGGGGTGGTTCCCCATGAGATCGGCGCCGGCTCGCCGCCTGAGGCGCTGTCGGTTCAAGCGGTGCTGGCGCGCACCTGGGCGGTGCGCAACCGCGATCGCTTCCGGGCGGATGGCTATCACCTGTGCGCCGACACCCAGTGCCAGGTGTACAGCGATCCCGGCCAGGCCAGCCCCCCCGTGCGGCAGGCCATTGCCCTCAGCCGCGGCCAGGTGCTGGTCGCGGCAGATCGGCCGATCCACGCGGTCTATCACGCCAGTAATGGTGGCGTGGCCGCCGGCCTGGAGGAGGCCTGGAATGTGGACCCTGTGCCCTATCTGCGGGCGTTCGCGGACGGGGATTCCGCTTTTGCGGCCCGGACGCCTCTGCCCGTGGAGGGCGCTGGCCTCGCCACCCTGCTGCGCCAGGGGGCGGGGGCCTATGGGGTGGACCACCCCCTGTTTCGCTGGCAGCGCACGCTCACGGCCCGTGGAGTCGAGACCGCCCTTGGGGCCAGGGGGCTGTCGGTGGGATCGCCGCGCAGCCTGAAGGTGGTGGAGCGGGGAGCCAGCGGGCGGGTGCTGGCCCTGGAGGTCGTGGGGAGCAAAACAACCGTGGTGCTGCGGCGCGATTCCATTCGCCGCGCCCTGCGGGAGCTGCCGAGCACCCTCTTCACCCTCTCCTCCACGCAGCCGGGCGTCTGGCTCGTGCGCGGAGGGGGCTTCGGCCATGGCGTTGGCCTGTCCCAGGCGGGCGCCATCGATCTCGCCGGCCGGGGCTGGAGCATGCCAAAGATTCTCAAGCACTACTACCCGGGTGCGGAGCTGAAGCCCCTCGGGGTGCTTGGAGGCCAGCCGCCGGCGCCCCCGGCCCTGAAGGAGTGAGGCCGGATCGGAGTGGAAGACGGCCGCGGCCCCCGTCGGCTGGGTTCCAGCGTTTTAAGCTGCCGCCAGCATGGGATGAAGCATGGGCGGCGATAGCGCAAATCATCGCCGCCCCAAGGCTGCTCTGGTGGTTCTGGCCTGTCTGATCGCCGGAGCCCTTCCCCACTGGCTGTCCCCTGTGGCCCGTGTGGTTCCCGGTCTCGGCCTCGCGGCTTTGCTGGCGGGGCACGTGGGCAGGGTTATTTTTTTTCGGCCTGAGGCCTCCCCCGCGCTGGAGACCGCCGTGCCTTCCCCCCCGACGGCCTCCGTCTCCCCCTCCGTCGACGTGGTGGTGGCGGCCCGGGATGAGGAGGCCGTGATCGTCTCGCTCGTGGAGCGGGTCCTGCGGCTCCGTTGGCCCGCCGATCAGCTGCGGCTGTGGGTGGTGGATGACGGCAGCGAGGACCGCACGCCCCAACGCCTGGCCGATCTGCGGGACCGCCATCCGCAGCTGCGGGTGCTGCGGCGCGAGCGCGACTCCGGCGGTGGGAAATCGGGTGCCCTCAATGCGGTCCTCGCTGAGTTGGAGGGGCGGTGGATGTTGGTTCTGGATGCGGACGCCGATCTCCCCGCCGATTTGCTGGAGCGGGTGATCCCCCATGCCGAGAGCGGCGGCTGGGGGGCGGTGCAGCTGCGCAAGGCGGAAACCAACGGTGCCCTCAACTGGCTCACCCGGGCCCAGGCGATGGAGATGGCCTTTGATGCGGACATCCAGGAGGCGAGGCTGGCCCGAGGCGGGGTCGCTGAACTGCGGGGCAATGGCCAGCTCTTGCGGCGCGACGCGGTGCAGACCGCGGGTGGATTCAATGAGGCCACGATCACCGATGACCTCGATCTGAGTTTCCGGTTTCTGTTGGCGGGGCTGCCGATTGGCGTGCTGTGGGATCCGCCGGTGAGCGAGGAGGCGGTGGCAACTCTTCCGGCCCTCTGGCGCCAGCGTCAACGCTGGGCGGAAGGGGGCTTTCAGCGTTATCTCGATTACAGCGATCAGCTGCTGTCCGATCGTCTCACCCCATCCCAGCGATGGGATCTGGGGGCGTTCTTCATCCTTCAGTATCTGGTGCCAGTGATGGTGGTCGCCGACCTGGTCGGGGCCCTGCTCACCAGAACGCTGCCCGGGTTGTGGCCCTTCCCGCTGATCATGCTCACCGTGTCCGGTTTTTCCATCACCAATGGCTGCAGGCGCGGGGGGGAGGGGCCGGCGCTGCCGCCGGCAACACCCGTCAATGTTCTGCTGACCGTCGTTTATCTGCTGCACTGGTTCGTGGTGATTCCCTGGGTCATGGTCAAGATGGCCCTGTTGCCCAAAACCCTTGTCTGGCAAAAAACCATCCACGCTGGCTCCGGCTCGGGAACGGCTTGTCCCGATTTTGTGATGAACACAGGCGGACCATCCCTTGACATCGATGATGATGTCGTGGTTTCAACAGAAGGTTGAGTGAGTTTTGTGATGCGACCTCCTTCTCCTCCTGAGCGATGAAGAGATCCTGTGTTGTTGCGGTTCCGATTTATACGCTGGACCTCAGTCATGCAGAACGGGCTTCTCTGTTGAATTGCGTGTCAAAGTTGCGGGATTATGATCTTCTGTTTGTGTATAAGGAGTCGCTGGACCTTGCCCCTCTGTTCCGTGCCATTGACTCCTTGAATCTGCCGGCGCTCTCCTGCCGGGCTGAGCCTGTGGCGGACCGATGGTTGCAATCTGTGGACTCTTATAACGCCCTATTGTTCCAAAGTTGGTTTTATCGTATCTTTCAAGACTGGGAATATGTGCTAATCCATCAACTTGACGCTTGGGTGCTGCGCGCAGACCTGGATCAATGGATCGCCAAGGGATACACCTATGTGGGCGCTCCCTGGACCCGGCATCTCGGCCCGGACACGCCGGATATTGGCGTTGGGAATGGAGGCTTCTCCTTGCGTCGTGTCTCGGAAATGATCCGCATTTGTGACTCCTTCCCCACGGCGCATGTCCCCGTCTTTCGCTGGGGCGAGTTGGCTTATCGGGTAACGCTGTTTCGTCGTTATCACTTCTTCCCTTGGACCCAGTGGCCGTCCTTGTTTTGCAAGCGATTGTTCCTTTTCCTGGCCATGTCCCTGGGGTGGCAGAACACCCTCTCTTATTACGCAAAAGTTGGTATCCAAGAAGATCATTTGTTTTCGATTTATGCACCATGGGTGTTTGGTTGGATGCGCATTCCCTCCATCGCGGAGGCGGCTGATTTTGCGGTGGAAACCAATCCGCGTCAAACGTGTGAGCACTATCGCATTCATCGGCCCTTTGGTTGCCATGCCTGGGAAAAACATGATCGCGAGTTTTGGTTGACCTCTTACCCGGAGGAGTTCCGTCATGCCATCGGCTGAGGGCTCCATGCCCAGGGTTGTCAGCAGCCGCCAGCAGGCGTCCTCTCCGCCCTTGTTGACGGTGGTCATCGCCACCTTGAATGCCGCTGTTCATCTGCCGAGATCCTTGGGTTCACTGGTGGCCCAACAAACCCGTGATTTCGAAGTTGTCGTCGTGGATGGTGGATCCAGAGATGAAACCTGTCAGCTGGCCGCCAACACGCTTGAGGCTGGTGGTATTGACCATCGCATTTTAGATTTTCCAGGTTCGGGAATTTATGCAGCCCTGAATTGTGGTTTTCTGGAGGCCAAGGGCGAGTGGGTTTATATCATGGGTGCGGATGATCAATTGATGAATGAGGAGGTGATGGTGGCGATGGCTCCCATCCTCCACTCCGCCCAATCCAACGTCCTGGTCGTGCATGGCGATGTTTGGATAGAAGAACCGGGCTATCGCTATGGTCAGCCCTGGAATTGGCCCCGTTTTTTGGAGCGAAACATCAGCCATCAATCCGCTTTTTATCGACGCCGTGCGATTGCGGCAATGGGAATAGTCTATAATGATAGATATCGTCTTTATGCTGATTGGGATTATAATTTGCAGCTCTTTGCTCGAGGCCTGTTTCAGTATTGTCCAGTTCTTGTTGCTTCCTATGCCTGCACGGGTGCCTCATCCCGCGCGCAGGACGAGCTGTTCCTGGCCGAGAAGGAAAGAAATGCTCGGCGGTATCTTGGTTGGCGTTCGGTGGTTCTCCTGCCCCCCCATCGCCTTGCGCTTGCGTCTGAACCCAGGCCTGGACATCTGTTTCGCCTGCAGTTGTTTCTGAATCGGGTCGTCTGGGCCCTGAAACGCCAGCGCAGGGCGGGTCAGTCCTCGTCCTGAGGCTCCAAGGCAATCACCTGGCCATTGAAAAAATCCGCCAGAAGGGTTGTCGATTCCTCCAGCAACCGATCCTCTGCGCGCGTCTGCGGCTTCTCGCCCTTCTCCGGAGCGACCTGCGCGTCTGCCGCCGGGGTTGGGATCCCGGCGCTGGCGTCCGGCCGATCCGCCCTGGGGGTCGGGGTGGGTGCCGCCACCTCGGCCGGTTGCGGGGGGAGAGGGGGGACTTCCTCGACAGCTCCAGCCGAGTCGCTCGCGGCGGGGACGGGCGTGGGTGCGGGGATTGGGGTGGCAACGGCAACAACCGGCTCCGGCCTCATGGCGTCGGCTTTCGGAGCGAAGGGCGCGGAGGCTGCGGGTCCGGGGGCCGTGGACGGAGAGGGCGTCGCCTCGGCCCGTTCATCCTTGTCGCTGGCTTCGAGGGTGATCTGACGGGGACTGCCGAGGGCTGTCTCCATCGCTTTTTCCAGCAGGGGGAGGCGGCTCTGCACCATGCCGATCCAGGTGCTCGCCACGCGCACCACCGCCCGCCGCTCATCCAGGCGTTGGAGCCGAGCCTGTTGCGTCAGCAGCATCCGCGTGGATGGCAGCTGCAGCCCGGCCAGGATGCGCTGCCACAGCTCTTCCAGACCCGCGGTTCCCTCCGCTCGCGGTCGGGGCGTGGCCGCGGGGACCACGGCTGGCGCGGCTGGAGGGGGCGCGTCCACGACGCCTCCAGCCGCCGGTACTGTGGCGGGCCTGCTGGTGGCGGAGCCATCCCCGCTGGGCTTGCCGCCGGCGGGCGGCGCGGACGGCTCTCGGCTCCGGGGCTCGCTGGTGGGCTCCGCCAGCAACCCCAGCAACAGCACCTCCAGCCACAACCGGGGTTGCACGCTGTGGCGGAGCTGCTGCTCGCTTCCTTTCAGGGCCGCATGCCACTGGAGCAGGCGGTCTTTGCCCAGCTCCCGCGCCAAGGGGGGGAGCTGGGGGCGCAGGGAGGGCGACACGCTGGTCAGCTCCAAGCGGTCCGGAGCCACCCCCGCCAGGAGCAGATCGCGCAGCAGGGCCACCACCCCCTGAAGAACGGCATTGGGGTCCCGTCCGCGTTCGAGCAGCTGCCGGGCGGTCTCCACCACCACCAGCGGGTCACCCGCCGCCATGGCCTGCGCCAGGGCCAGCAGTTCTTCCTCGGGAACGGCGCCGATGAGCTCCCAGACCGCCGCGGCCTCGACGGGCGGAGGCAGCAGGCTGAGCTGGTCGAGCAGGCTTTCCGCGTCTCTCAGCCCACCTTGGGCCCGCTGCGCCACGAGATGCAGGGCCTCGGGCGTGATGGCGATCGCCTCCCGCTCCGCAATCCAGGAGAGGTGACGTTCCAGCGCCTCCAGCGGAATCCGGCGAAAGTCGAAGCGCTGGCAACGGGACAGGATCGTCGGCAAGACCCGCTGGGGGTCCGTGGTGGCGAGGATGAACACCACCTGGGGTGGGGGTTCCTCGAGGGTTTTCAGCAAGGCGTTGAAGGCCGCCGTGGAGAGCATGTGGCATTCGTCCACCACGTAGACCTTCCAGCGGGCCTGCACCGGGGCGAAACGGGAGCGCTCAATCAGTTCGCGGATGTTGTCGACGCCGGTGTTGGAGGCGGCGTCGATCTCGATGACATCCAGGGCGTTGCCAGCGGCGATGGAGGTGCAGAGCTCGCAGCGACCACAGGGTTCGGCCGTGGGGCCGTCGCCGCCCACGCAGTTGAGGGAGCGGGCGAGGATGCGGGCACTGGAGGTTTTGCCTGTGCCTCTGGGGCCGCAGAAGAGATAAGCCGGTGCAATGCGGCCCGTTTTCAGCGCATTCCCGAGGGTGGACGCAATCGCTTCCTGTCCGACGAGCTCCCCGAGTCGCTGTGGGCGGTATTTGTGGTGGAGGGGCTGGTAAGCACTGGCCATGCCGTTCTCAGGTCAAGCAGATGTGATGCGGTGATCTCGAGTCGTTGCTGGAGATCTGATGTGTATGGGAGGTTCCATTTGCGGAACATTCTCTATTGCAAACGACCTCAGCCCCGCGGCTCTGGGTTGGGAATGTCTGCGTCAAGATCACCTCGCTTGCATGGGGTCGAATCCATCGGACGGAGCCTATCTGGCCAGAGTTTTCAGCCCCTCATGGCTGCCCGCCAGGTGCGCCAACGCAAGATAAGCCCAGCTCGGGTGATCCGGGGTTCCTGGGGCCCGGCTGCTGGCGACGGATCGGAATCTTCTTCATGTTAAGGGGTCTTGTCCTCAGGAATCTTTCGCCAGTGCCCCCGTTGACCCTGCGGTGCTGCTGGTCAGCAGCTTTTCAAGCTTTTCTTCGATTTCCTCTATCTCTGTCAGTTGATCGGCCAGCTTATGGGCCGTTGTCAAACCCATCCTCATCCAGTGATCATTGCTCTCTGACTGCCCGCTCCAAAGCAGCTCTTTCTTGGCTAATTCCTCTTCCAGGCTTTCCTGAACTTTGATGCGTAGCCCGTCCAGTTGAGCCAAGGTTTTCAGGGCGAGCTCTCGTCCCTTTTCCAGGTGTTCAGGTGCAACGGTGATGCCCTGACGGAGCAGAAGACGGGCTCCAGTCATCACTGCGGCAGGGATGAATTGGCCGATCGCCAGAGCACCCAGGCTGCCGGTGTGCAGCCAATCTTCCACCTGATTGCTGCGATGGCGCCCGGTTTTGCACCAGTGGGCAAAATGTTCGCAATTGTTGAATAGTAAATTGTAATTTTGTTCCCCCAGTCGTCCCATGGCCCGCCGCAAGGTCACCCCTGTCGTGGAGCAACTGTCTGGAGGGTATTCAATCGTTGTGATTGCCAGGCCCCGGCTGAACTCGTCGCGCGCACTACGAAGAATTTGCCTTCCCTCAAGGTAATGAGCGACAGTGCCATCCCCGAGATCGATGCCATGGTGGTTGAAGAGACCGTGTTGGCGGGGCACCTGCAGGTGGTCAGCTGCGGCCAAGGTGAAACCTCAAGTGGATCCGTTCAGCTTCGCGTGTGATGTGGCGACCTAACCGTTGAAGAAGGTGAGGATTTCCGTTCATCTTGGGATCGCTGTCAACGGGGCAACATCGTTGGCAGGACCCCTCTGGATTACGCGGTGGCTTGACTGCCGTGATCGCGATGATCCGTTCTTCCCGTCGCACTTGGAATGGGCAGAACGTTGGAGCGGCTGCGTTGTTCCACCAAATCCCGCGTGACGGTGAAGGTTTTCACGTCGCGCCGGGAGGGCAGGTCATACATCACCTCCAACATCAATTCCTCCACGATGCCCCGCAGGGCTCGGGCGCCGGTTTTGCGGCGGTGGGCTTCGGCGGCGATCGCTTCCACAGCCCCCGGCTCAAAATCCAGGCGGACATTGTCCATGCTGAGCAAGGTCTGGAACTGCTTGACCAGGGCATCCCGAGGTTCGGTGAGAATCGCTTCCAGGGCCGATGTGTCCAAAGGCTCAAGCACGGCGGTGACCGGCAGTCGACCGATGAATTCCGGAATCAAGCCGTAGCGCACCAGATCGTCGGGCTCAAGGTGGCGCAGGACTTCCGCGGCATGGCGGTCTTTTCCTGTTTTTGGCCGACTCTGACCATCCGCCGGCAGAAAGCCAATCGCATTGCGTCCCATGCGCTTCTGCACCACTTCCTCCAGTCCGACAAAGGCTCCGCCACAAATGAAGAGGATCTGGCTGGTGTCAATTTGAATGCAATCCTGATAAGGATGTTTGCGACCGCCTTGGGGTGGCACGTTGGCCACCGTGCCTTCCAGCATCTTGAGCAGAGCCTGTTGCACCCCTTCGCCGGAGACATCACGGGTGATGGAGGGGTTTTCGCTCTTGCGAGCGATCTTGTCGATCTCGTCGATGTAGATGATGCCGCGCTGGGCTTGATCCACATCCAGATCGGCTTTCTGCAGCAATCGCAAAAGAATGTTTTCCACGTCTTCACCGACGTAGCCGGCCTCGGTGAGGGTGGTGGCATCCGCGACGGCAAAGGGCACGTCCAGAAGTTCCGCCAGGGACTGGGCAAGAAGTGTTTTGCCACAGCCCGTGGGACCGATCAGCAGGATGTTGGATTTATGCAGACGCGTGGCGCTGCGATCGGTCTCCCCCTGCCCGTCCCCCTGCCAGGCGAGGCGTTTGTAATGGTTGTAGACCGCGACAGCCAGAACTTTTTTGGCTTCGTCCTGGCCAACAACCTGCTGGTCGAGACAGGCCTTGATCTGCTGGGGCTTGGGAATGGAGGCCAGGGTGGGCGCGGGTTTGGGCGCCTTCCTTTGGGCTGACTTGCGGTTGGCCTCGGCAGAAGGGCGCGCCCCGTGGGCGTGGCCTTGACCATCCACCAGCTCCTCGTCAAGAATCTCGTTGCAGAGATCGATGCACTCGTCGCAGATGTAGACGCCCGGCCCGGCGATCAGTTTGCGGACCTGATCCTGCGACTTGCCGCAAAAGGAACACTTGAGATGGGCGTCGAACTTGGCCATGGACGTGGGCGGTGGGGGGAGCGTACGGGGCGGCCCCGCTTTCAGGATGCCTTCAGGTGTCCGCGGGTCGGCGGTCCTTAAGGATCAAACCGGGGTGGGCAAGGGAGTCCCCTCCACGACCCTGTCGATTAATCCATATTCAACCGCCTCTGGCGGCGAAAGGAAGTAGTCGCGATCGGTGTCTTCGGCAATTTTTTCCAAAGGTTGGCCCGTGTGCTCGGCCAGAAGGGTGTTGAGGGTGTCCTTGAGGTAGAGGATTTCCTTGGCCTGAATTTCAATATCCACAGCCTGGCCTTGGGCGCCACCCAAAGGTTGGTGGATCATGATGCGGGCGTTCGGCAGGGCCAGGCGCTTCCCTTTGGCCCCCCCGGAGAGCAAAAAGGCTCCCATGCTGGCGGCCAGCCCGTAGCAAATCGTCACGATGTCAGGACTCACCTGCTGCATCGTGTCGTAGATCGCCAGGCCCGCCGTCACGGAGCCTCCAGGGGAATTTATATAAATCTGAATGTCCTTTTCTGGATCCTCGGCCTCCAGGAAAAGCAGCTGTGCCACTAGGGAATCGGCCAATTGATCGTCAATCCCAGTGCCGAGGAAGATGATCCGCTCGCGCAACAGGCGTGAGTAAATATCAAAAGCCCGTTCTCCTCGGCCGGACTGCTCAACAACTGTAGGCAGCACCCCTGGCGAGGCGCCAGGGATGGAGGAGGACAGAGCGGCCCATGGGCGAGCTCCCTGCCAGAGGCTGTGGACAGGATGGGGCAGAACCCCGCCAGGGCCGGGGAGGATGGGGGCGGAGTCGGGGTGGGCCAGGGTCACACGCGGGAATCTGGTAAGGAACAGGGATCTTCAATCTATGGGGTGCGACGGGTCACCGCCGCTGGTCAACCGTCCGCCTGGCCAGCTGCCTTGCCACTTGTCGTGGTGCTGCCCTTGGCCTTGCTGGTTTCAGCCTTGCTGGCTTTTTTCGGCTTGGCGGCCTGTCCCGCCTTGCTGTCTGTCGTCTCAGCCCCGCTGGGCTCCTCCGCGACAACGTCCGGGGAGGGCTCGGTGATGGTGGAGTTCTCCTCCAGCCAACTCAGGAGCTTCTCCTGCAGCAGTTCGTCGCTGACCACCTGCCGTAGCCGGTCCTCATCAATGTCAGACCGCTGGCCCAGTTCGCGGCGCAGCTCGACGGCCCTGGTGGAGATGTCCGCCTCGGACACCGCGATCGCTTCCGCGCTGGCCAGGGCGGTGAGAGCGAGGCTCCGCCGCAGGCGCTTTTCCGCCTCGGGCCTGGAGGTTTCCATCAGGCTGCGAACCACGTCGTCCGTGAACACCTTCTTCACGTCCATGCCTTGCTGGGCGATCTGACGTGCCGTTTGCTCAACGAGCTGCGCCATTTCCTGCCGCACGAGGGTTTCGGGCAGGTCCACCTCCAGCTCCGCCACCAGGGCCTCCAACAGGGCCTCGTGGCGATTGGCGCGGTGGCGCCGATCCGCATCCGCCTTCAGCCGTTCCTCCAGATCGGCCTTGAGTTCCTCCAGGGTGCCCTTGTCGCTGGCTTGCTGGGCAAAGGCATCATCCAGGGGGGGGAGCTCCCGGGTCTTCAGGTCCAGCAGCGTGATCGCGAACGAGGCTTCGCGACCGGCGGCCTCCTCCTGGGGATAGGAGGAGGGGAAGGTGCAGGCCACCTCCCGGCTGGCTCCCACCTCCAGACCGACGATTCCCTCCACGAACCCGGGAATCATCCGGCCCTCCTCCATCTCCACATCCATTCCCTCGCTGCTGCCGCCCTCGATCGGAGCGCCGCTGTCGACATACACCCCGCTGAACTGGACCCGCGCCACATCGCCCATGGCGGCCGGCCGCCCTTCCACCGGCACCAGAGTGGCCAGCTGACGACGGGACTGCTCCAGGAGCTCCTCCACCTTGGCGGGATCAAAGGCCACCGGCGCCGCCTCCGCCTTCAGCCCTTTCGTGGACCGCAGCTTGGGGGTGGGTTCCACGTCCATCTCCAGCGTCAGCACCAGATCGTCCCCGGGCGCAAAACGATCCAGCACGACGTCGAAGCCTTCCTGCAGCTCCGGTCGGCCCAGGGGGGAGATTTTCTCCTGTTCCAGAGCATCACGCCAGACGCTGTCCACCAGGTCTTCCAGGGCGGTGGCGCGGATCCGCAACGGTCCGAGCTGTTGAATCAGCACCGACCGGGGCACCTTCCCCTTGCGAAAGCCGGGCAGCTTCACGCTGCGGCTCAACTTCTCCACGGCGGCGTCGTAGCTGGCCTGGCAGCGTCCCCCGGGGATGGCCACTTCCAAAGCCACACGGCAGCCCGGGCGGGATTGGCTGCTCACTTTCAGGCCGGAGGCCTGGCCGGTGGAGGGGCTGGCGGCTGGGGTCATGGACGGGGCCGGACGGCGGGCAATCCCTGATCCTAAGAAAGTGGCTCCGGACCCTTCGAGAGCGTATTCTTGGCAAGACGCTCAGTCGAGTCGATATACCCAGCTGTCCTTGGTTCCTCGGCCAGCTGTTTTTGGACCAGCCGTTCACAAAGCGCTTGGTCATCGTGACCCCGCGATCTCCGTTGGCGACCCTCCGGTCCCTTGCGTTGATCCCGCCGATGCCTCTGCCTCACCCTGTGCTCAGACCCGGACGATCCACTCCCCAACCCGCCCTTTACCCCCTCTTCTGTCTCCTCCGTCGGTGACCACCCTTTCCACATTCGATCCTGATTCCCATGCCAACAGCGCGTCCCCGGGCAGCCTCCCCGCGCGTCCGCTGTCGATCGGTCTTCTGGGGGCGACAGGCGCGGTGGGTCAGGAGATTCTCCATCTGTTGAAGGAGAGGAGTTTCCCTGTTCGAGAGCTGCGCCTGCTGGCTTCGCCCCGCTCCGCCGGTCAGGAGGTGATGTGGGGGGATGAGCCGCTGGTGGTGCAAGCGGTGGAGGCGTCCAGCTTCCGGGGGCTCGACCTGGTGCTGGCCTCGGCGGGCGGGTCGGTCTCGCGGCAGTGGGCCCCCGAGGCCGTGGCCAACGGAGCGGTGGTGATCGACAACTCCAGCGCTTTCCGCCTGGATCCCGAGGTGCCGCTTGTGGTGCCGGAGGTCAATCCCGCCGCGGCCTTTGCCCATCGCGGCATCCTGGCCAACCCCAACTGCACCACGATCCTGCTCTGTCTGGCGCTGGCCCCGCTGGAGGCCCATCGGCGCATTCGGCGGGTGGTGGTGAGCACCTACCAATCCGCCAGCGGCGCGGGCGCCCGGGCGATGGAGGAGCTCCGCCAGCTCACCCGTGTCGTGCTGGACGGCGGCACCGCCCAGAGCGAGGTGTTGCCTTATTCCCTGGCCTTCAATCTCTTTCTGCATAATTCGCCATTAGAGGCCAATGGCTATTGCGAGGAAGAGCTCAAAATGTTGCGGGAGACCCGGAAGATCATGGGTCGACCCGACCTGCTGCTCAGCGCCACCTGTGTGCGGGTGCCTGTGCTGCGGGCTCACTCGGAAGCCGTGAACATTGAATTTGAGTCGCCTCTGACCATGGAGGAGGCTCGCGCCCTCCTGGCCGAGGCTCCCGGTGTGACCATCATTGATGACCCGGTGGCCAATCGTTTTCCCATGCCCACCGATGTCACGGGTCGGGATCCGGTGGCCATCGGTCGCCTCCGGCAGGATTTAAGCCATCCCAATGCCCTGGAGCTCTGGCTCTGCGGTGATCAGATCCGCAAGGGGGCGGCGCTCAACGCGATCCAGATCGCCGAACTGCTGATGTCTGGCCAGGGAGGTTCCCTTTGACGCGCCTTCCCTTGGAGCGCTCCCTCCGTTTCGGTCGCGTGTTGACCGCCATGGTCACCCCCTTCGGTCCGGACGGGGCCCTCGATCTCCCGGTGGCCGAGCAACTGGCCGACCACCTGGTGCGCCATGGTTCCGATGGGCTGGTGGTGTGCGGCACCACGGGGGAATCGCCCACCCTGAGCTGGGACGAGCAACATGCCTTGTTCACGGCCGTGAAGGGCGCCGTGGGTGGCCGTGCGGTGGTGCTGGCCGGAAGCGGCAGCAACTGCACGGCCGAGGCCGTTGAGGCCACCTGTGCCGCTGGAGCCCTGGGAGCGGATGGCGCGCTGGTGGTGGTGCCCTATTACAACAAACCTCCCCAGGCCGGTCTTGAGGCCCACTTCCGCGCTGTCGCGGAAGCCGCTCCAGATCTGCCCCTGATGCTTTACAACATTCCTGGACGCACAGCCTGCCAGCTGGAACCCCAGACCGTGCAGCGATTGCTGGATTGTCCCAATGTTGTGGCCTTTAAAGCGGCCAGCGGCACCACGGAAGAAGTGCAGCAGCTGCGCACGCTTTGTGGCGACCGATTGGCCATTTACAGCGGCGATGATTCCCTGACCCTGCCGATGCTTGCTGTGGGGGCTGTCGGTGTGGTCAGCGTGGCCAGCCATTTAGTGGGAGAGACCATTCAAGCCATGATTCAGGCTTTTCTGGCGGGGAAAAATGAAGACGCTCTGGCACTCCATCAACAGCTTTTGCCGCTGTTCAAGGCGTTGTTCTGCACCACCAATCCCATCCCTGTGAAAGCCGCGCTTGAGCTTCGAGGCTGGGCCGTGGGATCTCCGCGCCTTCCCCTTGTCCCTGCCGATCGCCAGGTCCGCGAACGTCTCTCCTCGATCCTTGCTGCCCTGCGTCCCACCTGACGCCAAGGCTTTGCAACAAATCAAGCTTTACCTGAGTTCCTTTTTTTCATGACGAGTTCCAACGGCAACGCAACCAAGCCAATCTCGAAAGAGGCCAAGCCGCCAACCCTTCGCGTGATCCCCCTGGGGGGATTGCACGAGATTGGAAAGAATACCTGTGTCTTTGAATATGGCGATGACCTGATGTTGGTTGATGCCGGCCTCGCTTTCCCGAGCGATGGCATGCATGGCGTCAATGTCGTGTTGCCTGACACCAGCTACCTCCGCGAAAATCACAAGCGCATTCGCGCCATGATTGTTACTCATGGCCACGAAGATCATATTGGTGGCATCCCTTACCACCTCAAGAACTTCAACATCCCTGTCATCTACGGTCCCAGACTTGCCCTCTCCATGTTGACGGGCAAGATGGAAGAGGCCGGTGTCACGGATCGCACAACCCTTCAAACGGTCGCCCCGCGCGACGTGGTGCAGGTTGGTCAGCACTTCAAGGTGGAATTCATTCGTAATACCCACTCGATTGCCGACAGCTTCAGCCTCGCGATCACAACTCCTGTCGGCGTTGTCGTGTTCACAGGAGACTTCAAGTTTGATCACACTCCCGTCGATGGTGAAGTGTTTGATCTGCAGCGCATGGCCCACTATGGCGAGCAGGGTGTCCTGTGTCTTTTCAGCGATTCCACCAACGCCGAGCTGCCTGGTTTCACCCCTCCCGAGCGGGCGGTTTTCCCCAACCTTGATCGCCATTTTTCCAAGGCGGAAGGTCGGGTGATCGTCACAACGTTTGCCAGCTCCGTGCATCGGGTGTCCATGGTCCTTGAACTGGCCATGAAGCACGGTCGCAAAGTGGGCTTGCTCGGGCGTTCCATGCTGAACGTGATTGCCAAGGCTCGCGAGCTGGGCTACATGCGCTGCCCGGATGAGCTCTTTGTGCCCATCAAGCAGATTCGCGATCTACCGGACCGGGAGATTGTGCTCCTCATGACCGGCAGTCAGGGTGAACCCCTGGCGGCGCTGAGCCGCATCTCCCGTGGGGAACACCCCCAGGTGCAAGTCAAATCCAGCGACACCATCATCTTTTCCGCCAGCCCCATTCCCGGCAACACGATTTCGGTGGTCAACACCATTGATCGCTTGATGATGTTGGGCGCCAAGGTGGTGTATGGCAAAGGGGAGGGTATTCACGTCTCCGGCCATGGCAGCCAGGAAGATCAGAAGTTGATGCTGGCCCTCACCCGACCGAAGTTCTTCGTGCCTGTGCACGGCGAGCATCGCATGCTGGTCTGCCATTCCAAGACCGCTCAATCCATGGGCGTTCCTGCCGACAACATTTTGATCATTGACAACGGCGACGTTGTCGAACTCACCCCCGAGTCCATCCGGCGCGGTGAAGCGGTCAAGGCCGGGATCGAGTTGCTGGACGCCTCTCGCAACGGCATCGTCGACGCGCGCGTGCTGAAGGAGCGTCAGCAGCTGGCGGAGGATGGGGTCATCACCCTGTTGGCCGTCATCAGCACCGACGGTGTCATGGCCGCTCCGCCCCGGGTCAACCTGCGCGGTGTGGTCACCACCGCCGACCCCCGCAAGCTTTCCATCTGGGCCGAACGGGAAATTCGCTGGGTGCTGGAAAATCGCTGGAATCAGCTCTGTCGGAACAGTGGCGGCAAAGCGCCCGATGTGGATTGGGTGGGCGTGCAACGGGAGGTCGAGGTGGGCTTGCAGCGACGGCTGCGGCGCGAGCTCCAGGTGGATCCCCTGATCATCTGCCTGGTGCAGCCGGCTCCCGCCGGAAGTCCCGCGTACAAGGGGCAGGCTGACGCGGAGCCGGATAACCGACCCGCGCCGAAAGGTCGGCAGGGATCCCGCGATCGCGGACGGGAGGGCGGAAGCGCCGAGTCACGTCCGCGCCCCGAACCGGCGATCACGGCCGCAAAGCCCGCCGCGCCCCAGGAGGAGCCGGAAGCGCCGAACGGCCGCACGCGGCGCCGTCGCTCGGCGGCCCTGGCCGGCTGAGCCCCGCTCAGCCGAGTTTGAACAGCAACAAGGAGGACCGCAGGTCCTCCACGTCATCTCCCAGGAGCGACTCCCCACCGTCGCGCGTTCCGTCCAGCGCGGGGGGGGGGACGCTGGAGGTCAGCTCCAGCTCCACCTCCTCGGCCAGGGCGGGATTGGCCTGGTGCACCTCCACCAGCTCCGGTTCCTCCACCACCTCTGGAATGAGGGGGCGGAGGGTCAGGGAGGTGGCGAGAGCGTCGTCCGGGATGACGGGGGCCTCGTCGCTCGTCGTCTCCACCGTCGCCTCCAGGGGTGGCGCCCAGGGCATCACCGGCACGGTGATGTGCGGGGTGTCGGTGTTGGAGGGCGCCGTGGCGGGTTGAAAGGGGTCGGCCGCCAGTCCCGGATCGGCGGGGGCCTCCTCCTCTTGACGCGCTGTGGGAGAGTCGACCTCGTCCTCCGAGGGGCCCGTGGCTTGGCTTGGATCGGACGGCGCCCCCCGCTGGAAAGCAATCACCGGAGCTCCCCCGCGCTCGGGAGCGGCGGCCAGGTCGTCCGGATGGCTGGGCTCGGTGTCCGGAAGGAAGAGCCGCGGCTGTCCCAGCGGCTCCTCGTCCTCCTCCGTCTCTTCCGGTATGAAGGTGGAGGACAAGGGCTTGTGGCACTGATCCAGGCCGTCCTCGGCCATCTGCCGCAAGGAGGACTCCGCGTTGCTGTTCTGAACCAACAAATACAGATCTTCGGCCGCGTCGCGGTCGCCGTAGCCATGGAGGAGGGTGTGGGCCATCAGCAGATGCATGCGGTGACGCACTCCTTGGATCTCCCCATCGGCCCCGTCCCCGGGCAGTTCGCGCAGCAGGACGGTGCCAGCCTCCAACACCGTGTCCCAGCGCCCCTCGCAGTAGGCCTTTTCGATGGCCTCGTAACGGCGCAAGGCTTCACCGTTGCTTAGAGAGCTCTCCATGACCGGTTGGGGATGGCGCGGGACTGAGTAGTGTCAATCTGCATCCATTCCAGGTGAGATGCCACCCTTTTGATAACATGTATATGCCTGATCCTTGATTTTTGGGCAGTCGAGCCACAAGGCCTTCCAGAGCGCGGGCCGGCAGGCTTCCCCCCCAGTGCCGTCGCAGCCAGGCCTGCAGGATTCGTCTCTGGTTGGCGGGTTGAAGCGCCACCAGCGCATCACGATCCAGGCTGACGTCCCCGATTCCGGGATCCCGGCCGCTCTCCAAGGCCCGCAGGGCGAGGGACACCAGCTCCTCCTCCTGATCCGCCTCTTCCGCCAGCCGTTCCGCCGTGTTGGCCATCCGCGTGGTGGCTCCTGGATGCAGCTCCTCCAACACAGGCAGCACCTCGGCTCGCAGGCGATTGCGGCTGAAGCGGAGATCGGTGTTGCTGGCGTCGATCCAGACGGGCAACCCCTGCTCCTGGCAGATGCGCGCGGTGTCCTGCCGGCTGAAGCGGAGGAGAGGGCGCACCAGCTGGCATCCCTCCCCCAGGGCACGGGACGCCCGCAGGGAGGCCAATCCCTGGCGGTGACTGCCCCGGGCGAGATGGAGGAGGAAGGTTTCGGCCCGGTCGCTGGCGGTGTGGCCGGTAACCACGTGCTGACAGCCCAGCGCGGCAGCCTGTCGCTCCAAGCAGGCGTAACGCCACTCCCGCGCCCTGGCTTCCGTGGTCGGGATCGGGTCCGCTTGGTCGCGCTCAAGGCGGAGCCCCTGGTCGGCGGCCCAGCTCGCCAGGGCCTCTCCCTGGGCTGCCGCTTCGGGCCGCCAGCCATGGTCGCCATGCCAGAGGCTGAGGGTCCAACCATGGCGAGCGCGCAGATCGCGCAGCAGGCTGGTGAGGGCCATGGAATCCTGCCCCCCGGATACGGCCAGCAGCAGATGGGCTCCCCGCGGCAGCAGGGTCGGCTGCCGCAACAGTTGCCTGTGGAGCCGGTCCTGGTCCGGCCCCCAGGCCGGGGGGGTGCGCGTGGGGCTGGATGGGAGAATCACATCAACAACCTCAATAGCCTCAGATGTCGCGTCACTCCAGCCTGCCTGCCCCGCTCCGGGACGCGATCCGCCAGCAGCGGCTGCTCAAGGTGATTGCCGGCCTGACGAATCGCGATCCGATCGCCGTGGCGAAGATCGCCCGCGCGGCCCGGGCGGGTGGCGCGGATCTGCTCGATCTGGCCTGCGATCCCGCCCTGGTGGACACCATTCAAGCCATCGCTCCGGGCTTGCCCCTCTGCGTTTCCGCGGTGGATCCCGAGCTCTTCCCGGCCGCCGTGGCGGCGGGGGCCACGATGGTGGAGATCGGCAACTTCGACGCCTTTTATCCCCTGGGGCTGCGCTTTGAGGCGGAGGACGTGTTGCGCCTGACCCACCGCACGCGGGAGCTGCTGCCGGAGGTTGTCCTCTCCGTGACCGTTCCCCATGGTCTTCCCCTCGATCAGCAGGAGCAGCTGGCTGTGGCCCTGGCCCGGGCCGGAGCGGACTGGATCCAGACCGAAGGAGGCACCAGCGCCCGGCCGATGAGCCCCGGGGTGTTGGGGTTGATCGAAAAGGCGGCCCCTACCTTGGCCGCCACCCATGCCATCAGCCATGCCCTCGCCGCGGCGGAATGGTCCCTGCCCGTGGTCTGCGCCTCCGGCTTGTCCGCGGTCACGGTGCCGATGGCGTTGGCGTCCGGCGCCGCGGGTGTGGGCGTCGGTTCCGCGGTGAATCGTTTGCAGGAGGAAGTGGCCATGGTGGCGGTGGTGCGTGGCCTGCGGGAAGCCGCAGACGCCGCTGTTGCCCCGTCCAGGCGCTCTGCCTATGGTGTTGACAACCACGTGTGAGATTCATGGCCGGTTCTCTCCTTTGGCTTCTGCAGTGGCCCGTTCGCGCGGTGGTGCTTCTGCTGGTCTCGAAGCTGCCTCTCGGGGTGGAACTGGCCAGTTTCCCTGTCGCCCTGATCTCCGCGGTGGTGATCGGCCTGCTCGGCACCTTGTTGATGTGGCCGTTGAAGTTGATCCTCGGCCCCTTCTGGGCGATCTCCTCCCTGGGCGGTCTGATCAGCCCCGTGAGCTTCCTCTTTG
Organism: uncultured Cyanobium sp.; assembly: GCA_964455575.1. Classification (GTDB taxonomy): domain Bacteria; phylum Cyanobacteriota; class Cyanobacteriia; order PCC-6307; family Cyanobiaceae; genus Cyanobium. The sequence goes on along the minus strand of CAYVWU010000011.1, from coordinate 3,997 downwards.
AGTGGGTGATCGCCATCGTCCTGTTCGGGTTGGCGGCCTGGCTGGTGCAGGGCTTCCGCCTGCGGAACGGCCTTGTCAGCGCCGTGCTCGGCGCCCTGGCTTACAGCCTGATCAGCTACTTCCTTCTGCGAGCTCTTGGACTGGAGGTTCCCCTGACCCGCGCCATGGCGCTCATCACCGGTCTGCCCTTGCCCGCTTGACCGCGGCCCCCGTCCCCAGATCGCTGGGAGGAAGGCATCCAGTGGGCCGGTGCCTTCAACAATGGCTTTCCTCCTCCGTGGCATCGCGATAGGGGGATGGGAGGGCCAAAATGGTCCGATGGTGTTTCATCTGCACGCTCCTTACACCCCACAGGGGGATCAGCCCACTGCCATTGAGGCTTTGGTGGGTGGAGTCAACGGTGGTCGTCGCTACCAGACCCTGCTCGGAGCCACGGGCACCGGCAAAACGTTCACCATCGCCAATGTGATTGCTCGCACGGGGCGGCCCACGTTGGTTTTGGCGCATAATAAAACCCTGGCAGCCCAGCTCTGCAACGAGTTGCGGGAGTTTTTCCCCCGCAATGCCGTTGAGTATTTCATCTCCTATTACGACTACTACCAGCCCGAGGCTTATGTGCCGGTCTCGGATACCTATATCGCCAAGACAGCATCGATCAATGAAGAGATCGACATGCTGCGCCATTCCGCCACCCGCTCGCTCTTTGAGCGGCGGGATGTGATTGTTGTTGCCTCCATCAGCTGCATCTATGGTTTGGGCATTCCCTCGGAGTATCTGAAGGCGGCTGTCAAGTTCGAGGTGGGTGGCACGCTTGATCTGCGCAGTTCCCTGAGGGACCTGGTGAATAATCAATATTCTCGCAACGACATCGAAATCAATCGCGGCCGTTTCCGGGTGCGGGGTGATGTGTTGGAGATCGGCCCCGCCTATGAAGATCGCTTGGTGCGTGTCGAGTTGTTTGGCGATCAGGTGGAGGCGATTCGCTATGTAGATCCCACCACGGGAGAAATCCTGCAGAGTCTGGAGGCCATCAGCATCTATCCCGCCAAGCACTTCGTTACACCAAAGGAACGACTGCAGTCCGCCATCAAAGCCATACGCCTGGAATTGGCGGAGCGCCTCGCTGTCCTCAACGAGCAGGGGCGACTGTTGGAAGCCCAGAGACTCGAACAGCGCACCGCCTATGACCTGGAGATGTTGGAACAGGTCGGTTATTGCAATGGAGTTGAGAACTATGCGCGCCATCTTGCCGGGCGTCCCGCAGGCTCCCCGCCTGAGTGTCTGATCGACTATTTCCCTGAGGATTGGTTGTTGGTGGTCGATGAGAGCCATGTCACCTGCAGTCAGCTGCAGGCGATGTACAACGGTGACCAGAGCCGCAAGCAAGTGCTCATCGAGCATGGCTTTCGCCTCCCCAGCGCTGCCGACAATCGCCCCTTGAAGGGGGAAGAGTTCTGGCAGAAAGCCCATCAGACGATCTTCGTCAGCGCCACCCCCGGCGATTGGGAGCTCACCCAGAGCAAGGCCGCCATCGTCGAGCAGGTCATCCGCCCCACCGGCGTTCTGGACCCGGTGGTGGAGGTGCGACCCACCGACGGCCAGGTGGACGATCTTTTGGCGGAGATCCGCGAGCGTGCCGCCAAACAGGAGCGCGTTCTCGTGACCACCCTCACCAAGCGGA
>CAYVWU010000011.1:0-2306 GCA_964455575.1 uncultured Cyanobium sp. | reverse complement strand
ACCGACTACCTCGCCGAACATGGCGTGCGCGTGCGCTACCTCCATTCCGAGATCCACTCCATCGAGCGGATCGAGATCATTCAGGATCTGCGCAATGGCGAGTACGACGTCCTCGTGGGCGTGAACCTTCTGCGGGAGGGCCTCGACCTGCCGGAGGTGTCGCTGGTGGCCATCCTCGATGCGGACAAGGAGGGCTTCCTGCGGGCGGAACGCTCCCTGATTCAGACCATCGGCCGCGCCGCTCGCCACGTGGAGGGGAAGGCCCTGCTCTATGCCGACAACCTCACGGACAGCATGGACAAAGCCATCTCCGAGACCGAGCGACGGCGGGCCATCCAGGAGGCCTACAACACCAAGCACGGCATCACGCCTCAGCCCGCCGGCAAGCGCGCGGGCAATGCCATCCTGGCTTTCCTGGAGGTGTCCCGGCGTCTCAACGATGAGCAGCTGGTGGAGGCGACCGAACAGGCCGAGCAGAATGCCGTGCCCCTCGATTCCCTCCCCGAGCTGATCCAGCAGCTGGAAGAGAAGATGAAGCTCGCGGCGAAAAACCTGGACTTCGAAGAGGCGGCCAATCTGCGGGACCGCATCAAGAGCCTGCGGCAGAAATTGGTCGGGAAGGGGTGAGCGCTTGGGGGCTCAGGCGCCATCCGGCGCCTCTGTGCCCTCGACCCGATGGTTGGTGGCGCCTCCCAGGCCGAAGGCCCCATGGACCACCTGCAGAGCCCGCACCCCATCCGCCTCGGCCACCACACAGCTCGTGCGGATTTCACTGGTGGCGATCATCTCGATGTTGATGGCCGCATCGGCCAGGGCACGGAACATGCGGGCCGCCGTGCCGGCCGTGCAGGCCATGCCCGCGCCCACGGCGCTGACCCGCGCGATGGCGGGCCCCTCCTCCACGGAGGCTCCGGCCCACTGCCGCAACAGCGGCGTCAGGGCGCTTTGGGCCCCGGGGCGATCGCCGCGCCGGAGGATGAAGCTCATGTCCCGGCTGCCGGTCGCGGACCCCGTCGGGGCGCTGCGCAAGCGTTCGGATTGCACGATCGCATCCAAGCTGATGCCGGCGTCCGCCAGGGCGCGGCAGATCGTGGCCGCTGAGCCCGGCAGATCGGGCACCCCCTTCACGGTGATCTGGACCTGATTGAGGTCGAGGGCGACCCCGCGCACCGCGGGGGCTTCCGGATCGACGGGCAGCGGACCCTCCCGCAGTTGGTGGTCCCCCAGCTCGAAGGCCGACGCCGCCGCCCGCAGCGCCTTCCTGCCCTGGCGCCCATCGACGACGCAACTCACCTTCACCTCGCTGGTGGCGATCAGCCGCAGATTGATCCCCAGGCGGGCCAGGGTGTCAAACAGTCCGGCGGCCACGGAGGGACGACCCAGGATGCCCGCGCCGGAGATGCTGATCTTCGCCATGCCCCCTTCCATCGTCAGGCGGGCCCCCTCGGCGTCGAGATCCGCCAGCAGGTGGCGACACACCTCACCAGCGCTCTCCCGCTCGGATTCCGCCACGGTGAAGGCGATGTCGTTGCTGTTCTCCTCGTGGGTGGACTGCACGATCAGGTCGACGTTCACCCCGGCGGCCCCCAGGGCCTCAAACAGGCGGGCCGCCACCCCCGGGCGATCGGGTACGTCCGAGAGGGCCAGAACGGCCTGGTCGCCTTCCAGCTGCGCCCCATCCACGGGCTTGCCCAGCTCCAGCCCATCGCTGCCCACGGGCCGGCTGGCGCCGCTGGTGAGGGCGGTGCCCGGCTCCTCCGTCCAGCTGGAGCGCACGCGCAGGGGGACGCCGTAATTGCGGGCGATCTCCACCGCGCGGGGATGGAGCACGGAGGCGCCCAGACTCGCCAGCTCCAACATCTCGTCGCAGCTCACCCGCTCCATCAGCTGGGCATCGGGCACCTTGCGGGGATCGGTGGTGAGCACGCCGGGCACGTCGGTGTAGATCTCGCAGGCCTCGGCCCCGAGGGCGGCGGCCAGGGCCACGGCGGAGGTGTCCGACCCTCCCCGGCCCAGGGTGGTGATCTCCGGGATGCCCGAGGGGCCCCCGCTCGTCCCTTGAAACCCCGCGACGATCACCACGAAGCCCTCCTCAATCCGCCGCCACACCCGCTCGGTGCGGATCTCCAGGATCCGCGCCCGGCCGTGGGCTGATTCCGTGATGATCCCGGCCTGGGTGCCCGTCAGCGACACCGCCGGCACCCCGAGCCGATGGAGGGCCATGGCGAGCAGGGCGATGGACACCTGCTCGCCGGTGGCCAGCAGCATGTCCATCTCCCGCTGGGGCGGCGCCTCGTTGATCGCCC
>CAYVWU010000010.1:0-25996 GCA_964455575.1 uncultured Cyanobium sp. | reverse complement strand
CGGAGGCCATTCTCAACCGCATCGAGGCGGGCATCCGCTGCTTTGATCCCTGCCTGTCCTGTTCCACCCATGCGGCGGGGCAGATGCCGCTGGAGTTGCAACTGTTGAGCGCCAGCGGCCAGGTGTTGGCGGTGCGGCGACGGGCAAACGTGTGACGCGGGAGCTTCTGATCGGAATCGGCAACCGTCTGCGGGGCGATGACGGGGTGGGGGCCTTGCTGGTGGAGGACTGGATCAGGGAGGGGCCGCCGCGCCAGGCGGCGGATCGCAGGGAGATGGCACAGGTGGTGCACCAATTGACGCCGGAGCTGGCGCTCACGGTGGCGGAGGCCCAGCGGGTGCTTTTCGTGGATGCCTGGACCAATCCCGACCGTCCGGATCCCTGGATTGAACCCCTCCGGCCTGGGACGGTGGGAGATCCGGCGGAGGCGGAGGGCCACGGCTGGAGACCTGTGGCCGTGGTGGCGCTGGCCGAGGGGCTCTATGGGTGGCGGGGAGAGGCGGCGCTTCTGCGGGTGCCCGCCTTCGCCTTTCCCCATGGTCTGGAGCTCTCCGCCAGGCTCAGGGTGGGCCTTCCCCTGGCGCGGAAGCTGCTGGGCGAGTGGCTGCGGGAGGGGCGGGCATGAGCGTCGGGGGAGCGCTCCAGGAGGGATGGGGAGCGCCGGGGGCGAGTTTCACGACTGGTTCGGTTGAGTGGCGGGCTGTTCCTGCTGTTTGGGCTGGTGGCGCTAAAAAAGGGTTCAGCCAAACCTGCGACGATGCCGCGCCCCTATCAACCCTCCCTGTTGCGGCTGCTCCATGGGGTCACGGTGGTGTTGGTGTCTGGCGCCTGGCTGACCGGCTTTCTCGTTTACAACCGTTTTGATGGTCGCTGGGGTCGGTTGCCGCTGGCCATGAGCGGCGATTGGATCGACATCCACGGCACGGTGGCGGTGGTGCTGTGGCCGCTGGCCCTCGTGTTCACCGCCTACGCGCTGACCCTGGGGCGATCGCGGTTACGCCAGCCGGCGAATCTCTTCGCCCTGCTCGCCCTCGTGCTGGCGGTGGGTAGCGGCAAGTTGATGCAAGAGGACTGGCTGGAGGACGGTGAGCTAGGGCACGGGGTTTATGCCGTCCATCTGCTGGCCTGGCTGACGGTGGCGGGAGCCGTGGTGAATCACATCGGCTCAGTGCTGGCCCGTGGCGGCAAACCGCTGGCCGCCTCCATGGCCAGCTTGAAGATGCACCCTCATGATCAGCCCCGCGATTGGTTGGGCCAGGTCCGGCGTCACTTCCATCGATAAATCGATTTGTTGACGGCTGGTCGTCGAGCAGCGCAAAGACCAGTCGATCTGGAACGGCGAAGCCATGGCCCCCCCGATCACAGCCGCGGGCCCGCGATCACAGCCGCAGACCCCGTGTCAGGAAAGGGAAGGGGCCGCTTCGATTTCCTGCTCCAGCAGATCCTGGGCGAGAACCAGGAGGGCCATGCCCATCAGAGCCAAGGCTTCTCCCCGTTGGTCCTCGGCCGTGAGTTCCAGGGTGCGGGCGGTTTGCAGATGCTCAGGCCAGGTCAGTCGCATGCCGCCACCGTCAGGAGAATCTGATCATAGAGATACGAAATGTTAATCAGTCGCCACAGCTTCATGGTTCGAAATACTGACAGGCTCCCGGCTCTGTAGCTGAAGCTACCCGTCCCCCGAAGAGAGCGGGTATTTTATTTTTGCTTAATATAGATGAAACCACGATGTCAACGCCCCCCTTTGGCTCCCCGTCTTCGCCCTCCCAGCCCGCGGGAACGATGGAGCTGTCGATCGGTCAACGCTTTGAGATCGAGCGATTCAGCCGAGCGATCGACGCCACAGCCGATCCCGACGACCTGAAGCGCATTGCCAAACAGCTTCTGCAGGCCTGGCACACCCAGAAAGCCGCCACGAACTGGGTGATCGGCCAACAGCTGGGGGCGACCTTCGCTCCCTGAGGGAAAGCGAGCAACCTGCCCGGCGAGAAGCTGGACCCGGCAGTACAAAGGGCCTATAGTACGGACGTATTTTCAGAGAAGAGGGCTCCATGCCTGTCTCCTCCCCTTATGCCGTCTACCGAGCTGAGCCCTCGGCTTACTTGCCTTCGCGTCTGCCCTGGCCGGATCTGCCTCCGGTTTGCCAGCGCGATGGCGGATCGGCTGGAGAGGGCCTCCTTCAACGAACGGGCCATTCCCCCTCGGCAGCCTCCGCCAGGAGCCGCTCGCGAACCCGCAGCCTTCGCCAGGCCCAGGCGGGTCTGCTGCAAGGCGAGCTCTTCCTGGTCCAGAGCGCGAGCGTTCCTCGCTGAGGGAGAAGCCACTCCGCTGGGGGTGCGGTCTCATCCCCAACAACACAGCCAAACAAAAGACGGTTCACTCACCAGTAGGACTCTTTCCCCTCCCGATTCCCTGATGGTGTATGCCACAGCCCCTGTTCACCCGCAGCCAGGGGTGTGTGTCGGCCATGTGGGTGCGTGTTGGCGCTACCCGGTGAAGTCGATGCTGGGGGAACGGCTCCAGACCCTCTCAGTAGAACAACGGGGTGTGGTCGGCGACCGGAGCCATGCGTTATGGGACGTTGGCAGCGGCAAGGTGGCCAGCGCCAAGAACCCACGACGGTGGGCGGACCTGCTTCGGTTCCAGGCGAGCTATAGCGGCGAGCCACAAACGGGTGAGCCATTGCCCCCGCTGGTGGTGCAGGGACCGTTTCAGGGCCTGGACAAGCCAAACGAAACCCTTCAAGGGGACACCTCGCGCCTGGAGTCGGCCTTGAGCGACTGGTTTCAACGTCCACTGCGCCTGCTTCATGAACCGCCAGCCGGGGCCTCTCTCGAGCATTACTGGCCCGACGTGGAGGGGCGAGAGTTTCAGGAGGTGACCAACGATCTTGTTCTCCCCGACGGCACATTTTTCGATGCCTGTCCCATCCATGCCCTCACAACAGCCACCTTGGCGCAATTCCGCCGACTGGAGCCTGAATTGGACTTCGCTGTGGAGCGCTTCCGCCCGAATCTGCTGATCGAACCGCTGGCGGGGGTTGAGGGGTTTGTGGAGGAGGACTGGGTCGGAGGGGTGTTGGCGATCGGGGACGCTGTGCGCCTGCGGGTGGATCGCGACTGCCCGCGGTGCGTGATCACCACCCTGCCGCAAAGCGACTTGGCGGAAGAGATGGAGATCCTGCGCGCCACCGCCCGCCACAACCGCGTCGTGGCCGGCATCCGCCTGAGTGTGCTGACACCGGGAACCGTGGCGGTGGGGGATTCCATTCACTGGTGGCCTGCCAAGGACGAACAGCCGGGCCACCGGACTTGACAGCGATAGTCGCCACCCACAGCCCCGCGGCCTGGGCCGGATCCACGCCGTGATGCCGGCTTTGAGGAGTCAGGGCAGGTCCTGTCGTCGCTCCTGGCGGTGCTGACCACCGGCCACCGCCCACAATGGTTGGGCAGCGTTTCCCCTGCCGGGTTGTGAACCGTTTCCTGCGGCGCCTGAAAGGGGCCGGCTGTTGCTTTCCCGCCCTGTTGACCATCGGTTTGGGCTGGAAAGGGCTGCATCCCTGGCTGCCTGGGTGGAGCTGCCCCCTGCGCGCCCTCACAGGCGTGCCATGCCCCACCTGCTTTCTCACCCGTGCCACGAGTGCCGCCCTGCTCGGCCAATGGCCCAAAGCTGTTCAACTTCACGCTTTTGGCCCCCTCGTGGCCGGGGGCTTGGTTTGGTGGTCGATCGCTGCCATCCGTCAGCGACGCCTCATGCTCCAGCCGCTTGCCGACAAACCCGTGGTTGCCGCCAGCGTGGCGTTGATGGCCTACTGGCTGGTGCGGCTGGTGGCCACCTTCGGATTGGGGTGGAGCACCTTTCCCGCATTCCCGAGAGGAAGCTGAACAGGCCGCAGTCGAACAGGAGAGTGTTGTCATCGAAACAGGAGATCCCGAGACTTTCGCTCCCAGACTTTGGCTCCCAGACTTTGCTGCCGTGGCTCTGGCCCAAGGCTAAAAAGTAAGGATTCCTTTGTGATAAGCCGCGTTCTGGATGAAAAAGCAGCTCATGGGAAGCGTGACCAGAAGCCCAACCCCACAGGTGCAGACCGCACTGATCGCCACGAGCAGCCCAGCGAGGATTTGGATCCCTACGAATCCCCAGCTCTGGGGAGAGCGATAGACGGCCTGGAATGAGCTGGCAATAGCATCAGGAATGGATTGCTGCGTTAGAAAGATCCGGTTGATATAGACGGGCAAGACAAAACTGATGGCGATACCTGGAAGAAGGCAAAGCAGAAACCCGATTCCCATCGATACGGAAAAGATCAGGCTCGCCAGGAGATAACGCAGGGGATCTCTCAACAGATATGCAAATGTCTGTTCAGGAGTGACCATCTCGCCGCTGTCGTAGAAAATTGCGGGAACAGCGAAGAAAAGCATCGAAATCATCATGGAGACCAGGGTGTAGGGCATCTGGCCCAGCTGGCCCAAAAGATTGACCAACGTTGCGTTGCTTTCGCCGCTGCCAAGAAGGGAAGCACCGAGAGCCTGAATCCCCCAGGCCAAGGCAACTCCGATTGAGATTGTTAGGAGATAAAGGCCCCAGATGCTGCCAATTGTAGGAAGATGCATGCAAAAAGCCTCCCACACACTCTTCAGATTGGGCCTGGCATAGGCGAGGTCTGAGGCCACGTTTCAAGGTCTGGTCGAATGACAATGTTGACAAGTGGCGGACGAGAAAAGCGGATTATCAAGAAAATCTTGATGGACGAACGCAGCGCAGCACATTGCTCAGAACAGGAAAAGGCCGTGCATAGATTCCAGTTTTCTTCCACGCAACCCCCCTCTGGCAGCTGTCTTCCATGAGGTCGACAACGATAAGATGACAGAGCGTCTCCAGTCTTGTTTTGTTCAGTGCCATGGGCCGACGGACCCGTTTCAGCCAACCGACGCACCGCGACCGCTTCAACGCCGCTCTGGTCCTGGCCATGGCCTTGGCTTCCTTCGCAGGCGCAGGCTCCCTGCTACCCAGTCAGGCCCAGAGCGGCGGATCCCCCTCCTTGCGAGCGGTGAACATGGCGAGGATGAAGGCCGAGAGGCTGAATGGTGGTCTGCAGGTCTACCGAGCCGCTGCGTGTATGCATCAGCAAGCCGGTGGTTCTTGCTTGCTCCGTTCCGCCACAGACGGCTTTGTGTTTCGTTTTTATGGTGGCGGTCCAGGCTGGCAGCAACTGGGCCTGCCACCAACGGTGGAAACAGAGCTCCTGGTGGCACCGGATGGCCGATCCGTGCTTGAGGTGATCTATAACGGACCGGTGCGTGCAATGGTTGCTCCAACGCCATGAGCAGCGTGTGTGGTGAGGCTATTGAATCGAGGACTTGACCGCGCGTTGAACCATCTGTACTGGCGTCCGCTTCCGTACTGCGGAGATCAGCTTTGCTCTACTTCTCAATCTGGGCAGAGCGAAGCATGTCTGGATCCGCAGGCGGTAAGTTGAGATAACGGGGCTTGCCACCGGTTTCGCTGGCCTCGCAGAACTGAAAGTAGAGATCTTCAGCTTGACCATACTGATCTTTATAAATATTCTGCCATGAATAGCCATCGCCGCTAACATTGAAAGTCTTGTTGAGACAATCCAGGCCCATCCAGGTCGTCCGCACGGCCTCACCATCCGACTTCAAGGCTCTGTTGTAGAGCCCGAGGGTGGCCCAATTGGCAGCGGTGGAAAAAATCGGGATGCCACGTGCAAATTCCTTTGCGGTATCCCCTCCGGGTTTGATCAACCGTTTGACACGCACCAAAAGGCCTTTCCGGGTCTGACGAGCGGACAACAGGTTGATCCCCGTGTTTTGATACGTGCCACTCCAATCGCCATGGGGCCGAGCCTCCGTGGTGCCGTTGATCAACGTACTTTGTCCTGCGGTGGGCGCACCCTCTCTCTCCTGCGCCACGACAGCTCCGGGAAGAAGTGCTGTCAGCAAGGCAACGACAGAGACTCGGAGACGGACACGCATCGGCCCTTGGTTGAAGAGGGCACAAAATATATAGCCCCGCCCGATCTCGGCAGACCGGGCTAGACCACTTCCCTCATGGTCTCTCAGGAGTTGAAGGGAGAGTTTGCTCGCTCACCGGCTGAAATGCGCCTTGGCGTCATAGAGCGTCTCTGCCGTGATCTCGCCAAACCCCCGGTCACGGGCGAATGACTCGGTGTTGCGCCGCACCTTGCCGCGCACAAAGAAGGGGATTTTGTTGAGTTCCGCTTCGCCATCAGGGGTCCAGACCGGTTCGTCTGTGGCGGCGATGGTGGCGGTGGCCACGGCCACCCTCGAGGGCTCCGCACCGCCGTGGCCGGCGCTCTCGTGGACCGCGTCGGCCGCCGGACTGATCGACGGCGCCCCGTCGCCGAGATGGCTGCGATGGCCATCGACAAACTCAAAGTCGTGGCGGAACATGCCGATCAGGTGCTCCTCCAGGCCCATCATCAACGGATGCACCCAGGCGTCAAAGATCACATTGGCGCCCTCCCAGCCCATCTGGGGGGAATAACGGGCCGGTACGTCCTGCACATGCAGCGGTGTCGAGATCACAGCGCAGGGAATGCCCAGGCGTTTGGCGCTGTGGCGTTCCATCTGCGTGCCGAGCACCAGTTCCGGTGCCGCCTCGGCCATCGCCTTCTCCACCGCCAGGTAGTCGTCCGTGATCAGGGCGTCGAGGCCCAGGTCCTTGGCAGCGGCACGGACCTCCCGGGCCAGTTCTCGGCTGTACGTGCCCAGGCCCACCACGGCGAAGCCCAGCTCTTGACTGGCGATCCGGGCGGCGGCGATCGCATGGGTGGCATCTCCGAAGATGAACACCCGCTTGCCGGTGAGATAGGTGGAGTCGACGGAACGGGAGTACCAGGGCAGGCGGGAGCGGCGCTCACTCTCCGTCGCGATCCCCGCGACCGGCTCCAGGCCCAGCAGGGTGGTGAGTTCCGCCAGGAAGGCGCTGGTGGCGGCGATGCCGATCGGCACGGTTTTGACCGAGGCCTGGCCGAAGCTGCGCTCCAGCCAGCTGCACACCGGCCCGGCCACCTCCGGATAGAGGCAGATGTTGGCATCGGCGCTGGGAATGCGCAGCAAGTCGGCCGGACGGGCCCCCAGCGGCGCCACCACGTTCACATCCACCCCGTGCTCCCCGAGCAGTCGGGTGATCTCGCGCACGTCATCGCGGCAACGAAAACCCAGCAACGTCGGGCCGAGCAGGTTCACCCTCGGGCGCCGGCCCTCGTCCCGCCAGCGTGTGGGGGCGATCCTAGGACATCCTGGCGGCGGCACCTGGTCCTTCAGCAGACCGCGCACGAGTTGATAGAAGGTTTCCGCCGCCCCCCAGTTCTCTTTTTTCGAATAGGCAGGCAACTCCAGGCTCACCATCGGGATGCCCCCCAGGTCCATGCCGGCGGCAAGGGCTCCGGGCTGATCCTGGATGAGTTCGGCTGTGCAGCTCTCGCCCACCAGCAGGGCCTCCGGTTGGAAGCGCTCCACGGCCTGGGCAATCGTGCGCTTCACCAGTTCCGCCGTGTCCCCTCCCAGGTCCCTGGCCTGGAAGGTGGTGTAGGTCACGGGGGGGCGCTTGTCGCGCCGTTCGATCATGGTGAAGAGCAGATCGGCATAGGTGTCGCCCTGGGGGGCATGGAGCACGTAGTGCACCCCCTCCATCGAGGCGGCGATGCGCATGGCGCCCACGTGGGGCGGGCCTTCATAGGTCCAGAGGGTGAGTTCCATGGCGTGAGGATCAGCGGAGGGGAGGACTGGGAAATGGACAGGCCAAACGCCCTACGGACGATCGGCGGAACGGAGAGGGGGGAGCGGAGCTTCAGCTGAAGGCCAGTGACGCGCGACGGCGCAGGGGGCGGGCGAAGAGCTCGGCCAGGTCGCCGGCCTGGTCGCAGCCATGGATCGGACTGAACACGAGCTCAATCGACCACTTGGTGGCCAGCCCCTCGGCCTCCAGGGGGTTGGCCAGACCCAGGCCGCAGACCACCAGATCCGGCCGCTCCGCGCGCACCCGATCCAGCTGACGCTCCACATCCTGACCCTCGCTGAGCGGGGTTCCCGCTGGCAGCAGGGCCTGCTCCGCCGCCATGAGCTGCCGGTCGAGGTAGGGCACCCCCACCTCCACCAACTCCATGCCGCACTCCCGCGCCAGAAAACGGGCCAGAGGAATCTCCATCTGGGAATCGGGCATCAGGAACAGCCGCTTGCCCTCCAGCACCCGCCGGTGGGGTTCGATCGCCTGCCGTCCACGCTCCACCAGGGGGGCGAGCACGGCGGCCACGGCGGCCGGATCCAAAGCGAAGCCGGCGGCGGCGGCCTCCATCCACAGGCGGCTGCCCTCCACACCGAAGGGGTAGGGGCTGGTGATGAGCTGGCCGCCGCGATGGACCAGGGCCCGGGCCGTGGCGCTCAAGAAGGGCTGGGCCAGCAGCAGGCGCGTGCCCTTGCCGATGGGCGGCAGGTCGGTGGAGCGGCGCGGGGGCAGGCTGCGCACCCGCGGAATCCCCATCCGCTGGAAGAGGGTTGTGAAGCGATCCTCCACGGCGTCCGCCAAGGTGCCGACGATCAGCAGCTGCTCCTCATCGCTGGCGGGCAGCAGGGGGAGCAGGGCCATCAGGGCCTGGTCCTCCCCTTGGGTGAAGGTGGTTTCGATGCCGCTGCCGGTGTAATTGAGCACCCGCACCCGGCCGGCCATCTGCTGGGTGAGGCGCTCGGCGGCGCGAGCCAGATCGAGCTTGATCACCTCGCTGGGGCAGGAGCCGACCAGAAACAGGGTGCGGATCTCGGGCCGACGCTCCAGCAGATCGCGCACCAGCCGGTCGAGCTCCTCGTTCGCATCCGCCAGCCCCGCCAGATCGCGTTCACCGAGGATCGCCGTCCCGAACCGCGGCTCCGCGAAGATCATCACCCCGGCGGCACTCTGGATCAGGTGTGCGCACGTGCGGGACCCCACCACCAGAAAGAACGCATCCGGCATGCGGCGGTGCAGCCAGACGATGGAGGTCAGTCCACAGAACACTTCTCGCTGGCCGCTTTCCTTGCGCACCTCGGACAGGGTGTCACCGCCGCCGGCGCTGGAGGCGGCGGTGACGCTGGTGGGGGTGACGACCATGAAAATCCAACTCTCACACAACAGGGCTAGCCAAGGGAAGCCCCGTTCGGAGGCCTCTCTTCACAACTGTTGTGAATGGAACCACTCAAGGGTGTGAATGGACCCACCAAACCGGTCAGGGGAGTGACGCCGCCGTCCGAAAGCGGCCTGGCAACCGGTGAGCATGCCCCGGAAAGGCTATTGCCAGAAGGGATGTGTCAAGCGATTGAAACAGCGGAGTCTTTTATCTTGTCTTTGACTTTCTTGAGCAGCTGAAACAGGGGGCGTTCCAGCGCCTGATCACGCCTTTGGGCAGATTCAATGGGACATCGATCCTTCACCGGATTGACAACCCAACCACCAACCGTGAAACCCAGCGGACGAAAGTGACCGCCTGCAAAGATTTCCCACCAAGGTTTTGGCGGTTTCTTCAGAACGCGCGTAAACCATTCTACTGTTTCCTTGGCAATGTTGTCAGAACCGAATGTCGCCAGCACGAGGAGGTTGAAGAGCCGCGAAAGCGTGATGAGCTTCCTCGTTAATTCTGGAGACGGCTTCACACCCCAACCCAAGGAGTCAACCCAATCGGCAAGAGCCTTTGGCTTAATGGCATCAGAGGTATTGCTGTTCACGGGGGCCAGCAGCACAGACGTTTGATCTCGAATGAATAAATCAGCATAAACCGATCCATCATGCTGGTTTTCCAGGCCATCCAGCTCCTCGCCGCGCACACGGAGCTGTTGAAGCACCCTGCGCCTCGATTGCTGAGATTCATCACGCAAGCCCGCCAAAAAATACTGAATCTGATGAATGATTTGTTCTCGTTGTTTTGAACTGAAATGATCAACTGGTTCTGTGTTGAAAAGCTTTTCCAGCACCTCTCTCAACGCGGGCTCACTTGACGGAAGCTGGTCGGCAGCCTCAAGCAAAGCAATATACTTACATCCGATGCTGTGACCAAGCCAGATGTAGTTCTGAGCAGAAAGATAAATGGACGGATCTGCCCCCTCTGCGACAGCCATCGATACAAGCTCAGGGATCAAGAGATATTGCTCCCTCAGAAGGAAGAATGACTCTTTATAATGGTTAAAACTAAACGCAAATGGATAAACAATGATCGTAAAACCTTGTGCGTAAAGGAACTTCAGCAAATGACGATAGAAAAAGGTCGGGGCAAAGGTGCCAAAAAAAGCTCCACCAATAAACTGAATGGTTCCTTTTGCCTGCGGGTGAAGGGCGATCCAGCTGTGGGAGACAGGCCTGAAAGAAAAATGCTTCATGGGTCTCCAGATCTGAATGAAGAAAAAAAACTTCCTGGGAGGGAGCGCAATCCTTTGAAACAGACGTTGTGTGGCGTTCACCACTGATTGCAGTGATGGGAAAAGCCAGCATGATGACACCACACAACGCTTGGTTGAACGGCGTCAGGAGGGATCTATAGTAGCCTCCAACTTGACCGAGAATCTGCCATCGGTCTCAGGACCAAATCCAGATCCACTAGCCGAATAAATCACAGTATTGCCGGGTGTCAGATTGGCAGGACCACCGCAGGACCTGATGAGATCTGTTCCTTTTTTCACTTTTAAGTTCACACAATTGTAGAGGACCTTGCCATTTGTTTGGGCAATCTTCAGAACATCAACAGTTCCTTCCTTCATCGTCTCGGGATCGAACGAGACGGTAGCCTTTTCAACAATAATTCTAGTTGTGACGTCAATCGGTTTTGTTTGGACACTGAAGGTGCCTTTATGAACATCAACGCTCTCCATGATGTCTTGAACTTGTTCCATGAAGGAAGCTCCCTCTGCCCATGCCGCCGGAACAGGCATGGCCACAAGGCTGAAGCAGAAAAAGAGGAGGGAAAAAACCGAGGCAAAGAATCGAAAAAAGAGTTTCATGAGTAGAGCTGATCAATGGGACATTGGACCACGAATTAGTATTTGGCCTCTAAACAAGTGCGTTGATGACATAGTCAATGTAGTTATTCGCAATCACAGCCGGATCGCCCGTGATGCCATGATTGGCTTTGATATAGTTCAGCGCTTCGATATACCACGAAGGCGAAAGTTCCCACAAGCGATTAATTTCGTCGAGGCCGTTGATGAGATATTCATCCAGAGGACCTGTCCCTCCAGCAATCAGGGCGTAGGTAATGATGCGAAGGTAATAGCCGATATCTCTTGAACACTTTTCTTTGCCGCGCTCATCGCTGGCGTAGTTTGGTCCCGGTGTTTGGGTTGTGTAAGGAAATTTAGTATAGACGGCTAGAGCTGCCTCCCGGATCAGGCTATCCTTTTTTTCCGTGAGAATTTGTGCGGCTAGCATCGCACTTTTGGCACGCTCATAACGGCCAAAAGCGATGTTCAGTTCCGTGTTGCTCAGGTAATTGCCACGGCTGTCAGCCGCTGCAACGGCTTCAGTTAGAGGGGTTGAAGACATGGTGAAGTTGAGTAGGGTGAATGACCTTAGACTTGGTTGAATGATGAACTGAGAGTTCTGGGAGAGATCTTTATTCTGGGACTATTGAACTGCCATGGACGCACGCGCGAAATACTGAGCGATCTCCGTTTCCAACGCAGAGCAGTCACCGCTGGTGATTCCAGCCGGATCTTTGACAAGTTTCAACGCTTCTGTCTGCATGAGGCCAATGGCTACTGCAACAGCGGCTCCGGGGACCCCCAATGCGCTGTAGGTTTCTCGCAAACCATTCAAGCAACGATCCTCCAGGACTGAGGCATCGCCAAGGTAAATGGCGTATGTAATGTAGCGAAGAATGATATCCAGATCTCTCAAGCAGGATGCATTGCGGCGTGATGTATAAGCATTGCCACCAGGCTGAATCAACTGTGGCTGCATCTCGAAGAGACCTCTGGCAGCGCTGCTAACAATCTGCGATGATTTTGCTGTGATTCGATTGACGCAGTCCAGTCGTTTATTCCCCTCTGCAATCAAGGCAGATAGCCCAGCAAGTTGGTCCGGGCTCAGAAAATCTCCTCTTGAATCAGCTTGAGCCAGAACTCGCGTAAATGCATCAAAAGTCATGAGCTCCTTCTCCGATGTTTGGAAGAACGATGAGAAAATGACAGGGGCTTCCCTTTCGGGAAGAGCATCACATGCTTGGGTCCGTTAAACGAAACAAAGCAGATGGAAGCTTGACGACCTGGATAAGGCCTCACTTGTGAAGTCCCTGACAAGACGATCCAACGATGGGAGTCGGAATCTTGGCGATGGCATTTGATGAAAGTTCATAGGAGCTGAACCTTGCTCATATTGGATTGATCGGGCCAGGAGCCCCCCCGTTGATTTCATCGATCGCTCACCTCTGTCAGCGAAGCGGTGCAAAACCTGAACCCCATCGTGCCGCAGCGGTCTCAAGCATCACGATGGCCATGACGCATCGCAGATGCGAGCGCAATGCGAGGTGAGATCACCCCGGTTTCCGCCGCCAAACCAACTGTGATCTCGATCGCAGGATCATCGTGACTTCCATCACAATCAAGAGGTCGCGGCTGCTCATGGACCCGCGATTGACAGACCGGCAGGCTGCTGCACCTGTGGCTGAGAAGATGGACCCATGAGCCACGTCACCCCTCCCCCCCCACCGGAACCGTCCCCGGAGCTGTTGCGTCGGGCCGCCGCCGTGCGCCATCACGCCCGAGCTTTGGCCCAGCGCGACGATGGCGAGCGGCGGGCCGCGGTCGAGGCCATGGCGAACGCCCTGGAGCGGGCAGCCGGGCCGATCCTGGCGGCCAATCAGGCCGACCTGGAGGCCGCCGCCGCGGAAGGCCTCGCCCCAGCCCTGGTGGCGCGTCTGAAGCTGGACGCCGGCAAGCTGGCCGGGGCCATCGAAGGTGTGCGCCAGGTGGCCTCCCTTGATGATCCCCTCGGCCGCCGGCAGCTGCACACGGAGCTCGATGCCAACCTCGTGCTGGAGCGGATCACCGTGCCCCTCGGGGTGCTGGGGGTGATCTTCGAGGCGCGGCCCGACGCTGTCATGCAGATCGCCTCCCTCGCCATCCGCTCCGGCAACGGAGCCCTGCTCAAGGGGGGACGGGAGGCGGCGCGCAGCTGCCAGGCCATCCTTGATGCCCTCAAGCAGGGATTGGCCGGCTCCCCCATTGACCCCGGCTGCCTGGAGCTGCTCACCAGCCGGGAGGAGAGCCTGGGGCTGCTGAAGCTGGACGGGCTTGTGGATCTCATCATTCCCCGGGGCTCCAACGCCCTGGTGCGTTACATCCAGGACCACACCCGCATCCCGGTGCTCGGCCACGCCGATGGTCTCTGCCACCTTTATGTCGATGCCGCCGCGGATCTGGATCAGGCCGTGCGGCTGACCGTGGACAGCAAGGCCCAGTATCCCGCCGCCTGCAACGCCATCGAGACCCTCCTTGTGCACGCGGCCATCGCCCCCCGGTTCCTGCCGACGGCGATCAGTGCCCTGGAGGCGGCGGGGGTGGAGCTGCGGGGCGACCCCGGGGCCTGTGCCCTCGGGGTGCCCCTGCCGGCCGAGGAGGCCGACTGGGACACGGAGTATTCGGATCTGGTGTTGAGCGTGAAGGTGGTGGCGGATCTGGAGGAGGCCCTGGCCCACATCGCCCGTCACGGCTCCCGCCACACCGAGGCCATCTGCACCACCGACCGGACGGTGGCGGAACGTTTCCTGGCCTCGGTTGACAGCGCTGGCGTGTATTGGAACTGCTCGACCCGCTTCGCCGATGGCCATCGCTATGGGTTCGGCGCGGAGGTGGGCATCAGCACCCAGACCCTGCCGCCCCGCGGGCCGGTGGGGCTGGAGGGTTTGGTCACCTACCGCTACCTGCTGCGGGGCGAAGGCCACATCGCCGCCGACTACGCCAGCGGTGAGCGGCAGTTTCGACATCGCTCACTGCCGCTTCAGACATTCGACTGAAACGGCTCGGCGTGAAAATAACGATTTTTCGTGATTGTAGTCAAAGAAAATAACCGTCTGTGAATGGCTTCATCCATGAGGGCGCGAGAGGATTAGACGAGAAGAAGACGAACATCTTGCTGATTGCGTTACCTACTGAATCCGCACTTTTTGATGATTCGGTTCAAGTCGCGACACAAGGTGCGCGTTTTTCTCCATCTCCCTTCAACTCCGAGGTTTGACCCATGGTCACCAAACGTCCCTCATCCACAGATGCGGGTGCATTCGAGCCACCCAACCCACCTGATCTTTCATCGGATGCTGACCAGGCTAGTGGTGGTGAAGAGTTCATTCCGCCGGATGGCGACGGCCAATTGGATAGCGATGCCGCCGACTCAGATGTCACCGTCTTCCTAGAAACTGTCGACAGCCAAATCCTGACGGCAAAGTCTGAGATTGAAAAGCTTCTTGGAGATCTCGCCAAAGAAGAGGATGGTCCTCAGTCTCAAGCCGCTCGCGATGCCAATGTGACAGGGGTGGGGATCGGCATCAGCGACGGCACAACGGTTGGCGCTCTACCGGGAGAACCAGTCCTTGAGGTCTACACGATTGAATCGGAGTCAGCCGAGTCACTCAAAGCACGGATTGCCTCTGTTTCCGGCGTTTCTGCGCTCGCGGACAAAGACTTTCCCTTGACAACCGTTCGCACCGGAGTGATTGACGCTTTTTCCCATCGTTTTCGGATACGCCCGGCTCCAGGAGGCGTGAGCGTGGGCCATGTCCGGATCACTGCAGGAACCCTGGGAGTCCTCAGCAGGGGCAGGACCGCGCCACGCAACCAGCGACTGATGATTCTCTCCAACAACCATGTTCTAGCCAACTCCAATGCGGCAGCCACCGGAGATGCCATCGTTCAGCCTGGTCCCTATGACGGTGGCAGAACCCCACAGGATACAATCGCAGTTCTTGAGAAGTTTATCCCAATTAATTTCAGCGGTGGCAACAACCTGGTGGATGCGGCCACCGGTTGGGCTTGGCCAGACCGTGTGCGAAAGGAGTTGGTCTATTCGAGCGGTGGAAGGTTGGTTTACTTCACTGTTGGTTCCACCCCTGTAGGGGCTGTGCCTGGATTGTTAGTCGGTAAAACGGGTAGAACCACCCAGCTCACATCGGGTCGTGTTACCGCCATCGGTGTCACTGTGAATGTGAGTTATGGAGGGGGCCGGGTGGCGAGATTCATTAACCAGATCGCCGTGCGTGCCGGCAGCGGCGACTTCAGCCAAGGAGGTGACTCGGGATCTCTGATCTGGACTTGGGACAGCCGTCGCGCTCCTGTCGGACTCCTGTTCGCAGGTGGTGGGGGAACAACCTTTGCCAACCGAATCAGCGATGTCCTCACGACTCTCAGCATCAACCTCGTGACGTGATGTAGGTTCAACAGGCAAGGCCGCCCTTGATCAACGCCATGACCGGACCGCTTGATTTATCGAAACCGCCTGCAGCTGTTGAAGCCGCATCCGACATGGTTGATCAGCGGTCCGGTTCATCTGATGTCTTGCCCCAGTCCGTGGCAGACGCTTTGCTCCAACTTGATGGAGTCGTCGGTGTCTGGATGGAGCGAGATTCAGAGGGACATCCGTTTGTCATCTTGCACACGTCTCGCATCACGGGCCTGCAACATCTCCCGGACACTGTGGAGGGGATGGCGGTGAGACTTGTTGGCGGGGAACCCATCCTCGCGCAACGCTGAGTGGTGCTACCTGTTGCAGACCCTCCGCCCCTGGTGTTGGTCCATGGGCTGTGGGACACGCCCGCCCTGTTCACGAGCCTGCGGCGCACCCTGGGGGAGCGTCGCGAGCTCTTTGTGCCCCATCTGCCCCATGGCCTCGGCGTGGTGCCCCTGGAGGCGCTGGCCGCTGAGCTGGGCCGCGGCATCGAGGCCCGGTTCGGAGAGGAGCAGCCCCTCGACGTGATGGGTTTTTCCATGGGTGGCGTCATCAGTCGCGCCTGGATCCAGTTGCAGGGCGGCGGGCGGCGGGTGCGGCGCTTCACCAGCGTTGCCAGCCCCCAGCAGGGCACCTGGACGGCTCTGCCCTGGCCGGGTCGCTGGCTGGCGAGCGTGGGCGACATGAAGGTGGGCAGTCCCCTGCTCCAGCGCCTCAGCGACACCGCCGGAGTGTTGGAGGGCATCGACTGCTGCTCCCTCTACTGTCTGGCGGATCTGATGGTGCTGCCGGGGTGGACCGCCGTGCTGCCGGTGGGACGCCGGGAGGTGTTGCGACCCCTGACCCTCCAACACCACGAACTGATGGCCCATCCAAGCTCGGTGGAGCAGGTGGCCCGGGAACTGCTGCGACCCTGAAACGGCGCGGTGACGACGAAGACCGGCCGGGATCGATAAGGTTGGCGGCCTTGAGAGAGCACCCGGTGGCGCCGAAGGATGAGGACAGGACAGGTGGGGCCATTCCCCCTCAGGCCACGCCGAGGGGCTGGAGCGAGCTCACCGCCATCAACGCGGCCAAAGTGTTGACGATCCTGTTGTTGCTGGCTCTGGCGGCGGTGCTCGGTGTGCGCGACATGCGCCAGGTGATCTATCTCAGCCTTCACATCGGTTATTGCCTCTGGTGGCTCCTGGAGCAGTGGTGTTTTCCTGAACGGGCCCGGCAGCTGTTCACCGAGCGGGTCGGGCCGGGACGCTTTTTGCTGGCCTTGCTGTTCATCGGCGTCCTGTACAGCTTGCCTGGGGTGCTCGCTTTTCTCAATCCCACGCCGATCGCCTACGGAACTGTGGCTCTGGCCCTGGGGCTGTTCATCTTCGGCAGCCTGATCAACGCCAGCGCCGATGTGCAGAAGATGACGGCCAAGGCCATGGGTGCCGGGCTGGTGGCCGATGGCATCTGGCGGCGGGTCCGGCACGTCAACTATTTCGGGGATCTCCTGCGCTACCTGAGCTTTGCGGTGGTGGCCGGCCGTGGCTGGGCCTACCTTGTGCCCGGCCTGGTGTTGCTGCTTTATCTGCAACGCATCACCATGAAAGAAAAGCAGATGAGCGATAAGTATCCGGAGTTCGCCGCCTGGCAGCAGCGCAGCGTTCGCCTGCTTCCCGGACTCTGGTGAGGCGCTTCATGAGGGCGGTTGGGTCAACGCCAGGGAAGGGTGTCCAGCGAGGGCGCCTCTGGAACCGCGCCCTGGCTCTGCTGACGATCGGATCGGGTCTCGCCCAGGCCGTTTCTCCTTCGCTAGCGGCCCCTCTGTCCTCCACCGCACGCGTCGCCCAGGCCCCCGTCGCCCCGGCCATCGTCGCCCCGGCCCCCGTGGCCCCCCCGCCACCAACGGTCGGTGCTCCCCTGGGGGTTCAGGCCCCACGGCCCAGGCCCGCCCAGCCCCTGCGCGCCGTCTGGTTCACCCTGAATGACATGGGCACCCTGCGCGATCAGGCGAAGCTGGAGGAGGCGGTGGCCAACCTCGGCCGGCTCGGCTTCACCACCCTCTATCCGGTGGTCTGGAACGGTGGCTACACCTACTACGCCGGGACCGTCACCCAACAGCGACAACTGCAGACGTTCACGGTGCGGGGACTGCAGGGACAGGATCCCCTCGCCGAGCTGATTCGCCTTGCCCGCGCCCTGGGAATGCAGGTGCTGCCCTGGTTTGAATTTGGCTTCATGGCCCCGCCCAGCTCCGAACTGGCCACCCGCCATCCCCAGTGGCTCACCAGCAAGCGCGATGGGGGCACCACCTCCATGAGCGCCGCGGGCGAGGTGGTGTGGCTGAATCCCTTCCGGCCAGAGGTGCAGCAACTGCTCATCGAGCTGGTGCTCGAGGTGGTGAGCCTTTATGACGTGGACGGTGTGCAGTTCGATGATCACTTCAGCCTGCCCAACGCCTTCGGGTATGACGCCTTCACCCGGGCGCTCTACCTGCGGGAGACGGGCCGCGCCGTGCCGGCCGATCCGAACGACGCGGCCTGGGTGCGCTGGCGAGCGGACAAGCTCACGGCGTTTGTGCGGCGGCTGCGGTCCACGATCCGGGCCCGCAAACCGAGCCTGATCTTTTCTCTGTCGCCCAACTACGCCGATTTCGCCTACAAGCTGCAACTGCAGGATTGGCGCGCTTGGGTGCGGGCGGGGCTGGTGGACGAGGTGGTGGTGCAGCTCTACCGCCCCGACCTGCCGAGTTTCTCCGCCGAACTCAACCGGGCGGAATTCGCTGAAAAGAAAGTGCCGATGGCGGTGGCGCTGATGGCGGGGCAACGCCTCCGCCCCACCGACCTCGGCGTGCTGGAAGGACAGCTGGCGGCGGCCCGACAGCGCGGGCTCGGGGTGGCCCTCTTCCACTACGCGCCCCTTTGGGAGGCGACGACCGATCCCGTGGGGCGCATGCGGGGGCTCCAGGAGCTGCTTGAGCCCTCCACCCCCCTCACGCCCCCTTGAGGACTACCCGGCGGCTCCACCTCCCACCAGGGGAAGGACCACAGGCGCCAGCGCCAGCGCTCCGCCCGCGAGGAGGAAGGCCATGGCCGCTGCCCGCCTGAGGGATTGCGGCAAGCGCCCGAACAATTGGAAGGCCCCTCCGCAGACCAGCACCGAGCTGAACAGGGCCCCGCTCCACCAGAGGAAACTGGAGCCACCGACCGGCGCTTCCTGACCGTGCAGGAGGGCATGAAGGGCCACGCCCGCGGCCACGAGAGGGCCGGCAAAGGCAATCACGCCAGCGATCCCGCGGTCGAGCAGAAGCAAGCCGCCCATGGCCGCGACAGCGAGGGACGCCCCAACTTCCGCCGCCGGCACGGGGAGCCCGCTGGCGCCGGCCAGGGCGCCGAGAAGGGCGCCCATCCCGGCCCACAGCAGGAGGCGGTGGGAGAGGAGCGACCCGGCGGCGCCCACCGACAGAAGCATGAGCAGATGGTCGAGACCCAGCAAGGGGTGGGCCAGGCCGCCCGACCATCCGCCGGCCGCCAGGCCGTGGGCGGAGGCGGGATGACTGCTGAGAAGGGTGGCCGCTCCGGCAGCCAGGGCGATCAAGGCAGGGGTGAAGCGTTTCATGGTGGCCCTCGGTCCGCGCCGAGAAGGATGGGAACTGGCAGACGGCGAGTGTTCTGACTGAGGGGGAGCCCCCCATCACAGTTGCGGGACAGTGGCGGCCTTGGGAGAGAGCTCCCGCACCGCACTTTCCTCGTGGGACCACCGCAGGTGGCCGCCCCGTCCGCTCTCACTATGCCCCCGGGATGCCCCTGGCTGCCCCGCTCCAGCGATACCTTGGCCTCCACACGGTCCCCTCCTCGCCATGGATCTCGCCAAACCCCACACCCAAGCCAATCTGGAGGCCGCCTTCGGGGGGGAAAGCATGGCCAATCGTAAATATCTTTTTTTTGCCGCCGTGGCCAAGCAGCTCGGCAACAGTGAGCTCGCCGCCCTGTTCCGGGATACGGCCAACCAGGAAACGGAGCATGCCTTCGCTCACTTCCGCCTCCTGCACCCCGAGCTGGTGATCGACGACCCGGCGGCACTGAGCGCCGAACAAAAACGACACATCCTGGCTCGGTGCCTGCAGTTGGCGATTGAGGGGGAAACCTACGAGTACACGACCATGTATCCCGAATTCGCCGCCCAGGCCCGCTCCGATCAGGACCTGGAAGCCGTGGCCGAATTTGAGGGACAGGCCACGGAAGCCAAAGAGCACGCCGCCATCTTCCGACGTGCTGCCAGCAACTTCGGGTTTTTGACCTCGATTGAGCAACACCACGCCCAGCGTTATGGAGTGGCGCTGGACGTCCTCCATGGCAACGGTCGTGCCGGCGAAGCCGCCGAACGGGTGGCTGGACGTTGGATTTGCAAGGTGTGCTCCATGATTTACGACCCTGCCGTGGGCGATCCGGAATCAGGTATCGCTCCCGGCACGCCCTTTGAGGCGATTCCCGACTCGTGGACCTGCCCCATCTGCGGCACCCGCAAAGCCAATTTCATCCCCTATCGCGAACCTGAACTTCAGGCCGCTTGAGAGGTCGCAGGCGATTGCGGCTGGGAGGAAGGGCATCTCCCAGCCGCCGCAACCGCCCATACGCCGCCAGAAAATTGGAGAGCCCGATACGACGGATCAACCAGAGCGACCAGGGATCGGGCTCGCAGGTTGTGTCCACCACAAAGTAAGGATCCAGGCGATAGATTTTCTTGAGAAGCCTGTCGCAATTGATCTGATCGAAGCGAGCCAAGCAGCGCAAGATCTGATAATAGCGCTTCGCCAACAGTTGCTCCCGCAACGGCGTCATTTGATGGCGGTCTCTCAATTGCC
Organism: uncultured Cyanobium sp.; assembly: GCA_964455575.1. Lineage (GTDB taxonomy): Bacteria > Cyanobacteriota > Cyanobacteriia > PCC-6307 > Cyanobiaceae > Cyanobium. The sequence goes on along the minus strand of CAYVWU010000010.1, from coordinate 5,712 downwards.
GCTCCAGCTTTTCATAGACATTGAAGCGCGCAAACATCAGATCTTGGTAGATGGTTTCATTGTGATGACTGCGTCCCTGAAACGAATCTGAATGCAGGCGCCAAAAATAGCTTATAGAATTAACTCTTGCCACCCTACAATTCTTGATTGCCATGCGACAGAACCAGTCAAAGTCATCAATCAGCGTCTGATTGGCATCCCATTCCTCGCCAGACACAAGACTTCGCTTATACAGTGCCGCTGCCGTATAGGGGGTGGGCTCGCCAAGAAGGATGGCCTCCACCAACCGATCGGGGTCGGGAGAAGAAAAGAGGCGTCGATCGATTCGGTCAAAAAGACCAGCCTCATTGATGCGCGCCACACCCCAGCGGGAGATGACGATATCCGCGTCACTTTGGAGGGCCTCCTGGCATTCAACCTTGAAGCCCTTGGGCTGGATCAAATCGTCGTGATCCAGGAATTTCACATAGGTTCCTTTCGCTCGCTCAAGGCCAATGTTGCGTCCCAGGGCTCCGGAACCACTGTTCTTGGGGAGGCGAATCAAGGTGACCGAGGGAAACTTTTTCTCAACGCGATCGGGCGTGCCATCGGTGGAGCCATCATCGATCAGAAGAATCTCAAGGTGTATCCCTTTAATCTTCAGGCAACTGCCCAGGGTGCTCTCTAGCTTGCTGCCACCATTATAGGTGGGAATGATGATGGAAACGAAGGGAGATTCAGTGGTTTCCATATCACAAAAGCCGCCATGGGCACAATACGCCAGGACCGCATCGTCATTTCAACTGTCCACATCGTACCAAGGGTTTGACGGTCAATCCTCTGGCAAGGCTTCGATTCTTTGCGCGTTTATTGCAAGCTCAGTCGTTCCTGGGTGGCGGAGAGCCAGGCGCCGGTGGCGTCGTAGCGGCGGATCAACAGCTCCAGTTGTCCGGGAGACGACAGCCAGCCTCCCTCCAGGGTGAAGGCCTCCCGGTGACTGATGCGCTCAGGCAACCGGCAGAAGCCCCCATCCGGCAGCAGGCGAAGCCCGGAATCCCCCTCAACCCCCAGCACCCGTTCACACGGCGTCACCTCAGGTTCCGGCCAATCCGCGCTGATCGTTGACGCCTCCCCCCGCCACCGCCCACGGAGCTGCTCGGGGGTGGTCATCGGCTGTTCCAGGGCACCGGAACCGGAGCGGAATTCGCGGATGAGCACCAATTGATCCACCAAACCCGCCTCGCTGTAAAGCACCACCAGACGATGGCGACGATCGCCGCGGATGAAACCGAACTCTCCGCCGAAGGGCGTTCCCGGCGCCACCTGCAGAGATCCTTTGCAAAAGGTTCCCGTGGCGAAGAACACCACCTGACGTCCAAGGGAGCGGTAGTCCTGCTGCATGTCGCGGGACGGCGCCGTCGCCGTGTCGGCGGGACCTCCCCCCGCGGCGACGGCCACCTCCCCGGGCCAGCGCTTCAAACCGAAGCGCACCAAGCGCCCCTCCTCCTCGCTTTCGAGGGTGAGGATGGACGGGGAGAGCGACACCAGAGCGCCGGAAGCGTCAAGGCTGGCAAACGAACCGCGCCATTCGCCGAGGTTCTGCAGGAAGTTCTGCCACTGACTGGCCATCGGCTCGGGAACGGGGGAAGGGGACAGAGGAGGAGAAGGTGGACCTTGGACCGTCACCCCCCGGGCCTGTCCGGGAGCGATCCCGCGAACCTCGCAAGGGCACCATCGCCAGGAGGCTACTGGGGATCCTGTCCAGCCCCCGTCACCTGGCCTGTGGGTCGCCCGACCCCTGGGAGGGTTGGCCCGCTTGAATGGCAGCGAACCGGATCGGCCGCGCATGGCGGATGTGGACGTTGTGGTGGTGGGGGCGGGGCTCTCCGGCCTGATCTGCGCCCGCACCCTGCGACGCCAGGGACGCGCGGTGCGGGTTCTTGAGGCGCGGGACCGGCCGGGCGGACGGCTCCACAGTCGCGCCAGCGCCCTGGGGGTGGAGGTCGATCTCGGGGGGCAGTGGGGTGGCCGTGACCATCACCACCTGGGCGCCCTGATCCAGGAGCTGGGGCTGCGACGCTTCCCCTCCCCCTATGACGGGCAGGGCATTTTTCATTGGCAGGGGGTGCGTCAGGCGGCCCCGCTGGCCGAACGCTTCGCCGACAGCCTCCTCTTCTTCGAGCCCTCCGCCCTCGACCTCCCCCCGCGGGATGTGAGCGAGACCCGGCGCCTGCAGGCCGCTCTCGACGACCTGGCGCGGGAGGTGCCCCCCACCGCCCCCTGGACCGCCCCTGACGCCCTCGCTCTCGACCGGACCACCATCGCCGCCTGGCTCGCGGGCGAACGGGCCGGGCCCCTGGCGCGCCACACCTTCCGTTGGTTCACCCGGGTCGGCGGATCCGGGGGGTTTGAACTCCACGAGAGCTCCATGCTCCACCTGGCCTGGACCCAGGCCGTCGCCCCCCAGAACGCCAGTCCGGAGGACTGGCTTGTGGAGGGGGGGATGGGCCAGGTGGCCCGGCGCCTGGCGGCGGAGCAAGCCGACGCCCTGCTCCTCGGAGCTCCGGTGGAGGCCATCACGGAGACGGCGACGGGGGTGCGGGTGCGCCATGGCGGCGGGGACGAGCTGACCGCACGGGCTGCGGTCGTGGCGATCCCGCCCCCCCTGCGCCTGGCGATCGCGTTCTCCCCCCCCTTGTCCCCGGCCTGGACGGCCATGCTGCAACGGGCGCCGATGGGAGGGATGGTGAAGGTGCTGGCCCTCTATCCCGAGGCGTTCTGGCGCGAGGAGGGCCTCAGCGGCCTGGGCATCGGTGATCTGCCCCTGCTCCAACTCACCGCCGATTCCTCTCCGCCGGGGGGCCGGCCGGGGATCCTGGCCAGCTTCATCGCCGCCGACGCGGCCGCCCAGTGGCAACGGCAGCCGGACGCCATCCGTCGCGCGGGCGTGCTGTCCGACCTGGCGACCTATTGGGGCCCTCGGGCCGCGACACCGACGGAGCTGGTCATGCACAACTGGAATGCGGAGCCCTGGACCCGGGGCGCCTTCACCAGCTTCCTGACCCCGGGCGCCTGGACCGCCCACGGCTCCGTCTGGCACCAGCCCCACGGGCGGGTGATCTGGGCCGGAACGGAGGCCGCGACCCGCTGGCCGGGCTATTTCGAAGGCGCCCTGGAGGCCGGACTGGCGGCGGCCACCCAGGCGGCTGCCTGGCTTGCGGGATGATCTGAGCCCGTCCGCGTCCTTGCCTTGCCCAGTCCAGCCGTGTTGGACAACAGCCTCTGGGCCCTGGCTCTCACCGGATTGGCGGGACTCTCCACCGGAATCGGCAGCCTGATCGGCCTCGGCCCCAGTCGCGACAATCGCACCTTCCTCACCCTTTCCCTGGGGTTTTCCGCTGGCGCCATGGTCTATGTGTCGCTGGTGGAGATCCTGCCCAAGGCGCGCCAGGTGCTGGCGCCTCTGCTGGGGGTCCGGGGGGGGTACGGCGCGGCGGTGGTGGCCTTCTTCCTCGGCATCGGCGCCATGGCTCTGGTGGACCGCTGGTTGCCGGTCCATGACGCCAGCGAGGCTCTGGAGAAGGCGACCTCCCTCAGCCAGCGGCGCCGTCTGCTGCGCCTGGGGCTCTTCTCAGCCCTGGCGATCGCCATTCACAACTTCCCGGAGGGGCTGGCCACCTTTCTGGGGGCGCTCACCAACCCCCGCCTGGGGGTCAGCATCGCCGTGGCCATCGCCATCCACAACATCCCCGAGGGTCTGGCGGTCTCCGCCCCGGTGTACTTCGCCACCCGCAGCCGTTGGACCGCCTTCTGGGTGTCGTTTCTCTCCGGTGTGGCCGAGCCGGTGGGGGGGCTGCTCGGCTTCCTTCTGTTTCGCTCCTTCCCCAACCCGCTCCTCTTCGGGCTGGTGTTCGCCGCCGTCGCCGGGATCATGGTCTACGTCTCCCTGGATGAGCTGCTTCCCGCCGCCCGGGAATATGGCGAACATCACCTGGCGATCGGCAGCCTGATGGCCGGCATGGCGGTGATGGCCTTCAGCCTGGTGCTCCTGGCCTGAACCAGCAACCGGCCTTCGCCTGCTGGGGCGGGAGTTGGGCTAGAGATCAGGGACTCTCCCTGGCACACCATGGCTCAGTTTCGCTGGCAAAGCTCCGCCGCGGGCGCTCCCCTGGAACGGGTGGAGGCTACGCCCCTGGAGCCGGGTCCCGATGAACTGCTGCTGGAGGTGCTCCACTGCGGCCTCTGCCACAGCGATCTGTCGATGCTCGACAACGCCTGGGGACTCACCAGCCATCCCTTTGTCCCGGGCCATGAGGCCGTGGGCCGGGTGGTCGGCGTGGGGGAGGGGGTCGATCCGAGCGTGATCGGCGAACTGCGCGGGGTGGGCTGGTTTGCCGGGTCCTGCGGCCTGTGCGACCAGTGCCTGGCGGGCCGGGCCAATCTCTGCGCGAAGGCGGAAGCCACGATCCTTGGGCGACCGGGAGCCTTCGCCAGCCAGGTGAAGGTCCATCAGGCCTGGGCGATTCCCCTTCCCGACGGTCTCAGCGCCGCGGATGCTGGTCCCCTCTTCTGCGGTGGGATCACGGTGTTCGCCCCCCTGATCGATGAGGCGGTCTCGCCCACCGCCCGGGTGGCCGTGATCGGGGTCGGCGGCCTTGGCCACATGGCCTTGCAGTTCTGCCGCGCCTGGGGGTGCGAGGTGGTGGCCGTGACCACCACCCTGGCCAAGGCCGAGGAAGCGAAACGCCTCGGTGCCCACGAGGTGGTGGCCCTGGCCGATCTGCCCTCCCAGGCCGGTCGGTTTGACCTGATCATCAACACCGTCAATCATCCCCTGGACTGGTCCGCCGTGGTGGGGGCCCTGGCGCCCCTGGGACGGCTCCACCAGCTCGGGGCTGTGCTGGAGCCGATCCCCTTGCAGGCCTTTGATCTGATCATGACCCGCCGGGCCGTCACCGGAAGCCCCCTCTCTTCGCCCGCGAGCCTGCGGAAGATGGTCACCTTCTGCGCCCGCCACGGCATCCAGCCGTTCGTGGAGCATCTGCCGATGGCCGAGGTGAATGAGGCGATCCGGCGCTTGCGGCTGGGGGATGTGCGCTTCCGTTTCGTGCTGGATGGCCCCGCCTGACCAGCAGCGATGCTGGTCAGAGGTTTGTCCCGCCCATGACCCGCCCACGCCCCTGTTCGCTGGCCCCCGCTCTCCTGGCCCTGGCGTTCAGCGCGTCGGCGGCGCGCGCGGAACTGCCCCCGTGGGTGTACGGCGAGCAGCAGCGGCGGGCGCCGGTGGTTGTTCAACTGCGGGTGCTTCAGGCGGAGCGGGAGGGGGAGGAGGCCCGCGTGCGTGGAGAGGTGCGGCGCGTGTGGCGTCAGCCTCGTGGCCTCTCCCTCCAAGCGGGGCAGGCTCTGGAGTTGCGCTATGGCCTCCCGCCGCGCCGGGGTCCTGGCGTGGTGGGCCCCACCCCTCTGCCCCTGCCGCGGGTGGGAGACAGCGTCACCGCCTGGTTGCAACCGCTCCCGGGCTCGCGCCAAACGTTCGTGCCAGCGGCGGGAGGACGCTCGTTCGGCCCCTCCATGGAAACTGTTCGAGAACCCTGAGGAACGTCAGACGTTCCGGATCCGAAATCATCGTGGGGGCGGATGGTTCGCCTTGATTCCAAGATTGGGGGCGCCCGGTGAGGGGCGCCCGATCGCCGGAACAAACAGCAGGTGTCCACGGGGGGCGCTTCCTGCCTC
>CAYVWU010000009.1:9965-27453 GCA_964455575.1 uncultured Cyanobium sp. | reverse complement strand
CACGCTCGACGCCGCGCTCCCGCAAGCGCTCCAGCAGCGCGTCGCTCAGATGCAGGCCCGCCGTCGGCGCGGCCACAGCGCCGGGTCGCTCGGCGTAGCGCGTCTGATAGCGCTCGCCCGCCACGCCCCCATCGTCGTGGATGTAGGGGGGCAGGGGCATGGTGCCGTGCTGGCGCAGAAAGGGTTCCATGGCTCCGGCATCCGCCAGGCCCGCCGGAAAGCGCACCACCCGACCCCCTGAGTCCGGATCCCGTCCCACCACCCGCAGGCGCACAGCCTCCGCGCCCGGGCCGCCGCCCTGGCCAGCGTCCACGCCGCCCTCGCCGCTGCCGGCGGGCTCCAACCACAACTCCTCGCCGATCTGCACCCGCTTGGCGGGCTTGAGCAAGCAGAGCCAGTCGCTGTCGCCACCCCCTCCGCTCTCTTCTCCCCCCCTGGTCTCTTCTCCCCCCATGCCCTCGCCCAAGCCGCCCACCCAGGGTTCCACCACCAACACCTCCACGGCCCCGCCCGTGGCGCGCCGCGCCCGCAGCCGTGCCTGCAGCACCCGCGTGTCATTCACCACGATCAGGTCGCCGGGGCGCAGCTCCTCCGCCCAGTCCCAGACCGTGCGATGGCGCGCCCCCTGGCCGGGTTCCACCATGAGCAGCCGCGCGCTGTGGCGCGGTTCGACCGGCCGCTGGGCGATGGCCTCGGGCGGCAGGTCGAAGGCGTAACTGGAGAGCAGGCGATCGTCTCCGCTGGTCACCGGTTCCACGGGCGACGCTTCCTCACAACGGGCCTCAGAGCGCCAGGCTCTCGGGGTTGGTTTCGATCAGCTGGGCCAGGTCCTTCAGGAACGCGGCCGCATGGGCGCCGTAGATCACCCGGTGGTCGCAGGTGAGATTGACCTGCATCTGGGAGCCGACCCGGATGGAGCCATCCTTCCCGGCGATCACCGTCGGCCGGGAGGCCGCCACCGCCAGGATCGCTCCGGTGCCGGGGGGCAGGATGGCGTCAAAGCGATCGACGCCGAACATCCCCAGGTTGGAGAGGGTGAAGGTGCCTGTGCTGTACTCCTCGGGCTTGAGCTGCTTGGCTCGGGCGCGCTTCACCAGATCGGCCCAGGTGCGCGAGAGGCTGTAGAGGTCCGTGCGATCGGCCTGGGGCAGCACCGGGGTGATCAACCCGCCGTCCTCCATCGCCACGGCCACGGCCACATTCACCGCCTCCGGATAGGCCATGCCGGCCTCGCCACAGGCGGCGTTCACCTGTGGATGGCGTGCCAGGGTCACCCCCACCGCCTTGGCCAGCAGGGCGGTCATCGTCACGCCCTTGGCCTTCACCGTCTTGTAGAGGGCATCGAGCTTGTCGGTGGTGATGGTGTAGCCCACGTGGAAGCAGGGCACCGCCAGGCTGGCGACCATGTTGCGGTTCACCGCCTGCTGCAGGGTGTTGAAGGCCACCGTCTCGCCCGGACGGCCGAAGGCCTCGCCCGCTGGCGCCGCCGCCGCCCCGGCCACTCCGTTCCCGCCCGACGCGGCCACGGTCGCGGGGGCGGAACCCTCCGCCACCCGCGGCACGCTCACCGCCCGACCCGCCGCCCGCTCCACATCCTCCGCTTGAATCCGGCCGTTGGGGCCGCTGCCCCGGAGGCCCGCCAGGGCCACACCCAGCTGGGCGGCGAGCTTTTTGGCCCGCGGGGTGGCCACCAGGCGTCCATCCGGCGGGGTGGCCGCCACAGCGGGCACCGCCACCGGCGCTGGCGCCGGAGCGACCACAGGAGCGGGAGCCGCGACCGCGGGGGGTGGCGCGGTGGGTGGTGCCGGGGCCGACGGTGCGGCGGGTGCGGGAGCCGCTGGCGCTACGGCGGTGGGCGCGGCGGCCTTCGCCTTGGCCTGCACCTCCGCGATCTCCGCCTCGCTCTCCGCAATCAGGCCGATGGTGTCGCCCACGGGAGCGGTGCCGCCGGCTTCGACGAGCACCACGGCCAGAAAGCCTTCCTGAAACGATTCCACATCCATGTCCGCCTTGTCGGACTCGACCACGAGCACCGACTCGCCGCGCTCGACTCGATCGCCTGGTTTTTTCAACCACTGCACGATCTTGCCCTCGGTCATGGTCGAGCTGAGGGCGGGCATGAAGATGTCGTGGGTGGCCACCGGTCGTGCTGCCGCGCGGAAACGGCGATCTTACGCAGCACACCGGTCCCGGCCGGGCCGGAAGCGGACCCGGCCCGGCCTGGAGCCGCGCCTCGGCGCGGAGGCGACATCGGACGCGACCGCGCCAGGGGCCTCAATCCAGACCGTCCAGGGCTTCGACGACACCGTCGCGGACGAGGATCGAGGCCTGCATCTTCTCCACGAGATTGTCGCCAAGGCGCACTTCACACAGGCTCTCCAGCTGGCCCTGATCCACCACCTGCTCGAAGTCGAGGCTGCGCACCTGCTGCTGCTGCTCCAACACCTGGCGCTTCTGCTCCTCCAGCTCCGCCCGCTTGGCCGCCACCTGCTGCTGGATCGAGGCCACCTGCTCCTGCACGCGGGGATCCAGCGGATTGGCGCTCTGGCTGCGCACCTCCGTGATCACCCGCTGACCCTCCTGCTCCAGTTGGGCCAGCTGGCCGTCCAGGTTGCTCAGCGCCGTGCTCAGCTCCCGCTCGGCGTCCTCCTTCCAGCGGGGAGTGACCACGGCGCGGATGGTGATGGCGCGCTTGATCGTGAAGGACTCAGCCATGGGAAGGGATGGATGAAAAAAGGAATCATTCCTCACCGTAGAGGGAGGCGATCGCCGCGGCATCCCGCGCGGCGATGCGATCCCGCCGCTGCTTCAACGTCTGCGTCAGCAGGCCGTTGTCGATGGTGAAGGCCTCGACGGGGGCCACCCCCGCCAGCCGTTCGTCCGGTCGCGATCCGGGCCGCGCCGCCAGCAGCCGGTTGCATTCCCGCGTCAACGCTTTCGCCAGGGCGGGATCGAGGCGGGCCACCACCCCTGCCGACGTCAACGCCGGTTCGGGCAACCCCTGGCCTCGCGCCCATTGCGTCAGCGGCTCCGCCTTCGGCACGAGCAGCGCCCCCAGCTGCTTGCGATCCTGCCCCACCAGCATCACCTGCTCGATCAGGGCGCTCTCCACCAGGGCCTCCTCCAACGGGCCCGGCTCAATGTTTTCCCCGCTGCTCAACACGATCGTGTCCTTCGCGCGGCCGGTGAGCACCAGGGAGCCATCCGCCAGCAGCCGCCCCAGGTCCCCCGTGTCAAACCAGCCTTCGCCATCGAGCACCTTGGCCGTGGCGTCCGGCTTGCCGTGATACCCCCCCATCACCTGCGGCCCGCGGGCCAGCACCAGCCCCGGCTCGCCGATCGCCACCGCCTGGCGATTCTCCGGCTGCACCACCCGCAGGGCCGTGCCCGGCAGGGGCTGGCCGGCGCTGCCGCGCCGGTTGCACCAGGAGCGGCGGCACGTCAGCACCGGACTGGTCTCCGTCAACCCATACCCCACCAGCAGCTCGATGCCGATGGCCTCGAAGAAGCCATCGACATGGATCGCCAGGGCGCCGCCACCGCTGATGGCCGTGCGCAGCTCTCCCCCCACCAGCTGGTCCCGCACCTTCGGCCAGAGCAGGGCCGAGGCCAGGCGGTGGAGCGGCGCCCGCAGCAGCGCCTCCAGCGCTGCCGACAGCCGGCGGCGGGCCGGTTCCGGCGTCAGGGTGAGGTCGCGGGCGGTGCGGCGGGCCCGGTGAAAGGCGCGACTGTTGGCCAGGGCGTTGTTCAGCAGCGTCCGCCGGGCCTCGGGCATGGCGGCCAGGGCATCCTCGAAGCCCGACAGCAGCGCCTCCCACAGCCGCGGCACGCTGATCATGTACTGGGGGCGCACGCTGCGCAGGTCGGCCTTCAGGTGTCGCAGGCTTGTGTAGGTCTGCCGGCAGCCGCAGGAGAGCAGGAAGTATTCCGCGGTGCGCTCGTAGGCATGCCAGATGGGCAGCACGCTCAGCACCCGATCCCCGGGCGAGGGCGCCACCGCCACGCCGAGATGGCGGATCTGGTGGAGCAGGTTGGCGTGGGTGAGGGGAACGCCTTTCGGTTGGCCGGTGGTGCCGGAGGTGTAGAGCAGGGTGGCCAGGCGGCCTTCCCCCCCGGTCGGCGGGGGGGGCGTCGGGGCGGACGCGCCCAGCTGCAGCAGCTCCTCCCAGGCCAGGCTCGTCCCGCCGTCCGGTAGGGGCGCCGCCTCCCCCTCCAGGCAGAGGACAAAGCGCAGGCGCGCCAGCTGCTCCGGGCGGAGCTCCAGCTTGCGGAACAGGGCGGCGGCTTCCACCACCAGTCCCACGGCGCCGCAGTCATCCAGGATGTAGCGCAGCTCCTCGACGGGGGCGGCGCTGCCGCGCACCGCATCCGCCGCGCCCGCGCGCATCAGCCCCTGGTCGGTGAGCAGCCAGCGGGGGCTGTTTTCCGCGAACAGCGCCACCACGTCGCCGGGAGCCAACCCCAGGGCGGCGAAGGCCGCCGCCGCCCGCTCGATCCCCTCCCCCAGGGCGCGATAGCTGAGGCGAATCGCTGGGGTGGCGTGGGTGTCCTCCAGGGCGATGGCCTCCCCGTGGCGTTCCGCCAGCACGGGCCACAGCTGCTCCAGGCCGTCCACGCCCCGCCAGGCGTCGCGCCGGGCCAGGGCGGCGGCATCCTCCGGGGAGCCGGTCCACTGAATCTCGGCGGGGGCGGCGCCCGCGGGGGCGTGGCTGGCGGGGGCGATCGGCATCGGGCTGCCTGAAAAGCCCGCCCATGGTTACAGGCCCACCAGGGTTTCGGTCGGCTCCGGTGGCCGCAGCCGCCGGTTGAACTCCTGGCTGAAGGCCGCCAGCAGAGGGGGCCGCAGGGCCTCCGCCTCCAGGCCCGGCCGCCAGTCGCTCAGGCGACCCACCCGGCGCCCGGCCAGCCCGCAGGGCACGATCGCCTCGAACCCCCCCAGGTCGCAGCAAACGTTGAGGGCGAGGCCGTGCTGGCTGATCCAGCGCTTGGCCCCCACCCCGAGGGCGGCCACCTTCGCCCCCTCCAGCCACACGCCGGTGAGCCCCTCGATCCGCTCGCCCTTCAGCTCCAACCCCGCCAGAACGGCGATCACCACCGCCTCCAGCGACCGCAGATAGCGGTGCAGATCCGCCCCGTGGCGCCGCAGGTTCAACACCGGATAGAGCACGAGCTGGCCGGGCCGATGGTGGGTCACCTCCCCGCCGCGGTCGATGCGATGGAGGGGCAGGGGGGGCTGGCGGGGATCAAAGCGCAGATGGGCCTCGCTGGCGCCGCGGCCCAGGGTGTAGCAGGGCTCGTGCTCCAGCAGCAGCACCGCCTCCGGGCCGTCGGGATCCCGCAGCAGCCGCTCCTGCAGCGTCCGCTGCCAGGCCCAGGCCCGGGGGAAGGGCACCGGCTGACGGGCTTCAAAAAGAATTGCGCTGTCGTTGAGCGTCATGGCTCCCTCTCTCTACTGTGGCCAGAGACCCCCACGGGCCGAGCCCCAACCGGTTGAACGAACGCCATGAAACTTTTGATCCACGGTCGCAACCTGGAGATCACCGACGCGATTCGCGACTACACCGAAACCAAGCTCAGCCGAGCGATCAGCCATTTTGAGGACCTGGTGAAGGAAGCGGATGTTCACCTGTCCGTGGCCCGCAACCCCCGCGTTCCGCAGCAGACGGCGGAGGTGACCATGTTTGCCAACGGCGTCGTGATCCGCGCCCAGGAGCGCAGCGAAAACCTCTACGCCAGCATCGACATGGTGGCCAGCAAGCTGGCCCGCCAGCTCAATCGCCACAAGGATCGGCTCCAGGAGCGGGAGCAGGGGCCGGTCCATCGCTCCGCCGCGGCCGAGGAGGCCGGCGCCGCCCATCTCCCCAAACCCGGCCAACCCCTCACCGACGGGATGGAGCCCAACCTCCCCCATCGCGGCGTGCGGCGCAAGTACTACGCCATGGCGCCGATGACCCTGGAGGAGGCTCTGCACCAGCTGGAGATCATCGATCACGACTTCTACGTCTTCCGGGATGCCGACACCGACCAGATCCAGGTCGTCTACCGCCGCAACCACGGAGGCTTCGGCGTGATCCAGGCGAAGGACGCGTGAGGGAGGAGCTCCCCGATCTGGCCCCCCTCATCGACCATGCCCTCCTGGATCCCCACCACGGGCTGGAGGGGCTGAGGCGCTGTTGCGATGAGGCGAGCCACTTCGGCTTCGCCGCGGTCTGCGTCGCCTCCCGCTGGGTGGCCGCCGCCCGGGAACGGCTGCCCCTTCGCCAGAAGGTGCGGATCGCGTCGGTGATCGGCTTCCCCTTCGGCGCCGTGCCTCCCGCCGTGAAGCGCGCGGAGGCCGAGGCCGCGATGGAGGCTGGCGCCGATGAGCTGGATGTGGTGCCCGATTTCGGCGCCCTGGCCGACGGCGACAGCCGCGCCCTGCTGGCTGATCTGGCGCCGATCGTGGAGCTGGGAGCGCCGGTGAAGGTGATCCTGGAGCAGTCTCGCCTGGAGGCGGCCGCCCTTCAGCTGCTCGTCGAGGTGAGCCTGGATGCCGGCGTCCGGTTTTTGAAGACGGGCAGTGGCTTCGGTCCACCGGTCACCCCCGTCCAGGTGCGGCAGCTGCGGGAGTTGAGCCGGGGCCAGGCCGTGATCAAGGCCGCCGGGGGCATCCATGCCCTGGACACGGCCCTCGCTCTGGTGGAGGCGGGCGCCGGCCGGCTCGGCACCAGCCACGGCGTGGCCCTGATGGCCGCCCTGGCCGACCGCTCCCGCTGAGATCCCCATGGTCCGCGAGCGGCTGGTGGAGGGCCTGGCGCTGCGCTGTTCCGCGCTGGGGGAGAGCGACCGCCTGCTCACGCTGCTCAGCGAGGAGGAGGGGCTGATCCGCGTGGCCGTTCCCGGCGCCCGCAAACCCCGCAGCCGGCTGGCGGCGGCCCTGCCCATGACCCACCTGCGGCTGCAGGTGGGAGGGCGCGACCTGCCGCGGGTGCGGCAACTGACCCTCCTGCACAGCTTCAGCGGTCTGGGGGGGCGGCTGGAGACCCTGGCCGCCGCCCAGAGCCTGGCGGAGCTCTGCCTGGGGCTCGTGCCCAGCGGCGCCCCGGCGCCGGGGTGGCCCACCGTGGCGCTCGCCCATCTCGGTCGGCTGGAGGAGGTGGTGGCGGAGGCCGGCGAGCGGGTGGAGGCCCTGGCCATCGCCGTGCAGGGCACCGCCCACCTGCTGGCCCTCGGGGGGTATGCCCTCCCCCTGGGCCGGTGCGCCCGCTCGGGCGAGCCCCTGGCCCCCCCCCTCGGGGACACCGCCTGGCGTTGCGGGCTGCTGCCGGGCGAGGGCCTGGTGGTCGGTGCGGTGGCGGGAGCCGCCGTGGTGCTCAACGCCTCGGAGCTGGCCCTGCTGCAACGGCTGCCGCGGCCCGGGCTGCCGCGCGCCCGCAGCGGTGTCCTGCTGGGGCCCGAGCGGGTGTGGCTCCATTTGCTGGAGGTGATGGAGCTCTGGTGTGACGAACACCTGGGTCGTCGCCCACGAGCCTTCAGACTGCTTCGAGCCAGTGCGGAAGCGATGCCCCAACCCCATTCCGCCTCTCGCTCCCTGACGGAGTAATGAAAGACCCGGTTGTCCAGCCGCGGGTTGAGCCGCCCAACGAGCCCCCGACCCTCCCCGCCGTCGAGACGGGCCTGGCCGCTGTGCTGGCCCGGGGCGATTTCCGCCGCCTGTGGATCGGCCAGATCTTTTCCCAGCTGGCGGACAAGTTCTACATCGTGTTGATGGTCTTCCTGATCGCTCAGTACTGGGTGCCAGGGGACCTGGGGGGAGGCACGCCCCTGGCGGAGGCGGCGGCGGCGATTCGCATCAATCTCGAAAGCCGCGCCCAGGTGATCACCCTCCTGGCGACGGGGATCTATGTGGCGAACACGATTCCGGCCGTGCTGATGGGCACCGTGGCCGGCGTGTGGGCCGATCGCTGGCCCAAGCGATCGGTGATGGTCGCCTCCAACGGCCTGCGGGCCCTGCTCGTCCTCTTCGCTCCCCTGGCCCTGGTGCCTGGTCCCCAGTGGCTGGGCCTGAGTTGGGGCTACTGGGCCCTGGTGTTGATGACCTTCACGGAATCGGTGCTGACCCAGTTCTTTGCCCCCGCCGAACAGGCCGCCATCCCCCTCCTGGTTCCCCCGCATCAACTGCTGGCGGCCAATTCCGTGTATCAGGCCACAAGCATGGCGGCCACCATCGTCGGCTTTGCCCTGGGGGACCCCATCCTGCGGCTGCTGCGCAATGCCCTGGCGGTCGTGGGGGTGCCGAACGGGGAATTTCTGCTGCTGCCCCTCTGCTACGGCCTGGCGGCCTTCGCCCTTCTGGGCATCCGCCTGCAGGAGCCTCCTCGCCAGGCGCGGCAGATGTCGATCTGGCAGGAGATCGGCGAAGGCCTGGAGGTGCTCAAGGAGCGGGCCACCGTGCGCACCGCCATGCTGCAGCTCGTGTTGCTCTACAGCCTGCTGGCCGCCCTCTATGTGCTGGCCATCAGCCTGGCGGCGGCCATTCAGGCGTTGGGGCCGACGGGCTTCGGCACCCTGCTGGCGATGAGCGGCATCGGCCTGGCCCTCGGCGCCCTCGCCATGGCCCAGCTCGGGGAGCGCTTCAGCCGCCGCCTTCTCGCCACCGCCGGATTGGGAACCATCGCCTTCAGCCTGGTGCTGCTCGGCCAGCTGCGCGGCAGTCTCGTGCTCACCCTGCTGCTCTGCGTGCTGCTGGGGCTCGGGGCCGCGTTGCTGGCCATTCCCGCCCAGACCACGATTCAGGTGGATACGCCGGAGGAAAAACGGGGCAAGGTGTTCGGCCTGCAGAACAACCTGATCAACATCGCCCTCAGCCTTCCCCTCGCCCTGGCGGGCACCGTTGTCAGCCGCTACGGGCTGCTCCCGGTGCTCTGGGGCCTGGCGGCCATCGCCCTGCTGGCGGCCTTGAGCGAGCAACCCTGGCGCCCTTCTTGAGCGCTGGCTGCTACCTTTCCTGCAGGTTGATCGCAAGCGGTGATCCACATCGCCTGGCTGGGAAAAAAGACACCTTTCTGCGGCAACGTCACTTACAGCCTGACCACCACGGAATCCTTGCGGCAGCGGGGACATCGGGTGAGCTTCATCCACTTCGACACCCCCGCCAGCCCCAACCTGCACCGCCCGGAGGCGGCATCACCTGAGGTGTCTCTGCCCTATCTGGTGAAATCGCAGGTCTACACCATCCCCTCCCCTGGCGCCCTGCGGGAGCTGCGGGAGTCGCTGGAGCGGCTCCGCCCCGACGTGGTGCACGCCAGTCTCACCCTCTCCCCCCTCGATTTCCGCCTCCCGGATCTCTGCCAGCAGCTCGGCCTGCCGCTGGTGGCCACCTTCCATCCCCCCTTCGACGCCAATCTCCGCAACATCACGGCCGGCACCCAGCAGCTCACCTACCAGGTCTATGCCCCCTCGCTGGCCCGCTACGACCGCGTGATCGTCTTCTCCGCCCTGCAGGCGGATCTTCTGGAGCGGTTGGGGGTGCCCCGCGATCGGCTGGCCATCATTCCCAATGGCGTCGACACGGAGACCTGGACCCCCGCCCCTCCCAGCGGCCCGCCACCGCTGGGCGACCTGCGCCAGCGGTTCGGCGGCCGTCGGGTGTTTCTTTACATGGGGCGCCTCTCCACGGAAAAGAACGTGGAAGCGCTGCTGAAAGCCTGGCGCCTGGTGCGGCCCGCCGGCTGCCTGCTCGTGATCGTCGGGGATGGTCCCCTGCGCGGGGCGCTGCAACACAACGAGGCGGACGTGCTCTGGTGGGGCTATGAGGGCGATCTGCAGCGCCGGGTGGCTTTGCTGCAGGCGGCGGAGGTGTTCCTGCTGCCCTCCCTGGTGGAGGGGTTGTCGCTGGCTTTGCTGGAGGCGATGGCCTGCGGCAAGGCCTGTGTGGCCACGGATGCGGGAGCGGATGGGGAAGCGCTGGAGGGGGGAGCCGGCATCGTGATCAGCACCCAGGGCGTCACCACCCAGCTGCGCACCCTGCTGCCGGTGTTGCGCGATCAACCGCTTCTGACAGCTGAACTCGGCCGCCGCGCCCGCGCCCGCGTGCTGGACCGCTACACCCTCAGCCGCAACATCGATGCCATTGAAAAGCTCTACGCCGATCTGACGCGCCGGCCGGTGGCGGCCGCCTGAAGCGTTGACCTGAGGCGTCGACCTGAGGCTTCAGTAGCGCTCCGGAACAGGGCGGCGCCACTCCAGGGGCACCCCCGCCGCCGCCAGAGCCGCGGCCCGCGCCTCCAGGCGCCGCCGATCCAGTCGCCAGAGCCTGTAGAGGCCGGCCCGATCCAGCTCCACGGGCCGCAGATCGCGCCAGTGGGGCGCCTGGGCGGTCCGCTGATCGATCACCACCAGCACGGTGGGTTGCTCGGCCGGCGGGCTGGGTTGCTGGCCGCGCCGCCGCTCATGGCGCAGACGGTCGCTGAGGTTGCGCAGGGCCCCCGGCTGGATGCCCTCGTAGATCACCACCCGGCGGCTGTAGTAGTGGAGGGAGGGCTTGAGGATGCCCACCATCGCCAGGGGTTCACCGGGCTTGGCCTGCCGCGCGATGCTCGCGGCCATGGCGCGCACCGGCGCCCCGCGCAACCGATCCCCCAACGTCCAACTCGGCAGCAGGGCCAAGGGCACGAAGACCACCAGCGGCAGCTGCAGCGCCAGCAGCCGGGCCGACGGCAGGCGCAGGGAGGCGATCCAGCCGAGCAGGGCGGCGGCGAGCCAGCAGAGGCCGGCCAGGGGCAACCGCCCGCCGCGAACCAACTCCGCCGGCAGCGTGGGCAGCTCGGGATCCTGGATCAACGTCACCAGCCGGGGGCCCGCGAAGAACACGGCGGCGATCAGAAGCGTGAGCAGCAGGGTGGCGCGCCAGGCCCAGCGGCCCGCGCGATCGTTCGCGCCCTGGCGCGCGATCTCGTGGGCCGGCGGGGCGGGAGCGGCGGCCAGGGCGATGAGCAACGCCGCGGCGGGCACCGCCGGCAGCCAGTAGCTCGGCAGTTTCGTGGATGCCGCCGTGAAGAACGCCAGCACCGCCACGAGCCAGCAGGCGCAGAACCGCCCCAGCGACTGGGGAGGGTCCACTGGGCGGGTCGGCTGTCCTCCCCAGCGGAGGGGGCCCACCGCCCGGGCCAGGCCGAGGAGCAGAAGGGGGGAGAAGGGCAGGCTGGCGATCAGCAGCACCGGCCCGAAGAACCACCAGGGCTGCAGGTGATGGTTCACCACCGAGGTGAAGCGCTGCAGATTGTGATAACCGAAGAAGCTGTCCCAGAACGGCCGCCCCTCCACCGCCAGCGCCAGTCCGTACCAGGGAGCGGCCACCAGGCTGGTGATCAGCAGGCCCCGCCCGGGGCGCAGGCGTCGCGCCAGCTCAGCCAGGCCGCCCTGCGACCCGCCGAAGAGCCCGAGGGTGAGGGCGATCAGCACCACGGCCACCGGGCCCTTCGTGAGCACCGCCAGCCCCAGCACCGCCCAGGCCGGCCACCAGGCGCCTCGATCGGCGGCGTAGCGGCGCCAGAGCAGCAGGAGGCTGAGGGCCACCAACGCGCTGAAGAGGGCATCGCTGACCGGCGTGCGCCCCCAGAGGAGGATCAGGGGGGAGAGGCCGAAGGCCAGGGCGGCCGTCAGGGGCTGGACCACGGACGCCCCAAGCCCGGCGGCAGGAGACCCCGGCTCCGTTGTCTGCGGCCAGCGCAGGAGGGTGTCCGCCAGGCCGAGCATCACCGCCACCGTGGCCAGGGCGGAGGGCAGGGCCGCCGCCCAGCTGCCCAGCGGATTCCAGTGGGCCTGGCCGGGCAGGGCGTACAGCGCCCCCATCAGCCAGTAGACCAGCGGTGGCTTGTCATAGCGCGGCAGGCCGTTCACCCGCGGGATCAGCCAGTCGCCTCCCTCCGCCATCGCGCGCGCCGCGGCGGCAAACAGCGGCGGGGTCTCATCCACCAGTCCCGTGCTGCCCAGGTTCCAGACGAACAGCATCAGGCCGAGGGCCAGGGTGAGCGCCAGCACGAGGGCCTGCCGCCGTCGCGCGCGCCGGTCCGGGGGCGGTGCGGGGGGGCGGGTCCCACGGGGCTGGGAAAGGGTCGTGGGCATGCCCGGGGTGCGCGGTTGCCGTGGCCAGGGCGCATGGTGGCACGGAGGCGATAGGGTTCCGGGTGAGCCGGCGCCCCCGAGCCCCTCCATGTCGCCGCGGCCCGATCCCCCCGTCCTCCCCGACCCGGAGCCCCTTGGCCCGGACAAGCGCTTGTGGCTGGGCCTGGCTTCTGGCTTCGCCACCATCGTTCTCCTGGCCCTGGCCATTCACCGATTTGTGCCGGCGACGCCTCTCGCTCCCCGGACTCCCGCGGGGGCGGGAGCTTCGGGGCCCGCCAACACCGGCACCCTCAACGGCAGTCCCCCCCTGATGACGCGGCCCCAGCTCCTGGAAAACCAGCAGGCGATGCCTGAACTGAGGGAGTTCGACGCGCAGACCCCCCCGGCAGGTCCCGCCAACGGCAGCGCTCCCCCGGGCGCTCCCAATCCCCCCCACGTGCCGGCCAAGGGCGCGCCGGGCCCGTGAGCCCCCCATGACGCTCCCTTCCGAGACGAGCCACGGCGCGGATCTCCCGCGGCCGCCAGGGCGGCCTCCCGTCCTGCGCTTCCTTCTGTCGCTGGTCCTCGTCGGCGCGTTGGTGGGGGCCTTCTGCTGGCCCCTCACCCTGGTGGATCGGCTCCAGGATCAACTGATTCGCCGCCTGCCGGCCTTCTCCGCCACCCCCTGGAGCCTGGCCACCCTCCTGCTGGCCCTGACCCCTCTGGTGGCCATGCCGCTGATCCTTGGCCTGCAGGCGGGGATCTGGCCGGAAGGGGCCAGCTCGGGCATCCCGCAGACCCTGGTCAGCCTGGAGGACGCCGACGAGGCCAGGTCGCTTCTGGCCCCTTCGGCCACCCGCCAGCGGCTCGCGCTTTGGTCTCTCGCCTCTTTGGCGCTGTTTCCCCTGGGGCGGGAGGGGCCGGTGGTGCATCTGAGCGCCGCCCTGGCCCAGGGCCTTCGCCGCCGCTGGCCCGGACTTCTGCGCCCCCTCGATCGCCGCGCCTTCCTCGCCCTGTCGGGTGGCGCCGGCATGGCGTCCGCCTTCGACACCCCCTTGATGGGGGTGATCTTCATGGTGGAAGAGCTCAGCCGCCGCATCGACGGCGTGGCGATTCCCGCGGCCATGGTGGTGTGTGCCGTCGCCGGGGAAATGAACCACTGGGGTGGACAGCCGGAATTTGCCCTGGCCGTTCTCCGGGAGGGCGCGGGGGAGCTGGATCAGCTGCTGCTAGCCCTGCCGATCGGCCTGGTCGCGGGGCTGGTGGGGGTGGGGTTCAGCACAGTGCTCCTGCGCCTCTCCGCCCTCCTCGGTCCCCTGGCCAAACGGCGTCCGCTCCTCCTTGGCCTGGCCCTGGGGATCATCCTCAGCGGGCTGTGCCTTCTCACGGGAGGGGTGAGCGCCGGCGACGGGGAGGTGGTGATGTCCCGGCTGGTGGGCCAGCCCCAGCTCGGAGTCGGGGGATGGCTGGGCTTCGCGGCGCGTGTCCTCGGCCCGTCCCTCTGCCTGGGGGCGGGGGTGCCGGGGGGGCTGATCGATCCGGCCCTGGCCCTGGGAGCCATGGTGGGCCAGGCGATCGGCCAGCCGTTCCACTCCCCGCGGCTGGGGATCGCCTTGGGTCTGGCGGCCGCCCTGGCTGGCGCCACCCAGCTGCCCCTGGTGAGCGTGATGTTCAGCCTGCGACTGCTGGGGGATCAGCAATGGTTGCCGGGGGTGCTGCTGGCCGGGGCCCTGGGGGCTGGTCTGGGTCGGCTGCTGGGTGGCCAGCCTCCCTACCACGTTCTTTCGGAACGGTTATCGGAGCAGCGCGCGCTGGACCGTGCCGCAGTGTCTGGAGGCGAACCAGGGCGTTGAGGACGGAGGAAAGACCGTTGGCAGCTCAAGGAGTGCCGGAGGCCGGCGGTCCTCCCGGACCCTGCGGGCGTCCGGTCAACGGGCTCGGAGGGAACGGGCTCGGAGGGAACGGGCTCGGGGGAGATGGGCTGTGGGCGTTGGCTTCTCCACCCCAATACTTGAACGCCAGCAGGGCCAGGGTCACCGCCGCCATGCCAGCTCCGGCATAGAAGATCTCGCTGCCATTGCTGGTCGGATCCCGCATGAGCGTCTGGAGATTGCTGAGGCTTTCCAGGAAGGAAACGGCCATCGCCAATATAATAAAATTGGCAAATTGCCCCTTGAGGTGATGAAAGCTTTCCACCCGCATCACCGCCGGCAGCCTCAGGGGCTTGACAAACAACGAAAACATTCCGATCGCCAGGATCAGACAACCTGCCCCCACCAGCAGCAAGTTGATCCCCTCCAGCACGCTCACCTCAAAAGGAGAGAGATCTTCCCCCATGGTGGAGTGCAGCACCGCGTCATCGAGGCGTTCGAACACCAGCCGCAGGCCCTTGGCGAACAGAGCCAGGCTGGCCCCCAACAGGCCCACCACGGGCGCAACAAGGAGCAGGCGGGTGGACAGCAGAAGCTTGGTCAACATCAGCGCGCTCCGGCGACAGGTCCGCTCCGGATCCAAAGCGTAGGTCGAAGCGCCGGAGGCGGGTTCATGCGATCGCGGGCAACCGGGGACAGGCCTCCACGAGGGTGCGGGTGATGGCGGCCCTCGGGTGGCGGAGCAGCTCGGAGCCGGATCCCTCCTCGACGATGCGCCCGCCCTCCAGCACGATCACGCGGTGGCAGAAGCCGCTCGCCACCGAAAGGTCGTGGGTGACGAACACCAGCCCCAGTCCGAGACGCCCTTGCAGATCCCGCAGCAGCGCCAGAACCTCGGCCTGCACCTCGGCGTCGAGCATGCTCACGCTCTCGTCGCAGAGCAGCACGCGCGGTTGAAGGATGAGGGCGCGGGCGATGGCCACGCGCTGCTGCTGGCCACCGGAGAGCTGTCGCGGACGCCGATGTTCAAACGCTTCCGGTGGCTCCAGGCCCACCGCCGCCAGCTGCTCCCGCGCCCGCCGTCGGGCCTCGCCCCGGCCGGCCAGCCCGTGGATCAGCAGGGGATCGGCCACGGCCTCCCCGACGGACATCTGGGGGTTGAGGCAGGCGAGGGGATCCTGGAACACCATCTGCAGGCGTTGGCGGGCCCGCCGCAGGGCTCCGCCGCGCAGGTGGCGCAGATCCTGACCCAGCAACCGCACGGAGCCTCCCCGCACCGGAGCCAACCCCATCAAGGCGCGGCAGAGGGTGCTCTTGCCGCAGCCCGAGGCGCCCACCACGCCGATGGTTTCGCCTTCATGCAGGGTGAAGCTCACCCCGTCCACCGCCTTGAGCCAGCGAGGGTTCCAGGGGGGCGAGGGCAGGGGATGCCAGCTTCGCAACGCCTCAATCTCCAGCAGCGCCGGTGTTTGCGAGGGGGGCGCGCTGGAGCGTCCTTCCCGCTCCCGTGCCGCTTGCACCAGCCGCCGACCCACCGCGGAGACCGGCGCGGTGAGCACCTGGCGGCTGGGACCCTCCTCCACGAGGCGGCCCTCATCCAGCACGGCGAGGCGGTCGCACCAGCGCCCGGCCATGGCCAGGTCGTGGGTGATGAGCAGCAGGGCGCTCCCGGCCTCTTCGCAGAGCCCGCGGAGTTCCGCCATCACCTGGCTCGTCACCGCCACATCCAGGCTGGTGGTGGGTTCGTCGGCGATCACCAGCGGCGGGCTGAGGGCCATGGCCAGGGCGATGGCCACCCGTTGGCGCATGCCGCCGCTGAACTCATGGGGGTAGCTGCCGTAGCGGGCGGGGGGGATCCCCACCCGCTCCAGCAGCTCCTCCACCCGGGCCCGCAACGCCTGACGGTCCGCCGGTCGATGGGCGGCCAGGGTGTCGCGCAGGTGCTCACCCACCGTGAGCAGGGGGTTCAGGCGGGTCATCGGGTCCTGAAACACCAGCCCCGCGGCCTCCCCCCGCAGGTGGCGCAGGGCCCCCCGCTCCAGGCGTCGCGGATCGCGACCCGCCAGCTCCAGGGTGCCCTCACAGGTGCTGTCCGGCGGCAACAGGCGCAGCACGGCGCGCGCCACCGTGCTCTTGCCGCAGCCCGAGGGTCCCACCAGGGCCAGGCGATCGCCCCGCCTCAGGGTCAGATCCAGGCCAGCGAGGGTGGGGCTGGAGGCGCCGGGGTAGCGCACCCGCAGCTGGCGCAGCACCAGCACCGGATCGGGGTCCGCGCCGTGGCGTGGGCTGGGCGGAGGGGCGGGCGCCATGGCGGCGAGGAAACTCGCCCCAGCTTGGCGTCCCCGCGGGTGGGCTTCCTGGTTACCATGCAAACATCGTGAGGAGGTCAATGCTCAGGACCATCCCCGACCGGATCGCTCCAGACGACGGGGGCGCGGCGTTGGATGGCGATGGGTCAGAGGCTCTCTCCCCGCCTCCCGGTCAGTCCCTCCCCACCCGCCGACGGTTGATCCGTGAGCCTGCGGACTACGGCGTTCCGCTTCCCGACTGGCTCAAGGAGTGCGTGCGGCACGTCCCTCCGGGCACGGGTGACAGCTGTCCCACCGACACCGAAGCGCTGCTGGCGTCGGCCTTCGATTTCGCCTTTCAGCTCCACGAAGGGCAATTTCGGGCCACGGGCGAGCCTTACATCGTCCACCCCATCGCCGTGGCGGATCTGCTGCGCGACATCGGGGCCAGCGCGGCGGTGATCGCCGCCGGCTTTCTTCACGACGTGGTGGAGGACACGGAGGTGACGCCCCGGGAGTTGGAGGAGCACTTCGGCGCCGAGGTTCGGGCGCTGGTGGAAGGCGTGACCAAGCTCGGGGGCATTCATTTCACCAACCACACCGAAGCCCAGGCGGAAAATCTGCGGCGGATGTTTCTCGCCATGGCCAGCGACATCCGCGTTGTGTTGGTGAAACTCGCTGATCGGCTGCACAACATGCGCACCCTCGGCGCCCTCAAGCCGGAGAAGCAGCAGCGCATTGCCCGCGAAACCCGTGAGATCTATGCCCCCCTGGCCAATCGCCTCGGCATCGGGCGGTTCAAGTGGGAGCTGGAAGACCTGGCGTTCAAGGTGCTGGAGCCGGAGGCTTTCCGGGAGATCCAGCAGGCGGTGGCCACGAAGCGCAGCGAGCGGGAAGAGCGCCTGGGGGTCACCACAGCCCTGTTGCGGGAACGCTTGACGACCGCGGGGCTGGACCCCTGCCAGGTGAGTGGCCGGCCCAAGCATCTTTACGGGATCTGGAGCAAGATGCAACGCCAGCAGAAGGCGTTTCACGAGCTCTACGACATCGCCGCCGTCCGCATTCTCTGCCCCACCGTGGACAGCTGCTACCGCGCCCTTGCGGTGGTGCATGACACCTTTCGCCCCATCCCCGGACGGTTCAAGGACTACATCGGCCTGCCGAAGCCGAACGGCTATCAATCCCTCCACACCGCCGTGATCGGTCGCCATCGCCCGATCGAGGTGCAGATGCGCACCAACGAGA
>CAYVWU010000009.1:0-9955 GCA_964455575.1 uncultured Cyanobium sp. | reverse complement strand
TGCATCAGGTGGCGGAATTCGGCATCGCGGCCCACTTGGAGTACAAGGGGGGGGGCCCGCCCGCCACGGGGGATGCGGAGCGGGTCAACTGGCCGCGGCAGCTTGTCGACTGGCAGAAGGATGGCGGCTCGGAAGACAGCAGCGACTACCTGGCCTCGATCAAGGAGGATCTGTTCGACGAGGAGGTCTTCGTCTTCACCCCCAAAGGGGATGTGGTCGGGTTGCGCAAGGGGTCAACCGCAGTGGATTTCGCTTATCGCATCCATTCAGAAGTTGGCAATCACTGCCAGGGGGTGAGAATCAACGATCGACTCAGCCCCCTGGCCACCCAGCTGCGCAACGGTGACTTCGTGCAGGTGATCACGGCCAAGTCGGCCCATCCCAGCCTGGATTGGCTGAACTTCGTCGTCACTCCCACCGCCCGCAACAGGATCCGTTCCTGGTACAAGCGGTGCCACCGGGAAGACAACATCCAGCGCGGCACGGAAATGCTGGAGCGGGAGCTGGGTCGGGATGGCTTTGACGCCCTGCTCCGTGGAGAGGCGATGGTGCGCGTCGCCCGGCGTTGCAATCTGCTCGGCACGGAGGACCTGCTGGCCTCCCTCGGCTTCGGCGGGGTGACCCTCCAGCAGGTGGTGAACCGGCTGCGGGAGGAGATCCGTTTGGCGGCGGCCGCGGCCACCCCACCGCCGACCAATGAGGAAGTGGCTGCTGGCGTGGTCGCCGCCCACACCACGGGAACGCCCGCGCAGCTTTCGGGCAGCCCGATCCTGGGGTTGGAGGGGCTGGAATATCGGTTGGGGGGATGCTGCAGCCCCCTGCCCGGCGCGGCGATCGTCGGCACGGTGGCCCTGGGCAACCATGGCATCACGATCCATCGCCAGGACTGCGGGAATCTGGGCCACGTGCCCTCGGAGCGGCGTCTGCCGGTGCGCTGGAATCCAGCCATGGCGGAGGAGCATCGGCGCCGCTACCCGGTGCAGCTGCGCATCGAGGTGCTGGACCGGGTGGGCGTTCTCAAGGACATCCTCACCCGCCTGTCCGACCATCGCATCAACGTCAGCGATGCCCGCGTGCGGACCACCGCCGGCAAGCCTGCCCGCATCGACCTGCGGGTGGAGCTCAGCGACGACGACCAGCTGCGGGACACGGTGGATCAGATCCGCTCCATGGCCGATGTCCTCGACATCGCCCGCACCGGCAACGGCTGATCGGTCTCTCCGCCTGTTGCCTGTCAATCTGGAGCCCGCCGTCATGCCCCAGCGATGGAAAACACCCTGCTGACCTCGGTTTTGCTTCCTCTGGCCCTGGCCTTCATCATGCTGGGGATGGGCCTGGGGCTGGTGCCGGACGACTTCCGGCGGATTGGCCGCAATCCCAAAGCCATCACGGTGGGTCTGCTCAGTCAGATGGTGGTTCTTCCCCTGATCGGCGTGCTGCTCGTCGGACTGGTCCCCATGCCACCGGTCATCGCGGTGGGCCTGTTGGTGGTGGCCCTCTGCCCGGGAGGACCCTCCTCCAATCTGATCACCTATCTGGCGAAGGGAGATGTGGCCCTCTCCGTGAGCCTCACCGCGCTCAGCAGCCTGCTCACGGTGGTCACCATTCCCGTGCTGGCCAATCTGGCCCTGCGCTGGCTGCTCGGCACGGAGGCGTCGATCCAACTGCCGCTCGGCACCACGATGCTGCAGATCCTGCTGATCACGATTGTGCCCACGGTCGGCGGGATGGCGCTGCGGCAGCGGTGGCCCGCCGCCGCCCTGCGGATGGAGCGCCAGGTGAGCCGCCTGGCGGCTGGCCTGCTGGCGGTGATCATCCTGGTGCTGCTGGCGAGGGAGGGCGACAAATTGCCCTCCTTCTTCTGGAAAGCCGGTCTTGGGGTGGTCTTGCTCAATGGGCTGGGCACCCTGGCCGGGGCTCTGGCGGGCCGCGGGGCGGCGCTGCCACGGGCGCAGCAGATCACCATTGCCGTTGAGGTGGGCATCCAGAACTGCACCCTGGCGATCGCCATCACGGCCGGGCTGCTGCGCAACCCGGAGATGGCGGTGCCCGCGGCGTTGTACGGGCTCTGGATGAATGCCTCCGGTCTGGTCGTGGTACAGCTGGGCCGACGGTTCATCGCCCGTGCCCAACCGACCGCCACATAACGTGAAGAGCCTTCCAGCGACCCCCCCGCGGATGCGCGCTTTCATCTCCAGGACCGCCTGCGGCCCGCGCCTGCTCCGGAATCCCGCCGACCCTCGGGCCACGGGCTGGCGCAGGCCGTCCCCCCGGCGCTGGCTGTCCAGGGTTGCGATCGCCGCCACCCTGGGCGCCTTCCCCCTGGCGTCCGTCGCCCCCGCCCGGGCCCTGGAGGAGGTGGTGGTGCGGATCCCGCTGGTGGACACCGGCTTCACCCTGAAAGTGAGCGAGCTCACCAGCCTGGATGCCTTGCGCAACGGCAGGAGCGATCTGGCGGAGCTGGATCGCGCCACGGACGGTTCCCTGGGGCGGCAGCTCTGGGAGGTGTTGAACCAACCGGTGCCCCTCTCCTTGGCGCGCATCGTGGATGGGTCGGTGGGATCCCCGCTTGTGGAGCAGGCCTTGCTGGTGCTCTCCACCATCGGCAAGGTGGAGGGCCAACCGCCGGATCTCACCGGAGCCACCCTGCGCCAGGCCTTGGATCGGGCCTCCTCCGGAGGGGACCTCACCCTCTTGAACCTGATCCGGGCGATTCCCGGCAAGCGGCTCACGTTGGACCTGGTTCGGGCCAAGGACATCGCCACCCGGATGGTGGAGCAGCGGGATGACGCGGAGCGCCTGCTGGCCACCCTGCCGGCCGTGCCGCCGCCGACGGGCTCCCTCATCGGTCGTCAGGCGGTGAGCGTCCGCACCGTGAGCATCACCGTCGCCCACCGCAAGACGCCGCTGCAGCTGGTGGTGGTGGAGCCGGAGGGGGCCGCCAATGGCCGCCTGGTGCTCATCTCCCATGGCCTCTGGGACGATCCGAAGAGCTTTCTCGGCTGGGCGCGACTGCTGGCCAGCCAGGGCACCACGGTGATCCTTCCCCGCCATCCGGGCAGCGACAGCAGCCAGCAGGAAGCCGTGCTGAGCGGCATGTCGCCGCCGCCCAACGCCGATGAGCTCGCCCTGCGCCCCCTCGATCTGAAGGCGGCCGTGGATCAGGCCGGCACCCTCGGTCTGCGACACCGGGTCAACAGCAACCAGGTGGTGGTGATGGGCCACTCCTGGGGCGGCACCACGGCGTTGCAGATGGCGGGGGCCCGACCGACGGAAGCCAAGCTGCAACGGGAGTGTCAGGACGTCAAGGACCCCAACCGCAACCTGAGCTGGACGCTGCAGTGCAGCTGGATCACCGGCGTGAATCGCGCGGCGATCAGCGATCGCCGGGTGATCGCCGCCGCCGCGGTGAGTCCCCCGGCCTCGCTGCTGTTCCCGCACCGGGCAGGGGTGGATCTGACCGCGCGGGTGCTGTTGGTCAGCGGTAGCCGCGACTGGGTGGTGCCCCCGGATCCGGAGGCCATCGATCCGGTGCGCTTCGCGAAACGGCATGGCCACCAACTGATCTTGGTCAATGGTGGCGATCACTTCAACCTGCGTCCGGAGGACAGCGCCGATGGCGGCGTGCTGGGCCCGGCGCTGCTGAAGTGGGTCGACGCGGCGTTCGCGGCCGGGGAGCAGGCCCGGCCGCGGGAGGGGGCCGCCCCCCTGCTGCAGGGGGGCGGTTGGGGCAACGCCGAGATGCCGATGGTGGACGCCACCCGAGCGGTGCAGGGGCCCTGAACCCGGGCCTGCGTGGGCTAACCGCCTGCTTCCTGGCAGGACAGGCGCCGGGCGGCCCGGCAGCGTTGACGGAGTTTCCGGCTGGAGGACCAGGCCATGGCGGCACCGCCCACCGCGAGAGGGCCTGGAACGGGCTCTCCCGCGAGGGGCGGCGTGCTGAGGGGGGTGACCCGCGCCAGAGAGGCCTGTTCAAAGTCATAGGCATAACCGATGAGCTTCTCCTCCTCGTAGGCCTTGGCCAGGAAGGACAGGCCTAGAGGATTTTTGTTGTTCAAGGTTTGATAGCCCGCCGGCACGATGATCGTGGGATAGCCTGCCCTGGCTCCAATGGCGGCGCCGCTGGAACCACTGAAGAGAATGGCATCCAGATTGTTGGCCGCCATGAAAGCGTCGATTCCCAGGGTGCGGGAGTTGAGCAGGTCGGTGGCCCGATCGTTTTGGTAACGGATCGTATCTGCGCTGCCAGCGGTGAGATCAATCAAGCGAGAGGTTTCGATCCTCACTTTGCCGTATTTGAACGGCCCGGCTGGATCAGGATTGGCGACGTTGTAGTCCGTAATGAAGGCATTGACGTCATCGATGTCCTGAATCGGGGCGCCAGGTCCCAGGCTGGCCAGATAGGCATTCAGATCACGTTTGAATTCATAGGTCAATACCGTGCTGTTGTTGGTGGGCGGCGTGAAAGGGATCTTCAGAACAGTCGCGCCTTCCGCCCGCAAGACATCCAGAGCCTGGTTGAAGATGGCCAACTGTTCCGCGCCACTGGCCGTGGAGGCATTGGGCTCGGCGTAGTAGCCCAGCCGAGCCCCTTGCAGGGCATCGAGCCTCAGATAGGGCGTGTAGTCGCTTTTTGCTTTGCCAACGCTCTCGGAGGTAATCGGGTCTTTGGGATCCTCTCCCGTCAGCGCGCCGAGAAGGATGGCGGCATCGGTCACGGAGCGGGTCATCGGGCCGGCTGTGTCCTGGCTGGCGGCAATGGGGATGATGCCGTCGCGGCTCCAGAGGCCAACGGTCGGCTTGATGCCCACCAGGGAGTTCTGATTGGAAGGGCTGAGGATCGAGCCGGAGGTTTCCGTGCCGATGGCGATGGTGGCGAAATACGCCGCCATCGCTGCGCCTGAACCTGCGCTGGACCCTCCCGGAGAGAGCAGAGGACGCCCATCCCCTCCCGGCAGTGCCACCGGGTTGTAGGGATTGAAGGTGTAGCCATTGAGCGAGCTGTACCCCGCGGGCATGCCGGAGGTCAGATAGTTGGCGAATTCGGTCAGAGACGTTTTGCCGAGGATGATGGCGCCTGCGTCCAGCAACTTCTGGGCGATCGTGGCGTTGTCGGGAGGCAGGGAGCCCGCCAGGCCGAGGAAGCCCGCTGTCGTTGGCAGAAAGCTGGTGTCGATGTTGTCTTTCAACAGGACGGGAATGCCATGCAGCGCGGAGCGTGGCCCTGTGGTGCTGCGCTCAAGGTCGAGGGCGGCCGCCCGGGCGAGGGCGTCGGGATTGAGGGAGATGATGGCGTTGAGGTTCACTCCGCCCGGTCCGTCATAGGCGGCGATCCGATTGAGATAGAGCTGAACCAGCTGGGCGGAGGTCAACACCCCGCTGTCAAAGGCGGCGTTGATGCTGGGGATCGTGGCCTTCTCCAGGGAAAACGGCGCAGCGTGGGCCAGCGGCGCCGCCAGCGGGCAGGCCAGGCTGATGACCAGCGACGCCAGGGGCGCGGGTCGTCCCACCCAGGCCTTCCAGGTCTGGAGAAGCCGCCCTCGGGCCGGAAGGGCTGTCGGGCGCTCCCGTCGGAGAAGGGTGACGGCGGTCTCGGCCCTGAAGCGACCTCCCTGGGGCGGGTGTGTGCTCGGCGTTGCTGGCCCTGACGAACACGGGGGGGTGTCGTTGACCATGGCGGGGGTGACCTCAAACTTTTTCGATTTATGGCGATTGCGTTCGTGTCGGCCGTATACCGCTTGACGTTTCGCCTCCTCATCAGTGTCTGCACACAGGCCTCTTCCCTGTGCCCTTCGTCGTCTCCCTTGCCTCTGGCTGGGGCGGCAGCTCAAGTTCTCCACGCTGGGGCGACTGCGCGGAAGCGGGTTCCTGTCGGGCCTAAGGGCTGAGCCCAGGCTGGGACGGCACGACCACCAACCCCGTGGCCGGTTCTCCAAAGGTGATGCAGGCGCCCCCGCTGGCGACCTGGTGGGCCGCCACGGCGCACAGGGCCGCATCGATCCAGTCGATGCGCGTGAAAGGGGTGGGATCCAGGCCGAGCTGGACCAGGAGTTCCCGCCGTTGGCCATGCTTCCGTGCCGCGTTGGCGTTGCCGCCTCGCAGGTGCCAGGTGATGGCGTGGGGGAAGGTCTCGAAGCAGCTCGGACCACGAATCGGCAGGCTCGCCAGCAGGGGATGGCTGGCTTCCAGCGCCTCGAAGAGGGCCTCACCCCGCAGCATCCAGCCGAAGTAGTCGGTCGGATGGGCGATGGCCTGGGCGCGGGTGGGGGAGGTGAAGCAGCGGATGCCCTGCCGCAGCAGATCCCGTTCGCAGGGCCGCGGCTGCCCGTCGTCGCTCCACCGGCAGGGAGCGTCAATGGCGATCACGGTTGCCGCCACCACGTCGCGGCACCAGAGCGCGAGACGGTCCACCTCCCGGCTGGCCAGTTGGCTGGCGTAGGCCCCCTCGCGCAGCGCCACCGCATGGAATCCTTTGCGTTGGCCGCCGACATCAATGCCGACGACGGTCAGGGGAGGGGATGCCGTCACGAGGACCGCGCAGGGCGCCGGAGGCCAGCCCCATCATCCCGCGGTGCGGCCTGCAGCCCTTCCGGAGGCTTGCGTGTCTCCCCCTGGCGGGCTCAGGGCATTTCACCGCTGGGTCTGGAAGCGGTGTCGCACCCGTCGGCTCCACCCCAGGGTCAGTCCCAACCCCAACAGGGGAAGGGGACCGGGCACCACACGGCGCACGATGACGGCATGCGGGTCGCTCAGGTTTCTCGCCGCGGTGGCATCCAGAATGGTGGAGGGCAAGACAGCTGCCAGCTCCCAGCTGGAGTTGGTTGACGTTCTGCGGATGATCCCCAACCCTGGACAACTGCCTGAGGCGGCGTGACTGATGGTGAGCGGATATGGTCCCCGCAAGGCCATGTAGATGGTGTTGCCGTCCGGGGAGGCCTGTCCCAGGTCGGGTGTGGGGTCGTTGATTTTCGTCGTCCCGATTGTGGTTCCACAGGCCCCGCTGGCGGTGAGGTCGTAGGTGTCACTGCGAATCAACTGATTCCAGGGCGGTTCCATCTTGAAGACTTCGACGACGTTGCGGATCCGATCAAACTGATGCAGCTCATCACCTGTCAGTGCCATGCCGTGAGCATCGCGATTGCTGCCAGTCGGAAGGTTGCTGCCCGCGATCTTGCCATTGTCTGGATCTTCCCAGACAGCAAGCGGTTCAGGCGTGTTTGGGGCATTGAAGAAGGGGGCTGAGGGATAGTCCAGCCCGAAGCGATAGACCGTGAATTCAGAGATGTTTGGCCCGGGAGTTCCTGTCGACATATGCATGAATTGATTCGATTCCATGCCGCCACAGCCGGCCGCATTCACCTGGGAAAGGTCATACTCGCCCACGATGGCCATCGGGTTGGCCAGGATGTCCACAACAAACATCCCTCCGCCCCCCAGAGAAGCAAACACATGTTTGCCCGTGCTTGAGGGGATCGGGCAAATAATGGTGTTCAAGGGGCGAATGCCCGGGGCCTGCTTGGGCACGTTGTTGGGGGTGACGGTTGGCTGAGGATTGACCACCTGGTTGTCCACCCTGCAATTGATGCCGCTGTTCCCGCCCATGGCAACTGCGATCGGCTCCGCAAGGATGCGACCCGGTCCACCCACAAGATCCAGGCTTGCCGCAGCGTTGAAGACAAAGTCTGTGACGGCTCCACTGCTGTTGCGTCTGACATCGACGCGTTCAAGCATGCGGCCGTTCTGATTGGCGACGATGACCTGATTGCCAGTGGGCGACCAGAAGCTCATATGGTTCTGGCGTCCAGTGCTTGTCTGGGTTGTGCGAAAGAGGCAGACCGACTTTTTGCTTTCTCCATCCACAATGCCCAAGTGTCCAGACGTGACAAAGTTCAACGCCATGTAGCGATTGTCTGGGCTGGGCATGATGCCGTGAATACGCGACACATGCGCATTGGTGGTGATGTCAGCATTCGGAAAGAGGTCTCTGGTGACATCAAGAATCAATGGCCGATCGACCGGTGTCGGCCGTTCAAGATCTGCTGAGTCATAGATCCTGATCTGTCCGCCATGGGTGCCTGAGGGCGTGCCGCTGGTTATCCCCAGGCTGTTGGCCTGGTCGCTGAGCCAGACCTCGTAACTGCCCTGGGTGACCCATGGGGTCCCAGACGGGAGAAGGGGCAGCTGATCCAGGTGATCGAGGACTGTGCCGTCCACGATCGGCGAAGGTTCATTGTGGCCGCCTCCATGGGCCAGGGCTGGATCACAGGCCAGGAGGCTGAGCCAGGTGATGAAGAGAGCTCGGGCAAGGAAGGGTCTCCCGGGGGAGCGCTGTTGTCGGATGCTCGCCTTGCCCTCGGGGTGACCGAAAGGTTTGCTGTGGGCAGTGTGTATGGAGTTCCTGATCTTATTCTCGGGCAAGAAGTTATTCTGATTATTCTTTCGTATTTCTGTCTTCATGAGAGAGACTGGCGATTAATGTTCTAGTCATGATGCGAAGACTGCCGTTGACCTGTTGGAACAACTGTTGCTGTCGCAACAAATGTTCATAGATGTATCTGGGCTGTGCGGGGCTTCGTCCGATTGCTTGCGAGGCCCGATCTCGTTGACTCAGCTCGCAGCTGCCATGTCAGGCATTTGTTTAGGTTGTGGACTTTTGATTCTCATCGCAGCGGTGTGTGAGCCTTCTCCCCTCGCCCTCTTCAGGCTGTTGGCGGTTCCCATTGCGGCGGACAGGGCACCCAGCCCTCCCGCCGCAGATCGCGCCAGAGGGACAGGGCGTCCTCGCGGCTGAGCTCCTGCCGGTGTTTGAGCAGTGGGGTGGCCTGATCGGCGAGCCATTCCCCGCTGGTCACCTCCAGGGATTGGCGCCAGCGGTCCCAGCGGGCGGGACGGAAGTGCAACACCCTCTGGCCGGCGCGGAGCCAGGCCTCCCGGGGGGTGGGGTGGGGCTGTCCGCCACCGCGCGCCATGGAATGGTCGCGGCCCTCAGGCCACCTCCGGTGCCCAGCCGCGCTGACGCAGGAGGTCTTCCGTCCAGCTTGGGCAGCGGTGGGTGAGGTGTTCCCCGTGGGCGATCAGCCCCTGGCGCAGCTGGCAGGTGAGCAGCGGCACGCAGTTGGGACCGGCATGGTGGCGAAACCAGTGGCAGGTGAGGCAGACCTGGTGACTGCGGCTGGTCCGCAGCACCTGTTGGTCGAGATAGGGCCAGTCCTCGATGGGCTCGAGGGGGCTGGCTCCGGAGGCGACACCACGGGAAGAGGGGGCGGCCATGGACCTTGAGCGGGCGTACACCTGTACTAGCACGTCTCTGGCGTTCTGGGGCCCCCTCCGCGGGTCGCCGCCTCTCAGGTCAACGCTGGGACCGGCTCGCTGAGCAAGGTCGCCGCCTCGGCGGATCGGAAGCGCAGGCGCTCGTTCTGCACGTCCACCGCAATCGTCGCGCCGGGGGCGAAGGTGCCCGCCAAGATCGCCTTGGCGATTGGCGTTTCCAGCTCCCGCTGGATGGCGCGCTTCAACGGACGGGCGCCGTAGACGGGGTCATAGCCCACGCCGGCCAGCCAATCGAGGGCTTCGCCATCGAGACGCAGGCCCAGCTTCTTCTCCTCCAGCCGCTTCGCCAGCCGCTTCACCTGCAGCTCCACGATTTCGCGCAGCTCTTCAGCTTTCAGGCTGTGGAAGATGATCGTCTCATCCAGGCGGTTGAGAAATTCCGGGCGGAAATGGGCACGCAAGGCCTCGTTCACCCGCTTCTCCATCTCCCCGTGGCGGGCGGGGTCGCCGGCCAGATCCAGGATGGACGCGCTGCCGATGTTGCTCGTCAGGATCAACACCGTGTTGGTGAAATCCACCGTGCGGCCCTGGCCATCGGTCACGCGACCATCGTCCAGGATCTGCAGCATCACATTGAAGACATCGGGGTGGGCCTTCTCCACCTCGTCAAAAAGGATCACCGCAT